>JAEZJK010000049.1 GCA_023415835.1 Bacillota bacterium
GGGTTATTGGGATCGATCACTGCCGCCTCGGGATTTTGGCCGAAGAAATAGCCCGGATGCTTTACTAAATATTGATCAATCGGATTTTGATGCGGAATATAAATCACTAGGGAATCTTCGCGCGCCCTACCAACCCGGCCTGCCTGTTGCCAACTGGAGGCGATGGTCCCCGGATAACCTACCACCAAACAGGCTTCGAGCTGTCCGATATCGATCCCCAATTCTAAAGCGTTAGTACTGGTCACTCCAAGCAATTCGCCCTCGAACAACTGGCGTTCGATCTCCCGCCGCTCCTCCGGCAGGTACCCGCCGCGGTAAGCTCGGATTTTCTTGGCCAGACTCGGACTGTGTTTTTGGAGTTGGTCTTGGACATAGCGGTACATCAACTCGGTAACCACTCGGGTTTTGGTAAAAGCGATGGTCGGGATCCGGTTCCGGATTAGTTCGGTCATTAAATAAGCCGCCTCCGAGTTGGCGCTCTTTCGTTCAGTCTTGGCCTGATCCAGATAAGGCGGGTTCCAAAAGACAAAATATTTTTTCCCCCGGGGCGCCCCGTCCTGATCGATCAAATGCATCGGCAGGCCTATTAAAGCTTCGGCATGGGCTTGGGGATTGTTAATCGTCGCCGAAGTGGCGATAAATACCGGCGAACCCCCGTAATGATTGCAAATCCGACGTAAGCGCCGGATCACATTGGCGACGTTGGAACCGAAAACTCCGCGGTAAGTATGGAGTTCGTCGAGAACCACATATTTCAAATTTCCAAAAAACTGTGACCATCCCGGATGTTTTGGCATAATTCCTTGATGTAACATATCGGGATTTGTCAAAATTATATTCCCGGAGTCGCGTAATTTTTTACGGAGATTGACAGGGGTATCCCCGTCATAGGTCCCCATCAGTGGTGGCTCGCTTTCCCCTTCAAATAGCCGAAGCAAGTTTTTCAACTGGTCTTGGGCCAATGCTTTGGTGGGATATAAAAAGAGGGCTCGGGAGCGGCGGTCCTTGAAGTAACTCTCCAAGACCGGCAAATTGTAACAAAGGGATTTCCCGCTGGCGGTGCCGGTGACGATTACTGTATGCTCCCCGTTTCGGATGGCGTTAATGGCTTCAGCCTGGTGGGAATAAAGCTTTTCAAGGCCTTTCTTCCGCAGCAACCGCTCTATTTCGGGGATCAGTACCGGGACTGCTTCCCCAAAGACCGGTTCACGTCCAGGAAGTTCTTGGATGCAGGCGATTTGGCCTTGGTAATATTGGCTATTTTTAATTTCGTTTAGAAACCGTTGTACATCCATAAAAATACCTCTTTCCACTGTTAAATATTGATTCGACAATGGAGAGAGGCTTCCTCTTTTTTAGGCTTAAAGGCATTTGCTCTTACGAGGGCCAACGAATCTGATCAGGGGATCCCTCCCTTTAGCGTCACTTATCTTTCGGCTTTTTTCTTTTGTATGTCGAGGGCGTCTCCTGTCAGAACCAGGATTAAACGGGATTTCTCGGATTAAAAGGATTTACTTTTTTGCTGAAAAGTTATTCAAATCTCAAAATGCTCATTTTCCTTGTTTGTTCCATTAAAGTAGATTCAACCGGGGAACACTGATTTTTAATCCGTCCAATCCGTTTAATCTTGACTAATCCTGGTTCAGACCGGAACTTACTTGACAAAGCTAACTATTTTACACTCTCTCGGGAGTGTCTTCGAGATACTCGGGAGTATTTCCGAGATCCTTGGGAGTGTCTTTCAGATTCTCCGGACTATCCCCGAGATTCTCGGGAGTGTCTTCGAGATTCTCCTTATAAATCGATTAATACCACTCTAAAATCGTTGAAGACCACCTCAAAATCGATCAATACCACCCTAAAATCGTTGAAGACCACCTCAAAATCGATCAACACCGTTCTAAAATCGTTGACGACCATCAGAAAATCGCTCAATACCACCCTAAAATCGTTGACGACCATCAGAAAATCGCTCAATACCGCTTAAAAAACATTAACCAACTTCCGGTTATTAATCAACGGCTCTCGTTTCGCCTTGCGCTAAATCTTGCACCCAATCCCGGTTCTCCCAAAGAGCGCATCCGCCTTTGGTCTCGCTTAACAAACCGTGATTTTGGCGTATCTCCTTTAGCAATCGGGAATTCAAAGCTTCCTTAAGAGTCCGGTTTTTTAAATTGGTATCGGAATATGGCGCAAAAGGACATGGTTCAAGCGCCCCATCGGGACTAACATGGACAAAACCGCGGCCTGCGGAGAGGCAACCGCCAAATTCTACTTCATCACCGGGGAAAGCGATAAATAAACCGGGGTATTCATGGCGAAACCGCTGTATCAAATCTAACACCCTGTTCCGCTGCTCCTCGGAAAGGGCTAGATCTTCAGTACCTTCTTTAACCGGGACATATTCGACGAATAGAAATAGTTTAGCTCCCGAGTCAAGCAAGTTGGCTATAAAATCCCTACTGGTTATAATCCCAAAGTTCTCCCGGGTCATTGTCAACGAAACACCAAAGAATATCTTTTCACGTTGAAGCTTTCCCAATGCCTCACGGAGTTTTTGATATACTCCCCGGCCCCTTCGGGCATCCGTTTCCGGCCCGTATCCTTCGAGACTGATGATTGGAACTATATTTTGCCCTTTCTTTATTTCTCCAACAATCTCATCAGTTAATAATAAACCGTTGGTAAACAAGGGGAAAATAATCTTCGGATAGTCCAAAGCGATTTTTAATACTTCTGGACGGCTCAATGGCTCGCCGCCGGCAATTAGGATAATAGAAATACCAAGTTCGTTCGCTTCCTTAAAGATTCGTTCCAATTGTGCTTCAGTCATTTCGGCGTTCGCCTTCCGGTGAAGTTCACCGGCATAACACCCCTTGCACTTCAAATTGCATTGACTGGTCACACTAACAATCATCAACGGCGGAACCTGAATTCCTTTTCTGCCCCAAGCTGACCGTAGGCGGGCGGTAAAAAACTGATGGACTATGGTTTTTGTAACAAATACCGCCATTGGAGGGTGTCTCAAAGATACTTTTAAAGCATCCCGAAACATCTTTAATATTGACTTATCAAGCAAACCAAGATAATCGGATTCTTTTTTCATCATAATCACCTTTACCAATCTGTCTATTCTAAGCAAGGAATCTTTAACCAGGATATTACAGTTTCTTTATTCGATGATTAAAGACTAAAACCCTTTTAAACCGGTGAAAATATAGTATCTACCTTGGAGTTAAGGAGAATCAATGGAGTTAATAGAGCAATCTCAGAATAATACCCCATCCTCCCTCGCTTTGCCGGATTTTAACCCGGTTTTTGAAATAGATGACAATTTTTCCCCTTTCCTTTTGGAGATGCGCCGCAAACACTGGGACTCCTGGGAAGCCTTCCTCTTGCATTTTCGCGGCGAAGAACTGACTTTAAACCGTGGTTTTGAGGAATTGCTGGTCCTCAGCCATATGCAGGAATACTGGCGCTCGTCAGGGGTGGTCCCTTATCCGCACCAAATCGAGACAGTGCGCCGGGTCATCTCCCAACTGCGCGGCCGGGCGATTCTCGCCGATGAAGTTGGCCTTGGTAAAACCATTGAAGCTTCAATGATTCTGAAAGAATACATGCTGAGAGGTTTGGTAAAAAAATTCCTAATCCTGACCCCGGCCGCCCTCTGCCGGCAATGGGAGGCCGAGCTCCGCGAGAAGTTTGAGATTCCCACCCTGATCGCCAAACAAGAATACCACTGGTCCCATTATGATCAATTAATCGCCTCGATTGACACCGCGAAGAAAGAGTCGCACCGGCAAGAGATCTTAAATCTCTATTTCGACATGGTAATTATTGACGAAGCCCACAAACTTAAAAGCACTGCCACTCAGAACTGGCAATTCGTCAATAGTATCCAAAAAAAATTCTTTTTATTATTAACCGCAACCCCGCTCCAGAATGATCTGAAAGAACTCTTTAATCTAATCACTCTGCTCCGGCCGGGACAGTTGGGCAACTATCGCAGCTTTAAAAAAACATATACCAAGGATAAAAGGACCCCTCAACACGCCCAGGAACTGAAAAGCCTCCTCGGCGAAGTGATGATCCGGAACAAACACGGAGCCAATATGGGCTTTACCAAACGGCACGTTCAGAATATCCCGATTATCCTTTCCGGCCTGGAACAAAAATTGTATGATAGCGTAACCGCTTTTATCCGTAAAAATATTAATCAAAAGTCGCATGGGGTTGTTTCCCTCCCCCTGCTCACCTTACAGCGGGAGATTTGTTCCAGCACCTTTGCGGCGGCGCTGACCCTTTTTAAACTGGCTCAAAGTATGGAAATCAACGCCGATTGCCAGGGGGAAGCGGTCGCCCTCTTTCAAATGGTGCAGCAACTCAAGGACAACTCTAAAATGAGGATCGTCGAAGAATTAATCAAAAAAACCCAGGAAAAGGTGATTATCTTCACCGAATTCCTGGCGACCCAAAGCTATATCCGGACCCGTTTGGAACAGGCCGGGATTCTCACTTTACCCTTTGACGGCAGCCTCTCCGCCAGTAAAAAGGAGTTCACCAAATGGCAGTTTAAAGAGTTTCCCAAATTCCGGGTCTTGGTCTGTACCGAGTCAGGGGGCGAAGGGATCAACCTTCAATTTTGCAATACTTTAATCAACTACGATCTCCCCTGGAACCCGATGCGGCTGGAACAGAGGATCGGCCGGATCCACCGGCTCGGCCAGACCCGCGATGTTTATATTTATAACCTCTCAACCAAGGATACCGTCGAAGAACACTTATTAAACCTGCTCGACCAGAAAGTGCGCATGTTTGAGATGGTAATCGGTGAAAGCGAAAAGGTGATCAGCTGGTTGTCCCGGGGTAAAAGCCTGGAGGCCCGGATTTTGGAACTGGTTATTGGGGCTAATTCCAATGAAGAACTTAATCACGGTTTTGCGCAGTTAGGAGCGGAGATTGACAATATTCTAAATGAAACAGAGGAACCGGAATGGTTGGAAATTCTTTAATCCCCGAATCTCAGCTGATTCCCGAGAGCCAACTGGTCTTCGGATATTTGACAGACGCCTTAAAAGTGGCCGGTTCGCCGCATAACATCATTAATAATGAATTGATCATGGCCCAATGTCAGGTTGACATCCCGAGGACCTTTTTCCGGCCGGACCGGACGGAAACCCTGAATCTTCAAATGGTCTGCGCTCCGGAATTATTAGCGAAATATCCCGGCTCGGAATTGGTAACCCGGGGTAGTTTCCGCCTTCAGTGGCTGGTAGATGGTATTCGTAAGCGGGGATTGATCACCAGAGTGACTTTCCCTTACGATTTGGACCACCGGAAGGTAGAGCGGGAAATTTTGGCGCTCTTAAAAGAAAAAACCCGGTTCTTTTTTAAACAGCCGACCCTGGTTTACCATCCTCACCTGTTAGTTAATTTCAAAATAAGTTTTGAGACCGATGAACGATTTGACGAGTTGGCCTCATTAAGCATCGACCTGGTAATGGGAGAAATCGCCACCAATATCATTCAAGAATTCCGGGCCAAAAAATTATTATCGCAACCGCCTAAAAAAAACTTGGAGAAAAGGCAAATTCCTTATCGCGATGCTTATCAGGCATTGCTCAACCATTTAAAATGGCAGCTTCAAAACCATGATTCCCAGTGGGTTAAAGCAGCCCAGGCCCGGTGGGAGGAAGAAGTAAATTACTTGGAAAGCTATTACCATGGTAATCTGGATGAAGACCAAGACCATCAGAGCTTTTACCGGCGAATGGCCGAGGTGTACCGGAAGTACCGTCCGGTCATCCGGATCCAAATCGTTAACACCGCGATTCTTTATTTACCGTTGATCCGCTATACCCTGGACCCTTATCCGGGAGAACCGGAACTGCCTGCTCTGATTTACGATCCATTACGGCATAAGCTAAAATAATTGGCATCAATTTTTTACCAGAGAGTACATAGAGGGGTCAAAGTTGAAGAATTAATACTCCTCTATATTCTTATCTTCTTACCGTTCTCAGTGTCTCTGTGGTTTAAGTTTTGCCTGAAACCGCCTCAATTCTCTCCCAAATCTCCAAAATGGTATAACAAAGCCGATGCCACCACCAATCCGGCGGTCTCGGTCCTTAAAATCCTGGGGCCTAACGTTACCGGAATCGCTCCTTTTTCCTTAGCTTCCTCGACTTCTTTCAATGAAAACCCGCCCTCTGGGCCGATTAAAACCGTAACCAGCTGGGGTATTTCCGTTTGGCGTTCCAAAACTTGCTTCAGGGATAGAACGGTCTCTCCCTCCCAAGGTATTAAAACTAAACCGTTATTACAACCGGCGAGCGCCTCATACCAACGGCGAATAGGCTCAAGAACCGGTATGATTTGCCTTCCGGATTGCTCCGCCGCTTCCCGGATAATTTTGCTCCACCGTTCCAGTTTCCGTTCCAGGGTGGACTGATCCAATTTAATATTGCTTCGTTCGGTGAACACCGGTTGAAACCGGCTGACTCCGAGTTCAGTGTTTTTTTGAAGGATCCACTCGAATTTATCAGCCTTCGGCAAGCTTTGGACTAGAGTGATTTTAACCCGGGGCTCAGCTTGGCGTTCCATTTTTTTAATGATTGCCCCATGTACTTGATCAGTAGTCACCTCGGTAATCCTGACCAGATACTCCTCACCTTTGCCGTTTAGAGCGGTAATTTCCCCTCCCGGGCCTTGGCGGAGGACATTCAAAAGATGGTGCCGGTCTTCGCCCCGAAGGGTCACGGTATTATCCTTGATTTGATCGGATGAAATAAAAAAACGGGTCATAAAAGATCTCCTTTTACAATCATTTCAATCAAATGAGCGAGTTTCATAATTACAAGAATTTATCTTCGCATGCAATGTATAGTGTAGGTTTTATTTTAGTCTATCAATATATTGTATGTGAAGCTGGAAAAAAGGAATTATGAAACCGCCTAATTTTAAAACAATCATATCATTCTTAAGTAAACCGTCAAGTAAATTGAATTTAAGTTTAGTCTATCAGCTAATTTTCATCCTTCTAAAAAAGGTAAAGGTTTAAATATCTGACTTGTCTATATTTTTTAATACTTATTTTCCTTTTGTCGCAATAGTAAAATTATAATATTAAATATGTACCAAATATGCTTTAAGAAGATTGGGGTGTAGCTTTTGAAAAAGAAAGTCATTTTTTTATTGGTATACTTTAGTTTATTATTTGTTATTATCGGTTGCGGCGGGGGCCCGAATCCGCCGGCTGACCCACCAGCCGACCCTATCTTATCGGATTCGGCGAAAAATTTGATTCCTAATGGTGATTTTGAAGTGGATCTCGCCGGCGATGAAACTGGCTGGGGTAGATGGATTCCTTATTCAGACCCTGAGTGGGCTTCTACCTCTACAGTTGAATGGCACTTAGATCCCAACTACTCCACAAATCATTACCTCTATTTTTCTGCGTCAAATTGTGGTGTCGCACAATGGCACCAACTGATAACCCCTTTTAAAACAGATTTAAGCGGCTGTCTCGAGTTCGAATTAAAATCCGGCAAGGAATATTTTATATCATTGAAGGCCAAGTCTAGTTCAGTCGGCGGAAGGATACATGCAACCCTTAATCACTTCCCATATTTTACTGAGTATTACGGTGGACTTGTAATCTACACTACAACCGAGCTTAAAACGTATACTAAATATATCGGAGTAGGTAATGGCGAGAAGGTTCGGTTCGCTCTCAGCTTGGGTAATTTAGAAGCAGAAGCAGCAGAAAGCGGCGTAGTTGAGAGAACAAATGACAATGTTCAATTTTTTATCGACAACGTTCAACTTTTAGAACAATAATTAAGAACTGCAATAAAGAAGAGCAGGACATATTTTACTGTCAAAAACGACGTCAAATATGTCCTGATTTTTTTAAGGATTAGTTTAAAAAACCGAACCATCTTTAGTTGGATTTCCCAAAGCCACGGTAGTATCGCACATTTAAGAGACCCTGACAGTCTACCGATTAAAAAAATGATATCTAATTTATAATTTGGCAATCAAAAAAACCCTCCCAACCAAGGAAGAATTTAGCTGTATAATACTATTTTTCTTTAAAGTCAAAAATCAAAAAACAGACCTTAGACTTTTGACTTTGAACTTTAAATCAGGGTTCGTATTTAAAGATCAATCCCACCCAACCCTCTTCAAAGAGGTGTTTGACATCGGTAAAACCATGTTTATTCAAACATTCCAAGACATCCGGCAAACGCTCCTCAATGATTCCCGAAGCCAGAAACATACCTCCCGGCTCCAGAACCTTCACCAATTGGGGAACAATCGCCAAAATCGCGTTGGCAATAATATTGGCTACCACCAGGTTAAACTTAGAATCCAACGGCCGTTCCAACAAGTTACTCTCATAGGCCTCAATAAACCCTTCCATTCGGTTTCGCTTAATATTTTCCAAAGCCACTTTTACCGCAATCGGATCAATATCCGTAGCAACCACTCTTTTAGCGCCTAGCTTGGCGCCGGCTAACGCCAGTATTCCGGAGCCCGTCCCCACATCAAGCATCTCCGTTTGGGGCGTAATTATCTCCTGAAGCAGTCCGACACAGAGCCTAGTAGTGGGATGGGTCCCGGTCCCGAAAGCCATTCCCGGATCCAACTCAACCACGATTTCATCGTTTTTCGAAACATACTCTTCCCAACTCGGTTTAATAACTATCATACCGATATGTTCCGGCTTAAAATATTGTTTCCAAGCTTCAGCCCAATCCTCTTCCTGTACCTGTTTTAGCTCAAGTTCCACCACGATCCCGATCAGCGCTAGGATTCGTTCTTTAATGCGTGTGAGGCGTTCACCCAAGCGGTCATCCACTGGTAGATAGGATTGGACCCCGAACTGATTGGGAAGCTTAAATTCGTTGCCAAGATACTCGTCATCTTGAAATGGCTTATCCTTAAGGATTCCAGGATCGTCAAAGACAACCCCGCCGGAGCCTTCTTCCTGAAAAATTTCGGCCACAATCTCACCAAATTCGGCCGGGACTTTTACTTTAACTTCGCACCAGTTGGACCCGCTCATTAAACCTCCTGTAAATATATAAATCGAAATAATTTTGAATAATATTTTCCATCCTTAAATCATGGATGGAAAGGGCAAATTATTGAATTTATTTCAATTCATGAATCTAGGAAAATATGTCGTATTCGCCCCAATAACTATTGCAAACATATTTAGTTAAAAAGAGGAGATACAACTCCTCTTTAATAACCCTAATTCATAGCAATCCGAATCCGAGATCTTCGTAAGCTTTTCTACTGTCTCCTGATTCCTGAATACTAAATACCATAACCCATACAATCTACTACTTAAACGCATCCTTCACCTTATTGATAAAACCTTTGTCATCATCAGAAAGGTTCTCCCCAAATGATAAAGCCAATTTTTTCAACAATTCACGCTGTTCTCCGTTGAGTTTGGTAGGAATGGTGATTTTCACTTTTACAAAATGATCGCCCCGGCCATGACCCCTTAATTGGGGAATGCCATGCCCTTTCATCCTAAAGGAAGTGCCATGTTGGGTCCCTTCCGGAATCCGTAATTCTACTTTTCCATCCAGAGTGTCTACTGAGACCGTAGTTCCCATCGTTGCTTGGGTAATGCTCAATTTAATCTCGCTGTAAACATCGTGGCCCTGGCGTTCAAATTTGGGATGGGCTTTGACAAAAATATAAATATATAAGTCCCCGGCGGAACCGCCCTTGATCCCGGCCTCACCTTCGTTAGATACTCTTAATCGGGAACCGCTTTCCACTCCGGCCGGAATTTTAACGTCAATCTTCCGGTTTTTCCTGATCCGTCCGCTACCACTGCATTCGGTGCAAGGAGTTTCAATGGTTTTCCCTTCCCCATGGCACTTTTCACACGTCCTGACATTGACAAACCTACCGAAAGCGGTATTTTGAGTAACTTGAACTTGCCCTGTCCCGTTACAATTGGAACAAGACTTAATCGGGGTTCCCGGTTTAGCCATATTTCCCTTACAAGTCGGGCATACTTCGGTTCGGGGGACCTCAATCGTAGTCTCTTTCCCGAAGGCCGCTTCTTCAAAAGTAATCTCCATATCATAACGGAGATCATTCCCCCGTTGAGGACCGGTGCGCTGCCGGGAACTCCTGCCACTACCGCCGAAAAACATGTCGAAAATATCCCCGAACCCATCAAAACCGAAATCACCAAATCCGCCGCCGTTAAATCCCCCAGCGCCAAAGTTAGGATCACTGGCCGCATGGCCGTAGTGATCGTAAGCGGAGCGTTTTTGGGGGTCGCTTAGGACGCTATAGGCTTCATTGACCTCTTTAAACTTCGCTTCGGCCTCTTTCGGATTGTCTTTATTAACATCTGGATGGTACTGACGGGCCAACTTCCGGTAAGCTTTTTTTATCTCTTCCTCAGTCGCGGCTTTTGAGACCCCCAGCACCTCATAATAATCTCGTTTTGCCATTTTATTTCCCTTCAGTACTTATTTCTGCTTTGGTAAATTTGAACTTGCGTTTTGAAAATAACGCGTTAAACCGTTCGCGATTATTTTCAAAACGTCTTTTTATAATGAACTTACCAAAGTAGAATTACTTATCGTCTTGTACTTTATAATCGGCGTCAACCGTCGGACCTTCGGCTTGGGGTCCATATCCGGTAGGGCCTTCATCCGGTCCGGCCCCGGTTGCCCCGGCTTGGCCTTGGCCAGCAGCCTGGTTGTAAATTGTTGCCGAAAGTTCGTGAAGGACTTTTTCCAAGGCTTCTTTTTTAGCTTTAATTCCTGCAATGTCCTTGGCGGTCACCGCTTGCTGTAATTCTTCCTTGGCCTTTTGAATCTTTTCCACCTGAACCTTATCGGCTTTATCCCCAATATCTTTTAAGGTTTTATCAACCGTATAAATCATGCTGTCAGCTTCATTAAACGTATCTATTTCTTCACGGCGGCGTTTGTCTTCCTCCGCATGGGACTCGGCGTCTTTCACCATTTTATTGATCTGGTCGTCACTCAAACCGCTGGAAGTAGTAATCGTAACCTTTTGTTCCTTACCCGTCCCTTTATCTTTCGCCGATACATGGACAATCCCGTTAGCATCGATATCAAACGTGACTTCAACCTGTGGAATGCCCCGCGGCGCCGGTGGAATTCCATCCAACCGGAACTGGCCCAAGGTAACATTGTCGGCAGCCATCGGACGTTCTCCTTGAAGGACATGAATGTCGACCGCAGTCTGATTATCGGCGGCAGTGGAAAAGATTTGACTTTTTGAAGTCGGAATGGTCGTATTACGGTCGATGATCCTAGTGAAAACACCGCCCAAAGTCTCTAAACCTAGCGAAAGCGGAGTAACGTCAAGTAAAACGATGTCTTTAACTTCTCCCACTAATACACCGGCTTGAATCGCAGCTCCGACCGCCACCACTTCATCGGGGTTGACCCCTTTAAACGGCTCCTTGCCAATTAATTTCTTTACCATTTCCTGGACTGCCGGGATCCTAATCGAACCACCGACCAAAATAACTTTATCAATGTCTTTTGGTTCCAATCCGGCATCGGCCAAGGCCCGTTTGGTAGGCCCGACAGTGGCTTCCACTAAGTCGGCGGTAATTTCATCAAATTTGGCCCTGGTCAAAGTCATATCCAAATGCCGCGGCTCGCCATTGACAGCTGTAATAAACGGAAGGTTGATCGCAGTTGAAGTTAACCCGGATAATTCGATTTTCGCTTTTTCCGCCGCTTCCCGTAAACGCTGGAGCGCCATTCGGTCGTTACGGAGATCCACTCCCTGATCTTTTTTAAAGTTCTCCGCCATCCAAGTGACGACCCGTTCGTCAAAATCATCCCCGCCCAAGCGGTTGTTCCCGCTAGTTGCCTTAACTTCAAAAACACCATCGCCTAACTCTAAAATCGATACGTCAAAAGTCCCTCCACCCAAGTCGTAGACGAGGATAATATGGTCTTCGCCTTTTTCAATACCGTATGCCAACGATGCCGAAGTCGGTTCATTTATGATTCGCAAAACTTCCAATCCGGCAATCTTACCTGCGTCTTTAGTCGCTTGACGTTGGGAGTCGGAGAAATATGCCGGTACGGTAATTACCGCTTTCTCTACTTTCTCGCCCAAATAAGCTTCGGCGTCCGCTTTCATTTTTTGGAGAATCATGGCCGAGATCTCTTGGGGCGTATACTGTTTGTCGTCAATACTTACTTTGTAATCAGTCCCCATTCGGCGTTTAATCGAAGATACAGTCCGGTCTGGATTTGCCACAGCCTGCCTTTTAGCTACCTGCCCCACCATCCGTTCACCGTTTTTCGAAAAAGCCACTACGGAAGGAGTGGTCCGTCCGCCCTCGGCATTGGGGATGACTACCGGCTCTCCGCCTTCCATAACTGCCATACATGAATTAGTTGTGCCTAAATCAATACCTAGTACCTTTGCCATTTAATGAACCCCCATTTCAATATGTTATTCTTTTAAGATTAACAATCACTATAATCAATCCTTATTCAAGCTAAAAACGTTCTTGAAAAGGCACTGCTTACTGATATCCATTCACTGTTTCGGGATCGCTACCTTTACCAAGGCCGGCCGAATTAATTTACCTTTATATTGATAACCTTTTTGCATTTCCTCGACTACCGTAGGGTGAAGGACAGCATCCGATTCTTCTTGAAATACCGCTTCCTGAAGTTCGGGATTGAAAGGTTCATTGACAGACGGTATTTCTTCAAGGCCATCGGCTTTAAGTATATTCTGGAATTGACGCAAAATCAATTCTATGCCTTCCTGCCAACCCCGGGCGTTTTCACTTGTTTTATCGAAACAAGCTACCGCCCGTTCCATACTATCAAGCACCGGAAGGATTTTTTTCATAAGGTCTTCCCCGGCATAAAGCGATAACTGTTCAATCTCTTGCCGGCTGCGGCGCCTAAAATTTTCAAAATCAGCCTTAGCCCTTAACATCAGATTGTAAAATTCATCCTTCTCCTGCCGTACTCCGGCCAATTCTTTTTCCAATTGGGTGATTTTAGCGTCAGTGTCATCCCCTTTCGGCTTTTCTGGCACGTCTTGAGCTGTTCCTCCCAAGCTTTCTTGGGATTGAATGGTTTCAGCTGTTGGATCAAGCTGTTCTTGTTTGGACATGATGACCTCCGTTTTTACTAATAGAAACTAAACATTATCTATGATTGTTTTACCATATTAAGGCTAAGAACTAAATTATCAATCTTTCATCTTGACGATGGCATTAATCCTTAGGATCGCTTCGACTACTTCCCCCGCCGACTTAAGGGCGTGATATTTAACTAAATAGGGGTCACAAACTCCAGTTTCAATCAAATCCTCCACCTTGCCGGTTTCACAATTAACCCCAACCCCCAATGAACCTGTCTCTTCCTGACTGGCCAAGGCTTCAGCCAATTTCTCCAGAGTATTAAAACCGGCATTAGCGCAAATTTGAGCCATCGGCCTTTTAAGGGCTTCAATTACACACCCAAACCCATAGCGGTTTAGATCCAGAGGAGGTTTTAGATTGAGGAACCGGGCTATTCCCAGTTCAACACTGCCTCCACCCGGGACGACCCCTCCACACCAAGCGGCTTGGACTGCTCCAGCGGCATCTTCGGTAATCCGTTTTTTCTCCTCGGCTATTTCTTTAGTGTAAGCCCCGATTAAAAGCGTAACCATCTTCTGCTCCGGGTAACCCAGGACTTTAATATTCTTAAAATCTTCATCCACAATTATGGTGGCTGCTTTTCCAAATACCGGCCCTAATTCTTCAGGGGTTTTTAGAAGGCCTTCCCGTTTAACCGGACGCGCCCCGGTAAAAACAGCCAACCGCTCCCATTCATGTCTGGGAACTCCTTGGATCCCGATGATACCTAAATCAGTCAAACAAGATTCGGCTAGATCCGAAATCGACCGGTCGGCAAAAACCCCTTTCACGCCCATTCTCGCAAGTTGGTTGATACTTTCCCTGAGCAACTCTTGATTCTGAAGTTGACGGTTAAATCCGGCTTCGGTCCCTAACGCCTGATAATCGACTTTTACCGGTTCCAGGGCGTCGTCGATGATTATGATCTTGCCGTCGTCAATCCGGTAAGGCATCCCCTTGTTTAACGGTTCCCGGTTAATAACAGTTCCCCGGATTACCTCGGTTGAACTCCCTTCAAAAGCAAGGGTTTGATCCGCTAACTTAAACCCTGGTTTATTTAAATACTCCTCTCCCAAGGTTCGGGCCGCCTTAATTACTAAGTTAGCCAAATCTTGATGGCCTCTAGCGGAAATCAAGGCGATTCGCTCTAAGAGCGGAGAATCTAAACGGCCGACTGTTATTTTAGCCTCTGCCAAAATTTTTAAAGCGGCGTCAATCCCCAGTTTAATTCCATCAATTACTTTAACAACCGGAACGCCCTTTAAGATCTGATTGACCCCTTCGGTAATCATACTCTCCGCTAAGAGTGAGGCGGTAGTGGTGCCATCTCCGACCTTCTCCTCCTGGAGTTGAATTGCGTTGATTAAAATCCTGGCTACCGGGTGAGTAATATCAATGTTTTTCAAGATGGTAGCCCCGTCATTAGTGACGATCACTTCGCCATCTTGGTCAATTAACATGCAATCCAAACCCTTAGGCCCAAAAGTCCCGGCTACGATTTGAGTTAAAGCCTGAATTGCTTCGGAGTTAGTTATTAAGGCTGATAAGTGTTGATTAGCCTCGGAACGCTCCGAATTATGGCTCGCTGTCATGATAACCTCCCGTCACTCGATCCAAATCAGTTAATCTCGTAATTTCACTTCCATCAAATGAAACCTGAAATGGACGGCTAAGGTTATTATTGACAGTCCGCAGTATAACAATAATCTAAACTTTTCAAGGCAAGAGGCCACAAGGCATGAGAAAGAAGTATTGAGTGCCTAACCTTTTGCCCTTTTTCTAGGATTTTGGGCTCTAAACTTTGAATCCTGAATTATAGGCTTATATCTTGAATTAATTA
Organism: Bacillota bacterium; assembly: GCA_023415835.1. GTDB lineage: Bacteria > Bacillota > UBA4882 > UBA8346 > UBA8346 > JAAYHS01. The sequence goes on from JAEZJK010000049.1 coordinate 15,021, forward strand.
CCCTTATTACCGGCTAGGTTTACAGATTTGAGTTAACAACTTGCTTAAAATTCCAGCTGTATATTCCACAATCGGCAATACTTTAGCATATTCCATCCGGGTAGGGCCTAGCACACCTATTACACCTACAGTCCTCCCGGCGATTTCATACCCGGCTGTTACTACGCTACAGTCTTGAATCCCAAAGTCCTCATTTTCACTTCCGATTTTAACTTTAGCCCCTTTTTGTAGGTTGTTAGTTAAAAGCTTATATAGGCATTCTTCCTCTTCTAATGTCTTCATTAAAGGCTTAAACTTTAAAACGTCCGAAAACTCCGGTTGTTCAAGAATTTTAGTGGCGCCGTCCACAATGACCCGTTCCTGATAGTGATCGGCAATTGATTTAATTAATGCCTTAACAGCCTCGCTAAAAAATTGATCTTGAAAAACTATCTCCGAACGAAGCTCTTTAAGGACATTATCTTTGAGGTCCCTAAGGTTCATCCCGCGTAGTTTCTGATTAAGCAAATTGGAGATCCGGTCCAATTCGAGGTTGGTAATCTCATTATCAAGTTCAATTACCCTGTTCTCCACATAACCGGTATCGGTAACGATTAAAACCAAAATTGTTTTCTCCGAGAGCTTTACTAGTTGAATGTGCCGGAATATCGCCGTTTGGATCTGCGGTCCAAGCACCATCGAAGGATATTTGGTAAATTGCGCTAATATCTTTGATGTTTGATGGATTACGGCCTCAATCTCACGGTGATGTTTTTCAAGCTCGCGATAGATTAGTTCTATTTCTTTTTCGTTCAATTGCCGCATGGACATTAAGGTGTCCACATAATAACGGTAACCTTTTTCAGAAGGGACCCTTCCAGCCGAGGTATGCGGTTGCTCCAAATACCCGCCCTCTTCAAGATCGGCCATTTCATTACGGATCGTCGCCGGTGATAAACCAAGGTCATGTCTCCGGGCAATCGTCCGGGATCCAACCGGTTCAGCTGAGGCGATATAATCGTCGGTAACAACCTTTAAAATCTGCTTCTTTCTTCCGTCAAGCTCGGAGGCCATAAGAGCACCTCATTTCAAGCGTTTTTGTTAGCACTCTGGTTTAGCGAGTGCTAATCTAATTAAAAAATATCACTGCCAATATGGTTTGTCAAGAGTTTTAACATCAGTTTATTATTTAGGGACGGTAATTTAACAAACAAAATTTAGGACCATTGAATTCTACCTAATCGGCGGGGTAATACAACTCTTTCAGATGCCGGCCAACAACGAACTAATCACACTATTACTGAGCATAATTCCGGTATCGGTCAAAGACAAATATGGGTCTTTTAAGACTAACATTTTTTGTTCCAACAAACTTTTTAGGTATGGTCCAGTAGCTTCGATGAGATTAATGCCATATTCATTCTCATATTCTATGAGATTCAAACCGGTACGCAACCTTAATCCCAACATTAAACCTTCGATTGCTTTGGTTTTAGAATCCAGTTTTTCCCGTCCTGCAATTACCGAAGTTTTTGCATTAATGGCGTTAATGTACTTCCAAGGTTCTTTAATGTTGAACCAGCGCTCTCCGTTAAAGGTCGAATAAGCTCCGGCGCCAAATCCCAAATAATCGTTACCGCGCCAATAACTTAAATTATGGATCGATTCAAAACCGGGTTTAGCATAGTTTGAAATCTCATAATGCCGATAACCTTGCTCCGGGAGGTAAGACATGGCTAATCTCATCATTTCCACAACTTCATCTTCAGAAGGCAATTGCGTTACACCCCGTTCAACAGCTGCCGCCAACTCAGTGCCCGCCTCTAACTGCAAGCCATAGGCTGATATATGTTCCGGCTTTAAAACGGCGACCTGTTCTAAAGTCTGGCTCCAATCTCGAAGGGACTGCCCAGGGAGGCCGAAGATGATATCAATCCCAAGGTTGGAAAAACCGGCAGCCCTCCCTGACTCATAAATATTTAAAAAGTCAGCTAATGAATGAATCCGTCCTATATTATTCAATAGATGGTTTTGACTGGTTTGGAGGCCAATACTCAACCGATTAAACCCAACCGATTTTAAGAATACCAAATCCTGGCCTTTGATGGTTCCGGGGTTGGTTTCAAGTGTAATTTCGGCATCTGGGCTTACCCGAAAATATTCTTTAATAAACAGTAATATATCGGCCAATATTTCCACAGAGAGATAGCTTGGGGTCCCGCCTCCAAAAAAAACCGTTCGAATTAAACGCGGTTCAGGCAGATACCTCCCGATCTCAGCCTTTAAAGCCTTTACATACGGGACAATCAGGTTTTCCAGATTACTGTATGAGTTAAAGTCACAGTAAGCGCACTTTTTTTTACAGAATGGGAAATGAAGATAAAGCGACAACTCGTCTTTCAGCCGGAAAACTCCTCTCTGTTTTCAATATTATCGCTAAAACATATTTTTTTAGGTTTGACGCGTAGGCCTAATTAAGGTATTTTATAGGTATAATCCTTCCCACATTTACAAAAACCCTTTAAAGAAAATTTTTTACGGCTATTATTGATATAATTAATGCGGAGGACACGCAAGCATGGCGTTTTGCCTTGGTTCCAGAATCGTTAGTAACCGGCCACTTTCAGCTTATCTTCAAGAAGCGGCCCATTATTTTAAAGCAATAGAATTACATACCGACCCCCGTTGCCTCTCCCCTCATTTTGCGTTTACCACCTCTGAAAAACAGACGATCCGGATTTATCAAGAACGCTTTCAATTTAGATTAACTATGCACGCTCCCTTCGTTAATTTACGCTTAGGGGCATTGGACCGCGAAGAACGGATGGTCGCTATTAATATCTTATTAAATACAATGCGGTTGGCCGCTGATTTGGAGATCAAGTTGATCACTTTTCACCCCTGTCCCCTTGAGCCAAACGCCCCCGAACAATATTCGGACACCCGGCTTTATGAGGAAGGCAGTCTCGGGATGCTGCTTCAGGAGGCAAAAAAACTGGGAGTAACCTTGCTAATGGAGAATATGCCGCGTGATCCGCGATTTCACCCCAGCGCTTGCGATGGTTCACGATTTCAAGAACTGCTTTGGCTTTTTCAGGAACCGGAGTTCGGCCTAACAGTCGATATCGGCCATGCCTTACAATCCGGAATAACACCGGAAGCCTTTTTAAAAATGGATCGGGTTCGACATTTCCATCTCCACGATAATGACCGCATCTCCGATTTACATCAATCCATCTCTGCTAATCAAGAATGGTGGAAAAAACTGTATAAAACTATTTCTAAAAAATTCCCGGAGGCAGTAGGTATCCTGGAAATGAACCGATTGGAAGAACAGATTGAGAGCCTAAACCTACTCTCCGGCCGTCCCGCCAAACATTCAGTGTTACTTCATAAACATGAACCAATCATCCCGCCGATTTTAGGCGAATAAACCAAACATAAATCCCACGGTTCATACCATCAAGGGCGATTCATCGAATCGCCCTTACACACCCTAACGTCGTTCCTTTATACTGTCTCCCGGCTGCTGTATTCATTTTCGAAGCATCAATCTTCAATTTTTAATACCGCAAGGAACGCTTCCTGGGGAACCTCTACCGTCCCCAATTGTTTCATCCGCTTCTTACCTTCCTTCTGCTTCTCCAGGAGTTTGCGTTTTCGGGAAATGTCGCCGCCGTAACACTTGGCTAACACGTCCTTGCGCATGGCTTTTACAGTTTCCCTAGCGATTACCTTTGTCCCAATAGTCGCTTGGATAGGTACTTCAAACATCTGCCGCGGGATAATCTCTTTCAATTTTTCAGTTAACTGTCTCCCGCGCTGGAAAGACCGGTCCCGGTGGACTACGGCCGATAAGGCGTCAACCACTTTGCCGTTTAAAAGAATATCCAACTTTACTAAGTTTGATTCCCGATGCCCGATATATTCATAGTCTAAAGAAGCGTAACCCCGGGATCGGGATTTTAGCTTGTCAAAAAAATCCATTAAGATTTCGGATAAAGGTAGGTTGTAGGTGAGCATTACCCTTGTCTCCGTTAAATATTCCATATTCACGAACTGGCCTCGCTTATCCTGACACAGCTCCATTACCGTTCCTACATAGTCATTTGGTAAAATAACGGTTGCTTTAACATAAGGTTCCTCCAAGTGATCCAGGTAATTGGAAGCCGGTAGCTCGGCCGGATTAGAGATCTGTTTCATGCTGCCGTCTGTCAAAAATACTTTATAAATTACGCTAGGAGCGGTGGCAATCAGATTAAGGCCGTATTCCCTCTCCAAACGTTCCTGAATAATCTCCATATGCAGAAGTCCTAGGAAACCGCAACGAAATCCAAACCCTAACGCCGCCGAGCTTTCAGCTTCAAAGGCCAGGGAAGCGTCATTAAGCTTTAACTTTTCTAAGGCATCGCGCAATTCCCCGTAGGCAGCGTTGTCAACCGGATAAAAACCGCAGTAGACCATAGGTTGAATCGGGCGATAACCCGGCAAAGGGGTTATCGCTGGGTTTTCAACCAGGGTAATCGTATCACCCACTTGAACGTCGTTTACATTTTTCATAGAAGCAATTACAAAACCCACTTCACCGGTTAATAATTCTTTAGCTGGGGTCATCATCGGCCGGAAAATACCCAGTTCGGTCACTTCAAATTCTTTATCTGTAGCCATCATCCGAATCCTTTGTCCAACCGACAAGTTTCCCTCGACTAGCCGGACATAGGCGATTACCCCACGATAAGAATCGAAGAGGGAATCGAAGATCAGCGCCCGTAAAGGCAACCGCTGATCGCCGCTGGGCGGTTTGATTCGTTCCACGACAGCCTCTAGGATATCCTCTGTACCTAGGCCCGTTTTGGCGCTGGCCAGGACACATTCGGCCGGATCAATCCCGATGATATCCTTCAGCTCTTTTTTTACCCTTTCCGGATCGGCGCTTGGTAAGTCCACCTTGTTGATTATTGGGATAATATCCAGGTCCTGTTCCAAAGCCAGGTAAAGGTTGGCAATTGTTTGAGCCTCTACCCCTTGAGTGGCGTCAACCACCAACAAAGCTCCGTCACAAGCAGCCAGGGAGCGGGAAACTTCATAAGTGAAATCGACATGTCCCGGAGTGTCGATTAGGTTTAAGAGATACTTTTCGCCGTTTTTAGCTTGATATTCAAGCCTGACCGCTTGAGCCTTGATGGTAATGCCGCGTTCCCTTTCCAAATCCATCGAATCCAAAACCTGTTCGGTCATTTCCCGTTTACTTAAAGCTCCGGTATATTCTAATAATCGATCCGCTAAAGTTGATTTGCCATGATCAATATGGGCGATAATGCAAAAATTCCGTATATTGGTTTGAATCAAACAAATTCCTCCATCTATATGAAAAGTTTTCGAAAACATGCACCGGTGAGGGTAAAAACTGAAGGCGCCCTATAATCGGCGTCCATATAGGATGAAGCAAATTCTTATCTAAAAGTTGCATTGATAAAGCCGAATGCAAATAAGATCAAATCGGTATTTACTTCATCCTGTTACAGCTGATCCGATTCCATAAATCTAAAATATTATATCATTTAGCATTAGGGCGGGCAATTGAAAACTTGTTTAATCTGTTTTTTATCCGAATACCTGATTAGGCTGAAAATCACTATCTAACCGGCACTAATTACCGGCGGATAAGTAAAAAGCTGATAATCAATATCAGCCTTTTACTTATATCAATCATTCTAATTGGCAACACTAATAATATTTACATCCCAATGGCAATTCATAACTGGCAATCTACAACCATTGGCCAATTTAAATACTGTTTAGATAACTATATTGATTATAACCAAAATTCTTAACCTCAAAATTTACCGGATTAATTACCAGTACTCCTCGGCTATATAATATTAAAGCCCGATTTAGGCTCTCAACAAAATCAATCTTTGTTTGAGTTTGTTCAAATTCAAATAATGGAAACCTGATTTCGCCCCTTGGTTTTGGATTGATACGCCGCCCGATCCGCCCTTTCAAAAAAACCCTCGGCGCTTTCGCCTTGATACGCGGTAACGCCGATACTAATGGTAATCTGGATATTCAGGTTATTAAATTGAATCTTTAATTGCTCCACATTTTGACGTAAGCGTTCAGCAATAGCCAGAGCGTCTGAGGCATCGGTCATCGGTAGTACCACCGCAAATTCTTCTCCGCCATAACGGCAGGGAATATCGATATTACGGACAGACTTGGTAATCAAAGCTGCAATTCCCCTGAGTGTCTCATCCCCGGCAAGATGCCCATAAGTGTCATTCACAGTTTTAAAATGATCCAAATCGGCAATTAGCAATGATAATGGGGAGCCAAACCGGCGCGCCCGGACAATCTCTTTCGCCAATTCTTTTTTAAAGACATTCCGGTTATAAAGGCCTGTCAGCGGATCAGTGGTAGCCATAGTTTTTATTTCTTCATTAAGGAGAATCCTATCGATTACTAGGCCTAACTGAGTTGATACTTTAGTTAATAAATCGAGTTCCTTGGCGGAAAGCGGCACACCCGGCCCTTGGGATAGTATCAGGTAACCATTGGAACGGCCTTCTATTTTTACCGGACAGATCGTCAGAAAGTTGGTGGGATCGACCAATATCTCTTGCTGTTTTTCAAGAAATTCAAAATCGGGGTGGTATGGCTTAAAATTAGGTCTTGTCCACAGGAAATGGCTATCCTCGGCGAAAATCTCCACTGCTTCCACTCTTGGTAGGGCCTTTACCAAAGCAGCGGCAAACTTATCAAAAACAGCCTTAACCTCAGTTTCGGAAGCCAAGGTTTGAAAGAGGATTAAAATATTCTCATATTCGGAATCAATCAAGGAACGAGTAGTATTGGCCAACCTTTCACAAAGAATCCTTGATAAGTTAAATAAGATAGTAGCCGCGGTTTGGGGTAGCTTTATGATTAAATTTTGTAAAAAGGATTCGGATATTTCTAAAACCTCTAACTCTTCAACAGCAACAATGTCGGCTGTCCGGAGCGTTTTGGCAACAAAAGCGATCTCCCCGAATATCTGTCCGGCTGTGAACCTGGCCAATACCTGACGGGAGCCGCCAATAACAGTTTCCACTTCGACCGAACCGGAAATGATTACAAACATCTCATTTCCTTCATCACCGGCATGAAAGACGTATTCACCAGCATGCAATTTTAACTTTTTTCCCGCACAAATCACCTGAACGATCTCCGCGCTGTTCAGCCCTTTAAATAGAGGAATTTCGGACCATTTTAGATCGTGATACATCAAAACCGCTCCTCGTCTTCGAACTACCAAGGAAAATAGGATTTCAGAATGGATCATTTAAAGCTTCTTTATAAATTGCCTCGGTTAATATTTCGGCAATTTTCTAGAAAAACTGAAAAATTCCAACTAATTACTTCAATAATATTAAAAAAATAGGTCGCCATAACTTACTGAGGCAACCATTTTAAGCTTATGAGAGATGGAGGCTTTACAAAAAACCTTTTCTAACTTGGCTATCATTTTATTCGGGATCAAACCATCTTCTTTACTTGATGAAAAAGGTCGATTGTCTGTTCATAGAACCAAGGAATAATACCAAACAAATCCAAAACGTCATAAATAAAGGTTAACGCCAAAAAGATTAAGAATAACCCACAAACCATCAATAACCAGCGGTAAATCCGGCCGGAGATGAACCGCTGTCCCTTGGCCACTGCTCCCGAAACAAAACTATACCACCCAAGGTCAGATAAGATATGTCCGGAATAAAAACAAGCGACTCCCAGCCAACCAAAATTTAAAGCCTGGGTAATCATAGCCAGCCCAACCATAACCCACCACATCAACCAATAGGGGTTGCTGATTGAAATGACTATCCCTGCCAACACCGGGTTTAAATCCGTCACTCTTGCCGCCGGGGCGGTTTCAGTGGCCGTTGCAACCTCCATTGAAGAGGGGATGGTTCCTTTCCTGCTTTCCTTAAAAATCAAATCATACCCCATCCAAACAAGCATCAATCCACCCAATAAGCCGATGGCGATCCGGGTCGCCGGGAGCTGTATAAACCGGCCCAACCCCCAAATCAATCCCAAAATTAAGATCGCCTCTAAAATTGCGTGACCCAACACCAGCTTAGGACCACTCCAGAATCCTTTTTTACAGGTAAGCTGAATGTTATAGGTTAAAAGCGGACCGGGCGCTACCGCTCCCGATAGCCCAACCAAAAACGCTTGCCCGAAAATGTTAAATAAATCCATGAGGTTCACCTTCCTGTTGGCTGTTAGGCTGAGGGTTTTGCTCTTAGGCTTATAACTTACTGTTACAAAAGAGCCCACAACCAATAGCCAGTAGCCAAAAACCTAGCTACTTTTTAAATAATTTACCCTTAATCAATTGAATCGACATAGCTAATTCATCCATCTTTAAAAACCACGCGCATAACAAATAGGCAGCTAATCCCACCGACATTCCCGCAACTACTATTAAGGCAGATTCCCAATGACCGGCCAAACCAATCCGGCTGCCGAGCAAACCTGCATATTTGGCGGTCAGAAAGACTGCTAGTCCCATTGCCAAAGAAGCCGTCAACGCTTTCAGGAATGACTTCAAAATGCCATAGCCCCTGATACCGCCAATTTTCCTACGTAAAATCTCCATTAATAGCAACATATTTATCAAACCCATGATCGAAAAAGAGAAAGCGAACCCGCCGACGCCCAGATTGGTATATTTGAGTAAAGTCCAATTAAGCAGGATACTGATGGAAACCGAGAAAATGCTTACCAAAACAGGGGTTAAAGTATCCTGTAACGCATAAAAGGCCCGCGGCAACATTAAAATCGCCGCATGGGCAAAGAGAGCCAGGCTATAAAAGAATAACGCATACGCCGTCAAAGCGGTGTCATCCGGGGTGAATTTTTGCCCTTCAAACAATAGTTTGACTATTGGTTCCCGTAGTACAACTAAACCGATAGCCGCCGGTAGCATTAGAAAAAAGATCGACCGGAGCGACAATGAGAGAGTATCTTTAAATGAATTCATCTTGTTTTCGGCGACCAACCCGGAGAGTAACGGGAAAAAAGCCATTGCGATTCCTGCTGCAAAGATACCGATGGGTAACTGGATCAACCGGTTAGCGAAACGGAGCGCCGTGATGCTTCCCTCAGGCAGCGAGGACGCCATTATATTCGTAATCCATAAATTGGCTTGCGTGGCTGATAGGCCAATTAAAGCCGGTACCATTAGAATTAACATTCGCCGAAATCCCGGATTGTTTAAATCGATATAAGCGAAACGGAACCGGTTACCGCTTACTTTCTTTAAAAACACCATCTGAATCAGGAAATTACCTACGGCACCCACTACTACTCCGATTGCCATTCCCATAATTCCATACTGAGATCCCAGCCAAAATGCCCCAAAAATAATTGCAATATTATAAAAAACCGGGCCGAGAGCTGGAGCCAAAAAATGCTGATAAGAGTTTAAAACCCCTCCCATTAGGCCGGCCAAGGCAGTAAAACAAACGGCCGGAAACATGATTCGCGTGAGCTTGACCAATAAAAGCATCTTATCAGGTTTAAAACTTGGCGCTTCCCATAAGGCCACTCCTTCAGCAAAGATCATTCCCAAGATAGTACAAACAGCCAATAGCAGGACCGTGATATTAATAAAGGTACTGGCTACTTTCCACCCTTCTTCTTCCTCCCCTTTAGTCAAATATTCGGTGAAGATCGGTATGAACGCGGCTGAAAGTGCCCCTCCCACCAGAAGATAATACATGGTATCCGGGATAATAAAAGCGGCAATAAAAGAATCGGTTTCAAACCGAGTAAAGAGACGGCCCGATAAATTTTCTCTGATGAAACCCAAAATCCGACTTACTAAAAATAACAACGAGATCATTCCGGCTGCTTTAGCAGCATTTTCCATGACTTTATCAGCCAATAAGGCATCCCCTTTCCAGGCTGGTATAATATATAAATTGAAATAAATTTTGATTATACTTTTCCATCCTTAAACCATGGATGGAAAAGAGCAAATTATTGTATTTATTTCAATTTATGACTTACGGAAAATATGTCGCAATAACCAGCGAGCGTCCAAAGAACTTATTGCGGCATATAATTTGTTTCCAAATATCTTCCCCGATTGATTTTTAAAATAGTGCTTGAATCTAAAGCGGTATTATTATTCACCATTATTTACCGAACTCCTCCTCTGCTCCGATTTTTTCCATTGGACTCGAAGCCCCGGCGCAAATGAAAAAGAGACGGTCCCCTGGCTAGTTTGGACTATCCATCGATCATCCCTTATCCTCAATTGTAACGGAAATTTAAGCTTAACTACCGCAACCGAATCGCCCAAGCATAACCGGACCCCTCCTGAAATTACCCGGCAGCTAAAACCGGAGCGGTTGGCGGTTAAGATTGAGCCAAGGTTGGTAAAGACAGCATAATATCCGAAACTCAAAACCAAGAGTATCCATAAGATAATTATTAAAATCCTACCACAAAGTTTCACCGAAATTCCCCCGCCGGAGACTAGTTTCCCATATATCTAATAAAATATCGATCACCCTTATCCAGTGGTTAAAGGAGCAGGATGATTCCTCAAAGCTAATCCGGTAAAGAGCATTTTGACTCCCGGAGATTAGTTCTAAATTAAATAAGGGAGCCTCCGGTCGCTGGTTGGTTAATCTACTGAAAAATTCGGCCGCCATCATTTTAGGAATCGAAAATACCATGCTTGACCCGTCCAACCCCTCTTGTTTTCCGCCTCGATCCCACCCGATTAAGAACTGTTGATTATTAAGCAATGGTTTCATTTGAGGGGAATTAAACCACTCCTTCTCTGAGGCTACATAGCGAATCACCCGCGCTCTTTCTTCTATTCTTAATTGAACCTGTTTATTGAGCGCCTCGTATTTGTCATTCCTCTCATTTACCTCACTAACTAATACAACAGATGCTAATCTGGGGCTAGAGACCGTTACTTCACGAACCTCCCGGGGACGAATTAAACCGGCCTCCGCCAATTCTACTGAAAACCGTTCAAAAGCTTCTCCGGCTAACTCCGGAAGGCTCAACCGGCTATTCAACAAGGAGCCAAGCAAACCTAATCCAAAAAAAATCGCCCCATAGTAAAAATAAACCTTCTTCCAACCGCTGATTTGGATTTGCATAGCGTCATCCCCCGGCAAAAGCTATGAGTAGGTTGGTAATTATAGAACATATATTTTACCATTTTAGGCGGTTTTATAAATACATTTAGAAAGATTCTGATACAATATATCGTGTTCAGCCCAGATTGGTCCATCAACATATTGTATTAAAATGATAAATCTAGGATTTTTGAAACTCGCTCATTAACTTAAATACCGGAACACTTCCTCCGGGCTGACCGCCGGATGTAAAGCGATATTCAGCGCCCCCGAGACTACCCTGGACAAACTATCAATCATTACATCTATCTCCTTGGGAGTAACAATTAAGCTACCCATATAAGGCGATAACACTCTTCTAATCAAATCCTTCTGGTCAATCGTTTGCAGGTTAACCATTCCCGGATGGCTTTTAAAGAGTTCTTCCATGGCGTCATGGACAATAGTAGCCGCTTCCACCACGGTAGGCACTCCGATGGCAATCACCGGCACCCCCATTGTCTGCGGGGTGATTCCGATCCGTTTGTTCCCCAGTCCGGAGCCGGGATGGATTCCAGTATCCGCAATTTGAATCGCTCCTCCCATCCTTCCGGTGGTTCGTGACGCTAACGCGTCGATTACCACAATAAACCGGGGTTGAATCCGTTGGGCAACACCAATCACAATCTCCCCCGTTTCCATGCCGGTGCTGCCGAGTACCCCCGGCGCCAACGCGCAAACCGGCCGGAGACCCCCTTTTTTTTCAGGCGGTGTCATCGATTTTAGGTGCCGTGTCACTAAAATATGCTCCACCACTTTCGGACCAAGCGCGTCCGGGGTCGCGTCCCAATTACCTAGGCCAACTATTAAACAGGTGTCTTCTTCTTTAACTCCGATTCGGCCAATAAAACCTTCGATTTCTTTGGCGGTTAAAAAAGCGATCTCCTCGTGCCGGTCCCGATCGGTAGTCCTTAACCCGGGCGCTTCCAAAGTCACGTAGTACCCGGGAAGTTTATTCATCGCCCTCCCGGCCGCTTCGGTTTGAATGTTAACCCTGGTAATCACCGTATCCCCTTGTTTTTCCGTCTCCGTTCCGACTCCGGGCGGCTCCTGGCCTTTTCCTTGCTGCATAAACATTTCCCTAGCTTCTAAAGCCAGATCGGTGTGGAGCTCACCAAGTAAAACCAAGTCTTGAGATTCCATCAATAAATTCCTCCCCATCAAATCTAAGCCTGATGGCTTTTAGTCTTGATACTTACGATAGATCAATTCGTACCATTCATTTGGAAGCAATAGTTCCAAAAAAACCAGTCCCAAGTATGCGACTATTATTCCCAAGAATGTAAGCTTCACACCGGGGAAATAGTACCCAAACAAAAGAAGGACGATGATTATACTGAACCCGCATAGCGGAACCTGTTGCTGTTTGGGTAACTTCCCGGCGCTAATCTTTCTGGCGATCCCGGTTAAAAAAGCTGCAATTAAAGCAATGAGCAAGATTATAAACCGTCCGCCGGGTCGAAACGCCGGAACCAATAACTGGGTAAAAATTAACAATAATGCAATATATGAGAATCTAATTAAGAAAAACAAACTTTAACCACCTATTCGCTAAAACAAGAGTAACCATATTTTGCCCGATTCAACATAATTTATTGCAAATTGTTCTTCCCATATAGGATGAAGTAAATTCATTAATTTTTTCATCATGGCCAGCTTTAGGGACAGATTTATATAAGAGATTTAATTCATCTTATATTATGGTAAAAATTTGTTTTTCTTCAATTATTCTTATGCTATAATTGCAGTGAGGAGGCTGATGTTATGAAAAAACATTTGTTTTTATGGTGCTTTACTTTTTTAGTTATAAGTTTAATGGCCCTACCAACCCTAAGCGCTGAAAAATATAAAATAGCGGTCCTTCCCTTCGATGATGGTTCAATCCAAGAACGGTGGTGGGATCAAAGCTGGGAACTGGGCAAAGGCGTTTCCGACGAACTGATCACCGCCTTGTTGGATACTGACAAGTTTCGGCTAATTGAACGGGAACAATTGGATAAGGTCCTTCAAGAACAAGATTTTGGAACCAGCGGCCGGGTTGATGCGCAATCGGCGGCAAAGATCGGTAAAGTCCTGGGCGTTAAATATTTGGTAATGGGCCGAGTCACCGAATTCAGCTTTAAATCCTCCGGCGGCGGAGCCATCGGTAAAAAAGGAATCGGCCTCGGAGTCAAAACCACCACTGCCCGAGTAACCATTGACGCCCGATTGGTGGAAACTTCCACCGCAGAAATTCTCACCGGAGTAAAAGGCGCCGGTGAGAAAAAACAGACCAATCTCGGTTTAGTTTATGACTGGAGCGCAATTAGTTTCGGGAGTGATGAGTTCCGCAAAACCAATATCGGCTTAGCTCTTCGCGAAGCAATCACCCAATTGGCCAACGGACTATCGGAAAAAGCATATGGAAATGCTGAACCTCCAGGGGTACTAACCGGACAAATAGCTTATGTCAGCGGCTCTAAAGTATATATCAACCTGGGCTCTTCTAATGGAGTCAAACCAGGAATGGTCTTTACCGTCTATCACATCTTGGATTTGGTTAAAGACCCGTCGACCGGCGAAGTCATTGATGAAGTGAGCGAACCGGTAGCGGAGATCACGGTTACCGAAGTTAAAGAAAAAGCCTCAACCTGTACCGTTACAACCAAGTTAAGTGTTAAATATGAAATCGCCGTTCAAGATCAAGTAAAACAAAAATAGGAAGAGTTAGGCTTCGACTTTAGACAAAGTGTTGCAAATATAATCAAACCATGTTAAAATAAATTTTGTTGAAATTGGGGTATTATTGCCTGCAGTATAAGGAGGTGAAAGATTTGCCGAATATTAAGTCAGCTGAGAAACGGGTTAAAATTGCCGATCGGCAACACTCGGCCAATATATCCAAACGTTCAATCCTTAAAAATTCTCTCAAAAACGCCCTCTCCTCCATTACTGCCGGAAAGGCGGAAGCTAAGTCGGATTTGATGAATGCCATTAAAAAGATTGATGAGGCTGCCTGCAAAGGAATTATTCACAAAAATCAAGCCGCCCGTCGCAAATCACGTTTAACTAAAAAGTTAAACGCCATGGCGAAATAACAAACATAAAACCAAGGAGCCTGTAAAGGCTCTTTTTTCTTTCTTCACAAATATAGTTTTTCAGACTTCAAACTGCATTCTTTATAATCTAACCGGTATTTGACGGGAGGCGAAATATTCCTTGGCCTGTCTAATGCTGTATTCTCGGTAATGAAAGATTGAAGCGGCCAAAACCGCATCGGATTTGCCTAGTACAATTCCATCCGCCAGATGTTCGAGGTTTCCGACTCCACCCGAGGCAATTACCGGGATCCCCACTACTTCGGTTACAGCCCGGTTAAGCTCATTGTCGTACCCATCTTTGGTCCCATCCCGGTCCATACTGGTTAGTAAGATCTCTCCCGCCCCAAGTTTTTCGACTTGTTTGGCCCAGTCCTTAACGTCGATCCCGGTAGGAGTCCGCCCGCCATGGATAAAAACTTCCCATCCCCCGGAAGGATCGTCCTTAATCCGGCGCTGGGCGTCAATTGCCACCACCACACATTGTGAACCGAATAATTCAGCTCCATCCGCGATCAAGCGCGGATTCCGGACAGCAGCCGTATTAATAGCAGTTTTATCGGCTCCGGCAAGTAAAATGGCGCGCATATCATCGGTACTGGCGATTCCGCCTCCGACCGTATAAGGAATAAAAACTTGTTTCGCCACGTGTTTAACCATTTCCACTACGGTCTTACGACGTTCATGGGATGCGGTGATATCAAGAAAGACCAATTCATCGGCGCCTTCCCGATCATAAAAAGCCGCCAATTCTACCGGATCACCCGCGTCCCTAAGCTGTAAAAATTCAGTTCCTTTTACTACCCTGCCATCTTTTACATCCAGACAAGGAATAATTCGTTTGGTAAGCATTTTGTATAATCCTCTCCAAGACGAAACTTATTTCACTTACGCTTCACCCGAAATATTACCTCAACCCTTCGCTGTGGGAGATTAACAATTATAATTCGGCAAAATTTTTTAAGATTTGAAGCCCTACGCAGCTACTTTTTTCGGGATGAAACTGAAAAGCAAAAACATTTCCCGTTGCAATACCCGAACAATAGTCAATCCCATAATTGGTGGCGCAAGCGATCAAAGCGGTATCAGCGGGCTTAACATAGTAAGAATGGACGAAATAAAAAAAGCTTCCGTCCTCAATCCCGCGCCAAATCCGATTTTCCTTATTTTCCTTATTGATCGTAACTTGATTCCAACCTATCTGTGGAACCTTTAATTCTTCTGACGGGAACCGGAGCACTTGCCCTGGTAAAATTCCCAAACCCGACACCCGGGTCAATTGTTCCCCGAAAACTTCAGCACTTTCTTGGAAGAGCATTTGCAGGCCGAGACAAATTCCGAGCAACGGCCTTCCGGAAGCGGCAACTTCCTTGACAACCGGGACCATACCGGCCCCGGCCAAGCTTTCCATGGACTTCCCGAAAGCCCCCACCCCCGGAAGGACCACTCGCTCCGCTTTCCGGACGATTTCCGGATCTGAGGTGACTAGCGCTTGATATCCCAAGAAAGTAAAGGCCTTTTCGACGCTTCGTAAATTCCCGGCTCCATAATCAATAATTGCAATCATTATTATTCCAGCACTCCCTTGGTCGACGGGATACCCTTGATCCTTTCGTCAAATTGCGATGCGGCAGCTAACGCTCTTCCAAAAGCTTTAAAAATCGCTTCGGCCGAGTGGTGCAAATTGTCGCCATCCAATAGCCGGATGTGAAGGTTCATTCCCGCCTGGAACGAAACCGCTTGAAAAAACTCCTTAATCAGCTCCAGATCGAAAGTTCCTAACTGCCCTTTGCCCAGATCGGCTTCGAATTTCAAAAAGGGGCGTCCGCTTAGATCGATAGCCACTAAAGCCAATGCCTCATCCATGGGAATAACCGCATGGCCGTACCTGCTAATTCCGTTTTTAGCGCCCAGCGCTTTTTTGAGCGCCTGGCCAAAAACAATCCCGACGTCTTCCACAGTATGATGGGCATCGACTTCCAAATCCCCCTGGGCCGAGACCTTTAGATCCAAAAATCCATGCTTGGCGATGTGAGTTAGCATATGATCGAAAAAACCGACTCCGGTTTGGATCTCATAAATTCCCGAACCCTCCAGGGACAACTCTAGTTTTATTTTAGTCTCTTTGGTGCTGCGTTCGATAAAGGCGTCACGCATTGGAATCACCCCGTAATCAGTTTTTAAATCGTGAATCACAGATATCAATCTCTTGGATCGTGCTCGTGCTTAGCGAAGCGGTGCTGGTAATCGTTTCTCAAACAAGATACTCGTAAACAACATTGATTACGATTATGAGTACGAGCTCGAACCGAAATCAGTGTTAATCTGCGTTAATCCTGTCTAAAACAAGGTTTTATTTGACAGGATTAACCGGATCTAATGGATTTCAACAACTACCTCATTTAGAGCCATGTCAAACGCTCTGTCTTGCCTAATTAGATAGGCTTCTACTTTCCAAGCCTGACTCTGATCGCATTCGCATGGGCGTCCAGGCCTTCGACGGCGGCGATTTTCAATGCGGATGATCCGTATTTTTCGATTCCGGGCTTATGATAAGCGATGATACTGGTCCGTTTGATAAAATGGTCGACGCTTAAACCGGAAGCGAACCGGGCTGTGCCATTGGTAGGCAGCACGTGATTGGTCCCGGCGATATAGTCGCCCACCGGCTCAGTGGAGTAAGGCCCGATAAAAACCGCCCCGGCATGTTTGATTTGGTGTAAATGGTTCCAGGGGTCGGCCACCAATAACTCCAAATGCTCCGGAGCGGTGTAATTCGCAAATTCAAAAGCCTCTTCCAGGTCTTTGGTGATAATAATCGCGCCGCTTTTCTCCAAAGAAGCGCTGGCAATTTGATTCCGGGACAATTGGGCTAACTGCTTTTCCACTTCAACGGCTACTGCTTGGGCCAGTTCCGGGGAAGGGGTCAGTAAAAAAGCCCCGGCTTCATCAACCGGTCCGTGTTCGGCTTGGGAAAGCAGATCGGCCGCCAGATAAGCGGGGTTATTGTTTGCATCGGCGATAATCAAAATCTCACTGGGCCCGGCCAGCATATCCAGTCCGACATAGCCGAAGACCTGCCGTTTGGCCTCGGTGACATACTGGTTCCCGGGTCCGGTAATCACATCCACGGGGTTGATCATATCAGTTCCAAAAGCCATGGCGGCAATCGCTTGGGAGCCGCCTACTTTGTAAACTTCAGCAATACCGCATTCGGAAGCAGTAGCCAACAGATATGGGTTAACCCCGCCGGAGGAATTGGGCGGAGTACAGATGACGATTCGCTTCACCCCGGCGACCACCGCGGGGAGGACATTCATTAATAAGGAAGAGACCAGCGGAGTGCTCCCGGCCACTCCCCCCGGAACATAAAGGCCTGCCGAATCAACCGGGATATAGCGTTGTCCCAGGACAATCCCGTCTTCTTTAATGTCCAGCCAGTCTTTGGGGAGTTGTTTTTGGTGAAAAGCGAGGATGTTAGTTTTTGCTTGGCGTATCGCTTCAAAAAAGCCGGCCGGTACTGTATTGCAGGCGGCTTCAAATTCCTGCCCGGAAACCCTGAGTTGATCCGGTTCCAGTTGAACCCGGTCAAACCTGGCGGTAAACTCGAGCAGCGCTTGATCGCCCCGTTCTTTAACTTCGTTAAGGATCGCCGCCACCCGATTGGTAATCTCCGCTTGGTTTTGCCCGGTTACCGTCGGCCGCCTGTTTAAATATTGAAGCACTTCAGCTTGTCGATTATCAGTGCGTAGTATTCTCATAATTAGTCCCTTTTCCGCCAATTTTTACTTTAATCTACCATAGGAATTCGGGAATGTCAATTGAAGTATGGATAGTTAGTTAAATGTTAAGACTTGAACTAGATGGTTGAAGCAGACTGCTTCCACATGTCTGAATGCGGGTGAGCCCACTGGTATTTTGGGTTAGGTGAAATGTGAAAAAACTGATAGATGAGGCTTATAAATAACATAAAATAGACTTTTCTATCCAATACGTAAATACAGTATCAGGATTTTGTTCTTCATACTTTTTCATTTTTAAATACATGCCTATTCCATCAGAAACATCATGCCATAAATCGGTAAACACGAAATCATATTTCCCGTTAGACATGTGTTTTTGGGCATATTCAAAAGCATCTGCTTTGATAAGCTTAATCTTTTGGGCATTTTTGAATAGGGGTAATAAATATTTATTAAATAATTCAATAACGTCTTCATTGCTTTCAACAACCGTAACGCTTTCAACATTATCTTTTTGAGAAGTCATATAGGCATAATAGCCAAGCCCAAGTCCAAAAGTAAGTACCTTACCAAATCCTTTAGCAACAGCTTCTTTCATCGTTGCTATTTCATTCGGTGTAATGGACATCCAGATTCGATCATTTTCCAAAACTACTGGAAACATGAATTCAGTTTCAAAAAAACCGATTTGAGGAATTTGTCTTCCCTCTTCTGTTTGGGTGATATCATTACAAACAAAACCTTCAAAAGGTTTATATTTTTCATATTTTAACTCACTATTACCCATCTTGATAGCCGGTATCTTGATATTCCTATAATATGGATTGTCATAATATTCGTTGGCATCAAGTTTATGAACCATCTGGTTAAAATATTTGTTGAACAAGTCCTTATCAGCAACACTATTAACAATATCAAGCCCGAATGCAGTAGCTAATATCACACCAAAAGCATATTCATCAGATACGCCACATTTAACGATCTCTCCAATTTCTTCTTTGTTAATAAAGTCAGATCTATTATTCAAATAATTGCTTAGTAAAGTAAATACTTTGTAATTATCTTCTTTTATTTTATCTTTGATCACTTTACTCCATATCCTAACCTATTTATTGAATTTGCTGCTAAGCCTTTTTAAACTTTATCAAGTTATCGGTCCGGGTTCTAAGTATATGTAATCACACGAATAAATCCGATTCATTGGCCGGTTATATTTCACCATCCCCTAAAAATGTCAACTTAAAGTTTATGACATTAATAAAAGAATGTCAATCAATAAAAAAAGTGCAGATAGAAAAGCAAAAATGAATTTGACAAAGCCTTGATTAAAAGCATCCCGCTTGCCTCCGTGGCAAATTTCGGAGCATTGCGACAATTAAACAAACCCTGTTTGAAGGGTAACATTAAGTTTCAATTTTTCTTTCAATTTGATCATAGATTAATAGAATTTTTAATAGACTCCCCAAACTTAAACGGAGGCAAATTTTCCGGATCGTTCGGAAAATCCTCCGAGCCGTCCGGCAAATTTTTCCGGTGGTTGGACGGCCTTCCGGTTTTCAATAGTCAGGAGTGGGGGGACAATTGGCAGTAGCTTGAGAGGGTGGATTAGGAGCTTCTCAGTTTACAATACGCAGTTGATAAAACCAACCGGATGAGAGAGACGGTTTAGTAAACCCGCAGCAAGGAGAGGAAAGCGGTAACCAAATCTCAACAAACCCATGAGTAACTGGAGGGGCGAGGCGATAAAAAAGCCGCTTTACTTCGGCAGCTTTTTATGATCTCAAAAACTCTTTCGCTTATTCTTAATCGTCTCCAACCAATAACCCATGTAAAGTCAATCAGAAAAACCTATTTTACCCTTTTCCTTTCCCCTTTTCACTTAAACAATTCAAGGAGCTTTCAGATGAAAAACCTTTTCGATAAACCGGCCGATACCGGTTGTGACAACAGGCAACGGCACTCCCAAGACCAATAGGACGCTTAAGATCAAGGCTGTCAGCATCAGGCTCGAATAGATCGCCAATTCCAGCCAATAATGTTTCCGGATCAATCCCGGCACATCAAACAAAGCGATTACTATAAATACAATGATTAAAATGATTATCATCCCGTTCGCCTCAGAGGTAATTTTCGAACTATCGCGACAATTAAAGTTATTAGAGGTATTCCCAATTGAAAGAATACGGAATAGATTGGATTACTCATCTCGTTAAACTCTAAATTCTCAGTAAATCCGGAAAAATTAATTATTGAAAGAATAATCATCAAGATGCCGATTGGAATGATTAAGGGACGGACTGAACGGAATTTCAAGAGTTGTCCCAGCCCCAAAACCGTACTGTAGTGAAGAACCGTAATCTTCAAAAAGCCCATCGCCAGAAAATTAATAACGACTATACTCTCCAAACGCATATTGACAAAGGGTAAATTGATTAATTTCACTGCCTCGTACGATGGATAACTGAAGATGCTTCCACTAGCTCCCAATGCTCCAATACCGCGGCAAGAGGCCAGATTAATGATGAAAGCCGCCACCAAAATTCCAATTACCGTTTTACTTCGACTTACCATGGTTTGGTTGAGAAAAGGGAAAATCATTAAAAAGAATACCGCCTCACCGAAAGGAAAAATAGCGGCAGTATGAGAGATTTTCAACAATCGCCATACTGGAGTTCCAAATAACGGCAAAAAGTTATTAAAATCCAGCTGATTCAATTGAAGTAAAAATGTAATAAGTAATAAGAAGGCGGTAAGTGGGACCAATACCAAACTGCAACGGGTGATTACTTCCAGACCATTTCTGACCGCATAGACGGATACTAATATCATCAAAGCGGCGAACACTACACTAGGCGTTTCAGGCATAATAACCGTGGTGAAAAAGTCGGTAAAATTGCGGATTACTAGTGAGCCCACATGAAATGAGTACCAAAGAAAAATGAGACCGACAATTTTCCCAAGGTACAGGCCAAAAACCGTCTCCAAAATTTCTACGATTGTCTTGTTCGGAAACCGCCGGGCCAGAGTGGTGAAGATTAAGGCAAAAATCAGGCCCTCGATCACCCCGATGATGATGGCGATCCATGCGTCCTGTTGGGCGGCCTGGCCTGGTGTTATAATTACCGCGGAGCCCAAAAGAAAACCAACCATTAAATAAACCAATTGCGAGCCGGATATTTTCCCCTTCTCCAGAAGCGTCAAACATTTCCACTCCCTTTCATTCATTTCGGCCTAATGGGTTTAATGAGCAACCCAACCCGGCTAATGTTGGTTTTCACAGTCAGATCAACTTTGAGTTCCGGAAATATTTCATCCCAACGCGGTTCAAGTCGCTCCCAGGCCTTAGGGTCGGCGCGGTGGACCGCCTCTCCGAAACCAAAGATATCAAGTTTTAATTCTTTTGCCTTTTGCAGGACAGCGTCAATTTCGTTCTTAACGGCCGTTGCCTCCCGCCTGGCCAGGCTTTTGAGCGCCTCGGGATTGCCGAAGTCAAGCTCGCCGGTTTGGGAACCCAGATTGGATTGGATATTCACCTTTACCTTTATGAGAATATTCTTGCCTTTTATTTCCGCTTTAATTTTACTGCTGGAACGGATTAATTCCAAATCAACCTTACCTTTGTTCCCGGGGGCCTTAACGACTACAATGCCGCTTTGGACCTTGCCGATCACCCAAAGCAGTCCTCTGGTCTCCTTTTTTCCAATGAAATCAACCAGTTTTTCGCCTTTAAATATCGCAGTCCCGGCTAATTTGAACCCATTATCTTCGTCAAGCTGTATTTGGGTCGCTATCGGAGCCGTCGTCTTACTCAATAACCGAGTGACAAAATCATGGATCGAAAAACCTCTCGCTTCCGAAGTGGCCGATTGAGCCCGAACCAGTTCAGCGATTTCCATGACTGGGATCTTCTCCATTTTTCCCTGAGCTTTAATCAAATCACCCGCTTTTCCCGTAGTGACTAACACCCAAGCTGTGGGACGCGGCTCCGCGTCTCTGATAAAAAAATCAAGGTAGCCCCTTACACCTTTCGCAGCAGCTTCCTTCCCGATTATTAAAATCTGATTATGGGGCCAATATAACCTACGGTTAAACTTGGTGACCGCGTTCCGGAGCGCTTCGAATGTCGTCGAGCCGGCACTTTCGATGATTGCCACCGGCTGGGGCTGGCCTCCCGGGCTGCCCCTGCCCAAAGTTCCACCGCTACCGCCACCACCACCGCCCCCACCACCGCCGCCCCCTTTAACCTCGCCAGGTTTAATAACTTGAATTGTCAATAAAAATTTACCAGGTTCCGGGGCTAAATCAATGCCTACTCCGGAGACGATTCCCAATTGGTTCAAATCACGGTAATTCCAACATCCCCCGGTAAACGAAACTAACAATAGGGTCATTATTAGCAATGTAAATTTATTCCAAAGTTTCATCTTGATCCTCGGAGTTCCGATTTTGGGACGCCTGCGGCCGTAAATTAGAAGACTGACGCGTCCGGTTTTGGCCATCAATCGACTCGGGCCGGGTAAGCATCGCCCACCGCGGTAACCGGACTACTACATCCTGGACTATGTCTCGAAGGTCCATTGGGGTTATTGGCGATGAGAACGGCACCCCAAATGAACGTAGTGAAACCATATGAACCAAAGCTATTAATAAACCGATAGTGATTCCGAAAGCGCCCAAAAAACCGGCTAAGATTACTAATGAAAACCTGATAATAGTGCTTTCTTGGACTAAAGTCGGCGTAACAAATGAGGCAATCGCAGTCAGAGATATTACGATCAGCACCGGCGCCCCCACTAATCCGGCGGAAACAGCGCCTTCCCCGATTACCAAAGCGCCCACGAAGCTAATTGTCTGACCAATTGGCCTAGGGAGCCTAATTCCCGCCTCCCGAAGAATTTCAAAGATCAAACCCATTCCCAATGTCTCTACTACTGCCGGAAAAGGAGTGCCTTCGTTGGTCGCAGCAATGGTAATCAATAATTGGGTTGGGATTAGCTCCTGGTCAAAGGCTGTCAACGCTACAAATAAAGCCGGAAGCAAGATACTTATCCAAAAAGCAATGTACCTGACCCAACGGATCAGGGTGCCGAAAAACGGTTTAAAATTATAATCGTCAGGGCTTTGAAAGTTTTCAATAAATAAAAAAGGGACGGTTAAAACCACCGGAGTGCCGTCGGTTATTATTGCGGCCCTTCCTTCCAGTAATTTGGCGCAGGCTACATCCGGCCTTTCGGTATAGCCAATAGTGCCGAAGATTGAAAAAGGAGCGTCTTCGATATATTCTTCCAGGGGTCCGGCGGATAAGATCCCATCAGTTTTGATTCTTTGGAGCCTCTGTTTGATTTCGGCGATTAAGTTTGGGTCGGCAACGCCTTTAAGATAGGCGACACAAATATCGGTTTTACTCCTTTCTCCCACTTGCAACGTTTCCAAAGTAAGCCCGGGATTCCCCAGTTTACGCCGGAGCAGGGCAGTATTGCTCCGCAGCGTTTCCATAAAGCCTTCTCTTGGTCCCTTCACAATTACTTCCGAATCAGGTTGTTCGATTCCCCGTTTTTCCCATCCCGGAGTAGCGATGGTTAACGCCTCTTTGGAACCGTTAATCAGTAAAGCAGTCCCCCCGGAAAGTACTGCCGCAATAATCGAAGCAAACTTACATTTTCGGTATATTTCTCCGATGGTAATTAAACTTGACTCAATATATTCCAGTGGATCGCCATTTCCCGGTTTTGTACTAGCGCGTTCAGCCATTAACATTAAGGGACGGAGGATACTCCACTCGATCTGGTTCTTATCGGCCAAACCGTCAATAAAAATAATAGCGCCTTCATCTTGTTCCGTACTTCCAATGCTAAAACTCTTGATGATCAAATCTGGGCTGGAGTTGAGCTCCTTTTTGATCAACTCAAGATTAACAGCTAGATTAGGCGACAAATCGGTATTAGAGGACTCTTCTTTGGCAAACTCCATTTTAAGTTTGGCGATTTCCCGTTTCATCCGCCAAAAAAGCCTCTTACGCGGTTTACGAAACATCTTTTTCCTCACTTACCAAATAAAAGCTTTATTTAGTATGGAATTTGCAATCGAAAACTATACATAACATTACAATTAAAAACAAAAAACCGAGGGTAACCCTCAGCAATTTTCATTTCAAAACTTCGTCATGTTTACATATATTCTTATCATGTCCGTGCCCGGCAAAACGGTGCTCGTAATCATAATCGTAAGTTTGCATTATCAGAAAACGAATCCGATTACGAGCACGAGCATGAAAAATACCCATTTTTAAGCTGGTAAATTTATTGCTACTCCTTAAAGCCCTCTCCTAGTACCTCGTGAACATCAGTAATAATCACAAACGCGCGCGGGTCGATTTTACGGACTATTTCCTTCAGCCTAATCTCCTCAGCCCTTGAAATCACGCATAAAATCACTTCTTTTTGAGAGGTTGAATATAATCCCCTCCCTATCAGTCCGGTGGCTCCCCGTTGCAACTCCTTTAAAATGGTCTCACCAATCTCCGTCGAGCGTTCCGAGATGATGAACGCCGCCTTGGCATAATCTAACCCCTCTAAAACCGCGTCCAGTATTTTACTGGTGACAAACATAGTGATAATCGCATATAAAGCCGCTTCAGTGCTTTTAAATACTATCCCGGCCAAAGCAATCACAGTACCGTCAAAGATTAACAGTGAATGGCCTACTGAAATACCGGAAATCCTATTAAACAGTTGCGCCGCCAGATCGGTCCCTCCAGTGTTCCCTCGAAACCTGAAGGCTATTCCCATGCCTACCCCGGCGATTACACCACCATAAAGGGAAGCTAATAAAGGGTCTTTGGTCAACGGCGTCAAGTTTACCAGTGAATCCCAAAACTCAATCATAATTGAGATCAATGCCGCCCCAAATAAGGTTTTGAACCCGAACCTGGGACCAAAACTCCACAGGCAAGCGAGAAACAGCGGAATATTGATGGAAATCATGGTTAAAGCAACCGGCCATCCCCAGAGATGAAAAGCGATTACTCCTAGTCCGCTGACTCCTCCAGCCGCAATCTTATTAGGTATTTGTAACCAAACCAATGATAAAGCGGTTATGGTCACTCCTACCAAAACCCCAAGGTAATCGAAGGTTTCTCTTTTAACCTCTTTCCAACTTAATGAAAAGCGCCTTATCAAAAACACCCCCCTTTTTTAGTTGTTAGCTATTAGCTGTTAGCCGTTAACTTAAAAGCCAAAAGCCAAGAGCTAATAGCCAACAGCTTTTCTCAAAAACAACCAACAATTACTAGCCAGTAGGCTTTTGACTTTACCTTAAAAATTGATACCAAAACTTTACTAATTCCGGTAGCAGCTTGATTTTTTTCGGGTCTTGGATCATCCGGTAACACCATTCCCAGCCATGATTAGTGAAGATTGCGGGAGCCCGCCGCTTTTGGCCGGAGATTATCTCTAATGCGCCCCCAATCCCAATCCCAACTGTCCCCTTTAGTTCCGGCAACAATTCGGCTAAAAAAAATTCTTGGCGCGGCGACCCTAATCCTGCTAAGATCAATTTAGGTTTGAACCGAATAATCTCTTCCCGGATTAAATCTTCTTTTATTCCAAAGCCATCCCGGATCAATACCGGTTCATTCCCGTAATTCCCTTTTTGCATCTTTAGGGCTGTCTCTTTTGTCCCTCCATAACTATAAACCGGCAAATGCTCATGAACGCAAAATTTGATAAGTTCATCGGCCAACTCCACCCCCGGAGACCGTTCAGTCCGCAGCCCGCGTTTTTTCAATGCGAGCAGGATACTGTAACCGTCGACAGTTACTAAATCGGCTGTTTGAATGATTTGTTTTAACCGGAGATTATTCAAAGCGGAGATTAACATCGCCCCATTCAGCGTGACCACTTGACGGGACTGTTGCCCCGCAATCAACCAGCTACGTATCGCCTGCCGGATTTCAACCCTTGAACCGGCGTCTACCGGGATCTCCTTCAAATAGTATCGTTTAATCATATCTTTTCAAGATATTGTTTCAAAATTATTTGATTTTCCAACGCCCTGGCCTTCCAAAAAGCGAATTTAGATTGATAAGCCAACCGTATTTCGGATGGTTGAGCCAAATAATTGGTGATTTTATTGCAAAGGCCTATCCATTCAGTTTCAAAGGTTAATAAGTGAAACGGAATGCCCAATTGTAAGCAAAAACCCTCTACTTTCGGATCGGCCGCCAAGCCATAACAAGGGATCCCTTGCAATATACCAGCGACTAATCCGTGAAGCCGTGTGCTTACTAGTAAATCCAGTCCGCCGGCAACCTGTTGGAGTTGCTCCCACCCTTCATCGGTAGCGAGGATTGTTAATCCATAATTGGCGGAAAACTCTTGTAAAAAATCGCGATCCCTTGGTTGAACTGGGATTAAATAGATCTCAATATTTGATCCCAAGCTTAAACAATCAAATAGCTGATCCCAAAAACCTTTTTTAATAAAACTATATTCCTGAATAATCAGCCCTAGCTTGATTCTTTTTTCGGTTTTCAACTGCTTCCAATATTTCTCAACTAAAGGCGGCGCAAGGCCGTCTAAAGCTAATAGCGGTTCGGCGGTAAAATGGATTTCGGGTTTTCGGACATTTAATTCCGCCAAGGCGATAATGGAGAGACGATCCCGGACCGTAATCAGATCGGCCATTGAAAGGATCCGGCCGGCCAAGAATTTTCCGATCCGGGTCTTCATGGGTCCAATCCCTTGCCCGTAAAGAAAAATTTTTACCATAAATAATTTGGCTAAAATAATTAAGGTGGAATAATAAAACAAACTTCGTTTACTGGTAATATCCTGAAAGAGGCTTCCACCGTTACCGATTAGCAGATCCGCTTCAATTAAAGCCCGGACAATTCCGAAAAAGTTATATTTTCCTATTGCCGCCACATTATATGTTTTGGAAGATCGTTCAGGGGCGGCTGAAATAAGGGTTATTTTTGTCCTCCAGTCCATTCCCCGTAGCAATTCCATTAATTGCCTCAGGTTAGTCTCATCCCCAAGGTTTCCAAATCCCAGGTAACCAAAGACTAAGACTTTTTTCATAAATCTACCTGCCCCGTCCTCAACGATTGTAACAGGCCGATCAGCAACCAAAAATAACCCCCGCTAAACTGATGGACCCACCAAGTTTCTAAAAATCCGTACATTAAAAAAGCGGCTATTGCCAAGGCCACTGATCTGGCGGTGTTGTGAAGGCCGGTAAAACCGGCTAAATTCTTGACGATAACCCTGATGAATGCCACCAAGCTAAGAATGCCGCTTTCCAGCAACAATTGCAGATATAATTGGTGCCCATGTTGAACCAAACTGCTTCTGGCCGGATAGCTATTATAAACTTGGGCAAAACTCCCCGGACCGGAGCCCCACATCCAAAAGTCAGTTAAACTCTTTAACATCTTTTGCCAAATGCGGACCCGAAACCAGAAAGTACTCTCCGAAAAATCGGCTAAGCCGAGCATTCTAGCCCTAAACTCCGGTAGGCTAAATAAAAACAAAATACCGAACCATATATACAGGCGCCTGCCGGAAAAGAAACGTTTACCAAACCAAATCGCCGCCGCCAAACCTAACAACCATGCCGTCCTGGAATAAGTAAAATATAGGGATATTAACCCTAAAACTAAAATAAACCACGAAACTACGCGGTGGGAACGATTACCGGAACCTATCCCTAAAAACGCGAAAATTAGGGTTGATAATAAATAAAGGCCATAAATATTAGGGTTTCCAAATACCGAATAACTACGGACCGCTATTAACAATCTTTGTCCCTGCCCTAACCAGCCTGAAGGGGTTGGAACCCCCTCCACCTGTTGCCAAAGGCCGACAACCATCCAAAACAAACTAGCTACTAACATAAATCTGATGACTTTCCGGCTGAATCCGGCCGAAAAACCCCGCCCGGTTAAACCGGTAATTAATAACCAAACGGTGACCGGGACTAGCCGGCTGATTCCTCCCATCCCTACGGAGATTAAAGCACTTACGGCCAAAGCAAGCCAAAAGATGAACAATCCGGTATCCGGCAGTTTATTTCCGGGGAACCGGAGCGCATTTAAAAGCAAGGTTAAGGCTAATAATACTTCCCACGCGTTTAAAGCCGGCATCAACGATATTACCAATATGATTGCGGCCTCAATGAACTTTCCATATCGCCGGTTTAGCCCTTCCCGAAACGCCAAATTTCGCTGGTAGAATGCGGCAAACCAGTTTCCAACCAGGGATAGGCATTGATTGACTCGGGAAAGCCCCCATAGGTATTCAAGGTATTCAGCGGCCTGTTTGGTAAAGGTCACGGCAGTTTTCCCAAAGCTAGCAAACCCGGAAATTGTGACGGAGGTTTTAATTAGTTTTACCATTTTAAAGTTTAATTGATTTATCCGCAAAATACTTTGTTCGTTAGAGTCAACGCTTTATACGGAGGTATTCGATCTCCCCATTGATTGAGGCATACATAGTATGAGCCTTTAAGCGGTTCCCCACTCTTACCGCTAGCTTCCCAAAATAAACCCCGCTCCTGGAAGGCCCGGCAACGATTCTGCCATCCCGCTTCAACTTTAGGCGTAAGTCCAAATTACGAGGGGATTTAGCCAGGATGACCCGTCCTCCGGTTTCGAGCATCACTTCAGCCGGCTCGGCCTGTTTAGCGAAAATCTTGCCCAAATAGACATGATATTCGTTTAAAAAAAGATCCTGCCCCACCGCGATGCTCTCAACTAGATATGGCGGCGCATTTTTCACCAATAACCCGAAGGTGACTTGATTTTGTTTGAGTTTCAAAGGTTCGGGACGGTAGTCGGAGATGATCTTGATCCCCAAAAGCATTAGCATCAATAAAATCGCCAAATCCAAGGGATTGATCAGGCCAAACATTTTACCATGATCATTTAAAAATTTCCCCAGGCCAATTCCTCGCTTTCTGAATTCAAGTGTAAATGGTTAAGGGTAAAGGGTAAAAAATGATTTTATTTCTCACTTTTAACTTTATACTTTAAGCATCCTTGAATTAGCAGTCACTTCTGACTACTGCCCTTTATGCCTCTTCTCCAGTTCCTTCCGGAGCAATTGATTTACCACTCTCGGATTGGCCCTACCTTTGGTCTCCTTCATCATCTGTCCCACCAGGAACCCAAAGGCCTGTTCTTTGCCTCCCAAATAGTCGGCCACGGATTTCGGATTGGCGCCAATCACTTTGGCGGCTAAAGCCTCCAATTGGCCGGAATCGCTAATCTGGACCAACCCCTGTTCGGTAACGATTTCCTCCGGGCCTTTACCGGTCTTAAACATCAACTCAAACACGCTCTTTGCGATCTTGCCGTTAATCGTCCCGGCATCAATCATCTTAAGCATTTCCCACAATTGTTCCGGTTGTAGTTTAAGTTCATCCATTTTTACCCGTTCTTGATTGACCAGCCGAAGCATATCGCCCATTACCCAATTACTAACTATCTTGGCATCTCCGTATAAACCGGCCGCAGTTTCAAAAAACTCAGCCACCGGCCGGGAACTACTGATTAATCCGGCGTCGTACTCTGGAAGCCCCCAGTGATCAATATATCGTTTTTTACGGGAATCAGGAAACTCCGGAAGGGCCTACCGTAGTTTTTCCACTCGGTCGCGTCCAATAATCACCGGCGCCAAATCGGGATCGGGAAAATACCGGTAATCGCTAACCTCTTCTTTTGAACGCATAAACACGGTAATTCCCTCTTTTTCGTCCCAGGCTCGGGTCTGTTTGGCAATTTTTCCGCCGTCATTTAATAGTCTCGCCTGGCGTTCCGCTTCGTATTCCAAAGCTGCCTGGACCGCCCGAAAAGAATTCATATTTTTAATCTCCGTTAAAATGCCGTACCCCTTCTCTCCCCATGGACGGAGCGAAATATTGACGTCACAGCGTAGTGAACCTTCCTCCATTTTGCAATCGGAGATTTGGGTATATTCGAGCAAGGACTTTAACTTTTCCAGATACTCCTTAACTTCCTTTGGCGAACGTAGTTCCGGCGCGCTCACGATCTCAATTAGCGGTATCCCGGAACGGTTATAGTCCTCCATTGAATAATCGGAACCGATGATTCCCGTCCCGGAGTGGATGGTTTTACCGGCTTCCTCCTCTAAATGTACCCGGATGATCCCTACTCTTTTATTCACTCCGGCCGCCCCGTTCTCAGCCGGTATTTCCAACCATCCATTTTTACAAATCGGCAGGTCATATTGGGAAATTTGATAAGCCTTAGGGAGATCCGGATAAAAATATTGTTTCCGGTCAAACTTGCTGAACTCCGCAATCTCGCAGTTCAAGGCCAAACCAGCGATGATCGTATAATCCAGCGCTTTCTCGTTCAACACCGGGAGGGCTCCCGGCAGCCCTAAACAAACCGGGCAAACATGGCTATTCGGCTCACCACCGAATTCAGTGGTACAAGCGCAGAATATTTTAGAGTCGGTTTTAAGCTCAACATGGACCTCTAGGCCGATTACGATTTCATAATCCGATAAAGCCAATTTATTCTCCTTCTTAAATAATTCAGGCAAAAGGCAATAAAAGGAAGGTATTTTCCCATTTAATAATTGGGATTGAATTTTTTCGACTTACTTTTGAAAGGGTGTAAAAGATATTTAAGCAAAATGTGATAGTTACAAAGACTTCCCCGTTTAATAAAAGAATTAATTGTTTTCCAAACCGACCGATGAGGGCAGGCGGCAAGGGATGAACATCTAATATTCTTGTCTCTTCCCTATTGCCTATTGCCTATATTAGGCCTTTTTCGATGATAATCAGTAGCCTGTTCAAACCCAAAAGAGGCACGTAATAACATCCCCTCCCGGAAAGCCGGCCCGAGTAACTGAATCCCGATGGGCATTCCCCGGTCGAAACCGCCCGGGATCGAGATCCCCGGGATTCCCGCCAGATTGGAGGTGATGGTGCAGATGTCGGCCTGATACATTTCAAGCGGGCCTTTAGTTTTAGATCCGATTTTAAAAGCCGTTGCCGGGGCGGTGGGAGTTACAATCAAATCACATTTTTGAAACGCTTGGTTAAAATCCTCCCGGATCATGGTCCTGGCCTTCTGAGCTTTTAAATAATAGGCATCATAATAACCGGAACTTAAAACATAGGTGCCGATCATAACCCTCCGTTTTACTTCCACTCCAAAACCTTCACTGCGGGTTTTGCTAAACAATTCCACCGCATCGGTGACCGCTTCGGGAGTGCGCCGCCCATAGCGAACCCCGTCATAACGGGCCAGGTTTGAGCTGGCCTCAGCCGAAGCAATGATATAGTAGGCTGCTAAGGCGTATTCACTATAAGGCAACGAAATTTCCAGCACTTCAGCCCCGAGATCCTTAAAAACCTCAACTGCATTATCGACCGCAGCTTTTACCGGTTCAGCGACACCCTCGGTCAGGTATTCCCGAGCCAAACCAATCCTTAAACCTTTGACCCCTTTTTTCATCTCCGCGAGATAATTGGGGACAGGATGATTGACCGAAGTTGAATCCCTTGGATCATACCCGGCAATCGCTTGTAACAATAAAGCGCAGTCGGTTACATCTTTAGTCATTGGGCCGATCTGATCCAAAGAAGAAGCATACGCCGCCAAACCAAAACGGGATACCCGGCCGTAAGTGGGTTTCAAACCCACAATCCCACAATATCCGGCCGGCAACCGAATCGATCCCCCGGTATCGGAACCCAACGCCATAATAGTTTCCCCGGCGCTGACCGCCGCTGCCGAACCGCCGCTGGAACCTCCCGGTACCGCTTCCAGGTCCCAAGGGTTACGGGTTAAAAAAAAACCCGAATTCTCGGTGGATGATCCCATTGCAAACTCGTCCAAATTAGCCTTTCCCGTCACAATCATCCGGTTTCGCCTTACCTGTTCAACTACAAAAGCATCAAAAGGCGGTAGGTACGCCTCCAAGATTTTTGAGGCGCAGGTTGTCCGAATACCGGAGGTTGATATATTGTCCTTTATGGCCAGCGGAATTCCTGCCAAGGGGGGTAAGGGTTCCCCTTTATTGATCATTTCGTCAACTATTTTCGCCGCTTCCATTGCCGGTTCTTCGGCCAAGGTCAGGTAAGCCTTGACTTTTAGTTCAACCTCCTTAATCCTTTGCAGGACCGATTCGGTTATCTCAATGGCTTTAATCTTTTTGGCAGCCAGTAAATCCCGCAACTCATGGGCGGTTTTATCATATAAAACCAATCCGGCAACCCCCAGTGTTATTAAAATCAGCAGCCCTCTCAGGTACAGGCTGTTAGCTATTGGCTATTAGCTGTTAGATACTGTCCAGAAGCTAATAGCCAGTAACCAATAGCCAATAGGGTTAACCCTCTAAAACCTTAGGGACCTTAAAGAAGTTTTCCACCCGATCCGGCGCGTTCGCCAATACTTCTTCCTGGTTTAAAGACGGTCCCGCCTTATCAGGCCGGAAGACATTATTGACTTGAATTACATGAGCCATAGGCTCAACCCCCGTAGTGTCCAACTGGTTCAATTGCGCTACAAAGCTTAGGATCGCGTCAAGTTCCCTAGTATACTCCTCTTGCTCCGCCTCTGATAGTTCCAAACGCGCCAAACCCGCTATACGCTCTACTTCTTGTTTGGTTAAACTCATCAGCATCCCCTAAAAATTAACTAAACAGTTCTACCTGATTTATCCCGTCAAATCGGTTTCCCTAACAGTAACTGTTTGAACTGATCTTCATTAATGATTTTGACCCCAATTTCTTGGGCTTTTTGTAGCTTCGATCCGGGTTCGCTTCCCACCACAACATAGTCGGTATTTTTACTCACGCCGGAACCAGCCTTTCCGCCATGGTTCCGGATCACCTCTTCAATCTCGGCCCTGCCGAAAGAGGCAAGGGTTCCGGTAACTACGATGATTTTACCGTCTAAAGTCTGCGGCGCGCTTGATAAGGCCTCTTCACTGGTGTTTACACCGTACTCAATCAGTTTACGGATTAGTTCCCGGTTATGGGGCTCACTGAAATACTTAACCAAACTGGCGGCGATCTTCGGCCCAATTGTAGGTATGGCAGTCAGTTCTTCAACCGTAGTATCCATTAATTTTTCGATGGATCCAAACCTTTCCGCCAACTCCCGGGCCGCCCCCGCCCCCACATGCCGGATTCCCAAGCCAAATAATAGCCGGCTGACATTATTCCCTTTGGATCCTTCGATGGCCATCAACAAATTTGTTGCGGATTTGACCCCGAAACGTTCCAATTTGACCAAGTCCTCATATTGTAAACGGTAAAGATCGGCTACATCATGGATTAATCCGGATCCAATCAACTGGATCACGATAGCTTCTCCCAAACCTTCAATATTCATCGCATCACGAGAAACAAAGTGAATTATGCCCTCACGGAGTTGAGCCGGGCAAGTTGCCCCGATACAACGGGCTACAGCCTCACCGGGCTCCCGGTAAATTTCAGAACCGCATTCGGGACACTTCTCCGGCAGCTTGAAGATGGCCTCTTCCCCAGTCCGCTCCTGCGGCAAAGAAGAAACCACTTCCGGAATCACATCCCCGGCTTTTTGGATAATCACCCGATCGCCGATCCGGATATCTTTCTCGCGAATATTATCTTCGTTATGCAGGGTCGCCCGGCTAACAGTTGTACCGGCCACCCTTACCGGTTCCAAAATCGCAGTCGGGGTCACCGCTCCGGTACGGCCAACATTAACGATGATATCCAACACTTTGGTTTTAACTTGTTGGGCAGGGAATTTATAGGCGATTTTAGAACGGGGCGCTTTGGCGGTAAAACCCAAATCAGCCTGCATCCTTAATGAATTGACTTTAATTACCACCCCGTCAATTTCATAGGGTAGCTCCGCGCGGCGCTCGGTCCAGTACTCACAGAAACTGATTACTTCTTCAATCCCGTTACAGATTTTGGCGTGGGGATTAGTCTTGAAGTTAAAGCTTTTTAGCAATTCAAACCCACCCCATTGGGTCTCTACTCCCCGTCCTTCAAGATATAAAATATCATAGAAAAATGCATCTAGTGGCCGGTTGGCGGTTACTTTCGGATCCAACTGCCGCAATGATCCGGCTGCTACATTACGGGGATTAGCAAAAAGTGGCTCACCCCGCTTCTCCCGCTGCTGGTTTAAACCTTCAAAATCAGCCTTTTTAAGATAAACCTCGCCCCTGATCCCAATATTTATGCCTTCGCCATCAGGTAACCGAAGCGGTATTGATTTAATGGTTTTAACATTAGCCGTAACATCTTCTCCGGTGACCCCATCACCCCTGGTTGCTGCTTGGGCTAAAATTCCATTTTGATATGTTAAAGCAATGGTTAATCCGTCAATCTTAAGTTCCGCTGTATATTCTATCTTTTCGCCCAATTTTAAACCGCGTCTAACCCGTTCATCAAAAGCTGATAAATCATCCCGGCCAAAAGCATTATCCAGGCTGAGTAAGGGAATACGGTGACGGATCGAATTAAAAACCGCCAGGGGCGCGCCACCCACCCGTTGCGTGGGAGAGTCGGGAGTAATCAACTCCGGATAACCCTGTTCCAAAAGGATTAGTTCCCGCATCAACCGATCATAGTCGGAGTCACTAATCTCCGGTTGATCCATCACATAATATAAATTATTGTGTTTTTCGATTTCGGCCCTCAATTCATCGGCCCGGGACTTAATTTCTTTGGGAATAGTCATTTTCTCCTCCAACAGATCGGTCATAGTAGTCTATTAAAGTAAAGAGTTTCTGGTTGAACCCGTTTTCTTTCTATTAAGAACTCTCTTCTTTTAATTCCCATATTCCCAGATCAGTTATACACTTTGACTAAAAATCCTGCCTTGGTTGGTAACTGCCATTCAAAAAGAAAACCAGGTTTTTAAACCTGGCCGACTTGGCAATCCAAATATTATCTTTTAGAAAACTGATGGTGTACTTCACCAAAAACAGTAAAGAATTTAACAGTACTTTTTATAAACAAGTATATTTAACTTATTAATTAACCGATCAACTATAATACTCTCCTTTAATACCTCAATCGAAGACATCCCATAACATAACGCCAATCGAAGCATTTTTTGCTTTCTATAATTAATCTGGAGTAATAAAAACAATCTTTGAATTATCCACATGTAATACAGAATACAATTTTATACAGTTTTTGTCAACCAAGGCAATAACAGGCTTACTATAAAAAACCTCAGTTAAAGCTTTGAAAAACCATAATTTGAAAATTTGGTTAAAAACTTTTAAACCTGATAAAACAACAGACTCGCTCTCAGAGCTAGTCTGTTGTTGGTTAAATGATCAAGTTTTCGAGTTTCCATGATCAATTAGCCAATACCAAAGGTTTACCTATTAATCCACATCTTTCGTAGAACGATTTGGCCCCGCTCTGCCACAAATCCGTGGCAACCTCCAAACCATGGCAATGTTTCTCATTTACTTTTTCCTTGACAAATTCGACTAAAGCCTTTCCAACACCGCGACCTCGAAACTCTTCAGTCACAACCAACTCCTGAATACTGGCAACTTGTCCGGAATAATGGAAAGCGTCAAAATAATACAGTGTCACAAAACCGATAACCCGATTATATACGGTTGCTACATAAGCCTCCCGATCATTGGAGTTGAAAAACTTTTTAAAGATACGGGTAAAATCCAATTCGCTACAATAAGCTCCAATTCCAACCAGCTGCCTGTACAAACGGTAAACGTCACGGTAGTCTTCATCAGCCATAAGCCGAATCTGTAATCCAATCGGCGATTTCATCAGTGTCACCTCCTCATTTTTCATTTTTTATTACCTCAACGTGAGCGGGGTCTCACATTGTGATCTTGATCACTATTCTTACTAATAATATCGTCTTAACAAGCAATTTTTTCCACTATTTTTTTAATAAAATCAAAACGTTACAATTTGCATCAACTACTCATCCCAAGGCTGTCCTATTTAAGTTCCGCATTTTATTTATATGTCATCGTACCCTTGTTATTACTATTAATTTACAATAATCTTACAATATTTACTTTCGTAATACAAGCAAAAATGCCCCAAAAAAGGGACATTTTTTATAAAAACTTCAATTCGGCAAATACTTGTTTTAAGCCTACCCAATCATAACATCCCGGTTAACTCCGGGGCTTATTCCGATTTTGCGACTGCCGCCAGGGCATTGCCCGACTTAACTTCTTCAAATATTTCGTTAAGATAAGAACTTTCATACTTTTTGGTTATCAAACTGACGGCCGGCACCACTGCCAAGGGGATAACCATAGCAGCAGTACTGATTAACGGGGCAACTTTCTCATCCGTAAACAGTAATGAACCGCCGATTGAAAGGAACACTCCGGAAATCATCCCCGCCCATGCCCCTGCTTTGGTAGTCCCTTTCCAAAACAGGCCATAAATATAAGGAGCCAAAAAAGCGCCGGCAATAGTCCCCCATGACAAAGCCATCAGTTTGATGATGAAATCAAACTTATAAATGGCGATCACGATAGCGCAGATGATGAAGACACCGCAAAACAGCCTAAGAATCGCCAAGGTATGCTTCTTATCCATTTTAGGGAAAAGCACCCCTTCAATCAGGTCGATGGTAATCGCGGAGCTGGAAACGAGAATTAACGATGACAGGGTCGACATCGAAGCCGAAAGCACCAATAATAAAATAATGATCATCAATAACTCCGGCATTGTCTGGTTTAGCAGCTGCGGGATGAGCGCGTTGAATATTGGGGCGCTTGCCGCGTCAAGTGGTACTTTATCGAAGAAGAGGCGTACGGTGGAACCAACTACATAAGCGGCGCCGGCGACTACCACCGCAAAAACCGTAGCTACAATGGTGGCGGTCTTAATTACTTTTTCATTCTTGATAGCGTAAAATTTCTGTACCATTTGCGGCATACCCAAGGCGCCGAGGCTAGTCAAACTGACCAATCCCAGTAACCCCAGCCAATCATTAGGGATCAGCCGCACCAAACCGGGATCGATTTTAGTTAATCCCGATAGCAACCCGCTAACTCCCCCAACCTGAGGTTGGCTAAAAACACAACCGACCATCAACACCGCTCCAACCAACATGATCAGTCCCTGGATAAAATCGGTTAAAGCTACCGCAAAATAACCGCCAAGGATCAAATAGACTCCGGTGATTACGATCATTACGACCAGGGAAAGTTGATAATCAATCATTAACACGTTTTCAAATAAAAAACCCAAACCGGTAAATACCGAACCGCAATAGGGGATTAAAAAGATAAAAATGATAATCGCGGAGACAATCTTAAACCATTTGGAATGATAGCGGGCCTCTAAAAATTCCGGCATCGTCATGGCATTCAATTTGACTGTTAGTTCCCTGGTACGGCGAGCCAGCAGCATCCAGGCCAGCAGGCTACCGATTAAAGCATTGCCGATCGCGATCCAAACAACTGAGACACCGAACTTCCAACCTAATTTACCGGCATAACCGATAAAAATGACCGCCGAAAAATAGGTAGTACCATAAGCAAACGCCGAGATCCAAGGCCCAACATTCCTTCCTCCCAAGAAGAAATCGTTGGTAGTCTTAGTCCGGCGCATCGCATAGATACCTACTCCGACCAATAGGCAGACGAAAATAAAGATCGCCAGCCAGCGAAATAAAGTTACATCCATATTCATCCATCCTTCCGTTTTTTACCGTTCTACAACAACGTAGCAAATGCTGCCGTCGCTTGTCGATCCACGTCAACTTTTTTTGTCATTTGTTGCCAAATTGAGGTTAACGTAGACGACTACCTACCAGGCTACAGATAGCATAAAACAATTTTAATTTTATTCGACATATCTTGTTAGAATCCTGCCAGGTGCATGCAAAAGATCGTATAGATATCCAAAGTAATGGCCGGTTTAAAGTCGCTG
This sequence comes from Bacillota bacterium, assembly GCA_023415835.1. Lineage (GTDB taxonomy): Bacteria > Bacillota > UBA4882 > UBA8346 > UBA8346 > JAAYHS01. Next base: position 52,932 of record JAEZJK010000049.1, read on the forward strand.
ATCCGCCACGCCGTCTAACCACTCCGCAACCGGTCCAACTACTTTCCGGACACACCCCGTTTCAAAAGGGTTTTTTAGGCCGGCCAGTTTTACCAGATCCAGGAATGATTGGCTCCCACCGGCTTTACAAAGCCGTAAATAATCTTCCCATGCGGCTGTCGGGTTTTCCTGGGAACGAGCCCAAAATTGGAAGGCGCAAACTTGGGCTAGAGTATAATCAATATAATAAAACGGGTTATTAAAAATATGGCCTTGCCGGAACCAATAACCGCCCCGGTTTAGTAGAAAATTATCCTCGTAATCGCGGTAGGGTAAATACTTCCGCTCAATTTCCCTCCAGGCGCGCTTACGTTCCGCCGGATCCGCCTCAGGGTTTTCATAAACCCAATGTTGAAACTCATCGACTGTCACCCCATAAGGGATGAACAGCAAGGCGCCGTTTAGATGGGCAAATTTATATTTGGTTTCGTCCTCTGCAAAGAAAAGCCCCATCCAAGGCCAAGCCAAAAACTCCATGCTCATGGAATGAATTTCACAAGCCTCCAGCGTTGGCCAGATATATTCCGGTAGTCCGTAATTGCGGCTTAAATACATCTGAAAGGCATGGCCAGCCTCATGGGTGAGTACGTCCACATCATCCGAAGTCCCGTTGAAGTTGGCAAAGATGAAAGGCGATCGGTAGTTAGAGATATAGGTACAGTAACCGCCGCCGGCCTTTCCCTTACGGGTGGCTAAATCCAATAACCCATGTTCCATCATGAAAATAAAAAACTGGCCGGTCTGGGGTGAAAGCTCATGGTACATCCGACTGCCGGCCGCAAGGAGCTGATCGGGGCCGCCCTTGGGAACGGCATTGCCGGAAAGAAACTCCAAAGGTTCATCGAAATATTTCAATTTCGCCAAATTTAAACGCTCAGCCTGTCTCTGCCGGAGTTTAATCGCCAGCGGCACAACGGCTTCAAGCACCTGTTGGCGATAACCCGCGACCATTGTGGCGTCATAATCCGACCGTCCCATGCGGGCATAACCGAGTTCGACAAAGTTTTGATATCCTAATTTACGGGCAATATTGTCCCGTAACTTCACCAAACCATCATAAATCTGATCAAACTCCATTTCATAATCGAGGAAAAAGCCGCTGTAAGCCTCTTGGGCCTTCTTCCGGATATCCCGATCCGGCGATTGAAGGAAGGGAACCATTTGGGAAAGATTTCTGGTTTCTCCTTCGAACATAATCTGGGCCGAAGCCCTTAATTTTGTATATTGGCTGGACAGTTTGTTTTCTTGTTGGAGATCCTCTACAATCTCAGGGGCAAAAGTTTTCAATTTCAAATCAGCTATCCGGAAAACCTGCCGGCCCCATTTTTCTTCTAAAGCGGGACGGTACGGTGAACCGACCAAAGCCCGGTAATATTCGGTGATTAACCCTTCATAGATGGGATTTGCCTCATCGAAAAAGTTGTTCTCTTGGTCGTAATATTCATCAGCCGTGTCGAGGGAGTGCCGGATATGTACTAGGGTCCCCATGGTTTCAAACTCATTCCGGAGGCGATTGATTTCGGAAATAACCCGGTCTTGCGCCGCAAATGATTCGGCATGCTCAAACTGTTTCATGAGCCTGTGAAATTCAGCCTTAAAATGCTCCAGATCCGGCCGTTGATAGTGATATTCTTTAAAAGTATGCATGGAAAACGCCCTCCTATTATTAAAGTGTAAAGGGTAAAGGGTAAAGGGTAAATTAATTTATAGTTATTCTTCTCTTAACTTTGAGTTCTTTAATAATAGTAGTTAAAAGCCCTTACTAATAAGCTACATTCATTTGAAAGCCTTGTCAATTGGTATTGCAACCCCCTTTATCAATCCGCAGAATTCCCTAATAACATTTACAACTTTTAAGGTAATATCGGGCAAAGAGTTACCAAGCCCTAAAGATAGGCCTTCTTTATACGAAAGCGACCCAGCTTCAATTCCTATTAAGAGGATTTCCCCCTTAAACCCGCTCCGAAACGCATCTTGCAGTTGCCATAACAAGTCCAGATCGTGAAGGGAATAACGCTGCGGAAACAAAAAATTGTTGTTCTCGTAACGAGATACCGTAACTTTCCCCGGTTCCAAATCTGGAGGCAACGCATCGATGATGACGATCCTAGAATAGCTTCTCATTAACACCGGAATCTCAAACAACCTCCCTGCCACGGTGATAAGATCAACGTTATCATTGAAAAATATGGCTTTCAACTTTGCGACGATTGCTAAACCAATCCCGTCATCTTCCCTTAATTCATTGCCGATTCCAAAGATACCGGACTTCATTGGTGGATCCTCCGCATTTTATCCGCTCATATTCAAGAGCAATTCCCAGTATAATTTAATGTCATTTTATAATTCAACGGGAGGCTTCATGCATACATTTGATCAATTTAAATCCTTTTGTCAAGCAAATCGAAATCGCTCCGATTTTTCAAGGCGGCTAATTGATAGTTTCAGTAAAGATCTTGCCCCCGGGCCTAAACCGCCTTTAATCTGGTTTGAAGCTAACGCTTGTTCCGGCGATTCCATCTCCACCATGAATGCTGTCGATCCTGAATTGGGACAGATTTTATGTTCCATGGTGGAAGTCCGGTTCTGGAACGCCTTGATGCCGAACCAAGGGGAAAAAGCCCAGGAAGGTTTTTTTAGCACCGCTGAAGCCGGGGATTTCATTCTCATCGTTGAAGGGGCCATCGCCACTGCCGGGAACGGGCGGTTCACCATCCCCTTTAAGGCTGGGACCTATCTGTTTACCAGCGAGGAACTCCTCCTTTATCTTGCCCCTAAGGCCAAATATATTATCGCGGTAGGTACCTGCGCGGCCTTCGGCGGACCATCCGCCGCCCGCCCTAACCTTTCCGGCAGTAAGGGCGTTTGGGAAATACTCCAAAACCGGCCGGTGATCAATGTCTCCGGTTGCCCGATTAACCCGGACTGGTTGACCGGCACCCTTTATCAGCTGCTACTCTTCGGCCTGCCGGAAGTGGATCGCTACCAGCGGCCTACCTTATTTTACGGCCAAACCATCCATAGTATTTGTCAGCGCCGTTCTTATTTTGATCAGGGTTCCTTCGCTGTTGAATTGGGCGATCCTGAATGTATGTTTACTTTAGGGTGTATGGGACCGGTTACCGGCTCCGACTGTCCCTACCGGCTCTGGAACGACCATCTGAACTGGCCGGTTAAAGCCAGTACCCCATGCATTGGTTGCACCAAATCAGGATTTCCCGATAAGTCCACCCCCTTCTATACGCCACTTCCTGACAAGTTAGAAAAACCCGCAGCAAGGAGGGGCTCGGATGGCTCAGAAAATCTCAGTTAGTCCGGTAACTCGGATCAGTGGCCTTCTAAGTATCGACATATATACCGGCCAAACCGGAAGGGTTATCGAAGCCAATGTGATTGGGGAGCAATTTCGCGGTTTTGAAACGATGATGAAAGGCCGGAGAATTACGGACGCGGTCTATTTCACGGAGCGGATCTGCGGTATCTGTTCCATGGCCCACGGTTTTACCGCTGCCCGGTTGGTTGAAAAGATTTATGGCATAGAACCTACTCCGGAGCTAATCCTGTTACAACAGGCCATGCTGGGGGCGGAATTTTTACAGAATCATATCCGTCATTTCTACCTGCTTGCCTTACCGGATTATCTGGGTATTGGCCCTTTACCCAACCCCGGCATTAGTTTTCCCCAGGCGGAGTCCCGTTTTAACCGGGAAGAACAGCAACGCTTAATCGAACATTACTTTTTAGCCATGGAATATAGCCGGAAGTGCCACGGTATGCTGGCGGTCTTTGGGGGTAAAATCCCCCATCAACACGGCCTGACTCCGGAAGGAATCGCTGTTTTCCCTGATGCCGACCGTAGGAAACAATTTCTGTCCCTGCTCCAACCTGTCCAAAGTTTTTTAACTGACATTCAACTTCAGGATGTTTACCTGTTAGCCAAGGCCTATCCGGAGTATTTTCAGATTGGCTCCGGGCCTTACTGTTTTATCTCTTTTGGACTTTTCGACCCCCGGTTCGGCGGCCATTTCCCGGCTGGAATCATCAACAATGGAGAACTGCTTGCGGTTAATCCCGAGGAAATCCAGGAAAGTATTACATATGCCCGGTATGAAAAGACTGATTCCGATATCCGCCCCGCTCCCGAAAAACCCTCCGCTTATACTTGGGTCAAAGCCCCTCGCTATCGAGGTTCTCCTCTTGAGGGCGGACCGTTGGCCCGCAAAATTATCCGAGCCGGCGCTATTACCCCGGGGACAATGGCCAACGGAGTTATGGCCAGGCTAGTGGCGCGGGCGGAAGAAGCCGCTTCAATCGCCGCCTGGATGGGAGATTGGATGAAACAACTCCCGATTAATGGTCAATACATTATCCCCCTTAAAACCCCTTTCCGAAATCAGGCCATCCAGTCAAATGATGCCCCACGGGGACCGTTGCTCCACAGTATGAACTCCACCAATGAGGAGGTATCTTCTTATCAAATCATTACCCCTAGCACCTGGAATTTTTCACCCAAGGATGAGACCGGCAAACGCGGCCCGGCGGAAGCGGCGTTAATTGGAGCAATGGCCGAGCCCGCTAACCCGGTGGAACCAGGGCGGATTATCCGTTCTTTTGACCCATGCCTTTCTTGCGCCACCCATTTCATCGACTGGGAAGATAAAAATAAACTGGGTCTAAATATTATAATCTAAAGGAGTAACGAATCATGGCCAATGAGAATGTCTGTCATCCCGACCGCCGTTTTACCCGGACGGAGCTAACCCAATATAACGGTCAAAACGGTAAACCTGCCTATGTGGCCGTTAATAATACGGTTTATGATGTCACTACCGTCTTTGTCCAAGGCAAGCATTTTACCCATATCGCCGGGCAAGACTTAACCGGCGCCTTTTTACGGCAACATGCGCCGGTATCCTTGTCCGGGTATCCAGTGGTGGGAGTCTTGGTTGACTGATTCAAGAGCTCTGTTGTTCGTCATCCACCCCGCACATTAAGGTGGTTAACCTCAATCCATGCCTACCTTCTATCAAACTTGTAATATAGAAAAGGTTTCGCAGCATCATATCCGGAGCTTTCGCCGCTTCTTCCCCATACTTTACCAAGTCCCCGCTTTCCGCCATAATACGGGCTTTAATCGCCTCACAATACGGCGGTATTTCCGGCGGGGTGACTGGGGCAAGCATCGGCTGCATTCCGGTTATTTGGCAATATACTCCTCGGAAATTGGCGGCATGCTGGGCCTCGTCCCTTGAAAACTCCATAAATAACTCCCGGGCGCGTTCATTAGGGGCTTGATTGGCTAATTCTCGGTAATATAAAGCATCACTGGTTTCATCATGGATAAATTCAAGCAACCGGGATGAGAGATTAGAATAATACATTGTTCCATCGGTCATTAATTACACCTCCGGAACTATGGTATGCATTTGGCATTCCCAACGTTACCCTTAGCCATGCCAAGGATCGGAATTTCGCGCTTTTAGTTTTACGATACGGCATAAATTAACCATGAGGACCTTTCTCGTTTCCCAGGAATTGATCTATTGGGAGGACTAATCAAAAATGGATGCAGCCTTATTTGCCTTGGCAGGGGCAATTTGTTGGGGAATCGCTCCGCTCTTCGGCAAAGTGGGGTTAAGGGGCATTAATCCCATTGACGGTTTAGTTGCCCGGACAATCATCACTGTGCTTCTGGTAATAGGGCTATTCATTAGGCGGGGTGGGTTCGCGCAACTAAGTGTCATCCCCGGACGGCGTTGGCTTTACTTAGCAGTTGAGGCTTTCTTAGCCACCTTTGCCGGAGATCTGGCCTATTACTTTGCTTTAAAAAAAGGGGCTATTGGGCAAACCGCCCTGATTATGGCTTCAGCCCCGTTGATCAGCGTTTGGGCCGGTTGGTTTTTTCTAAATGAGATCTTTTCTCCGGTAAAACTGGTGGGTGCTGCCTTGATTATCATCGGGGTCGTTTTAATTGGTTTTCATTAATTCTACTTTGATAATTTCATTATTCAAAGACCGTTTTGGAAATAATCGCGAACGGTTTAACGCGTTATTTTCAAAACGAAAGTTCAAATTTACCAAATTAGAACTAAACTTCACCTTTGCCTGCCTCAAAGAATATTATACTCCAATTAAGGGGGACTTAAAATATTACTTCCGCTTTTGCGTAGGCCCTTCGTGGCATCAACGCAGGGCGTAGCGGAACATATAGCGGAAGTTATATTTAACTGTCCCCAATCTGAGGCAACGAGGTTGATTTAAATTTTAACAGAACTAGACCAACGGCAGACACCTATCTTTGACGCAGTCAAACGATATATCGACCAAAAAACCATTGCTTTTCATGTTCCCGGGCACAAACAAGGAAATGGTTTGAAGGAGTTCCGCGATTATTTAGGTGTGACCGCTTTAAAAATGGACTTGAACGGCATGCCCGATCTTGATTTTGCCACCCACCCCAAAGGAGTAATCCGAGAATCACAAGAATTGACTGCAGCCGCGTTTAGAGCGAAAACAGCTTTCTTTTTAGTAAACGGTACCACCTCAGGGGTTCAAACTATGATGATCAGCGCTTGTCACCCCGGAGATGAAATCATCATCCCCCGCAATGCCCATAAATCAGCCGTAAACGGACTTATACTAAGCGGGGCCATGCCGATCTATATCCAGCCCGAGATCAACCGCGACTTTGGTTTAGTAACCGGAGTTACAACGGAAAACATCGTTAAAGCAATCGCGAACCATCCGCATGCCAAAGCTGTTTTTGCGATTAACCCCTCTTATTATGGAATATCCCCCGATCTCAAATCAATCGTTAAGATCGCCCATCAAAACAAGATGTCGGTAATTGTAGATGAAGCCCACGGAGCCCACTTAAGCTTTTGTGAAGGGCTCCCCATTTCCGGAATGGATGCCGGGGCTGATTTATGCTCTGTTAGTATGCATAAAACCGGAGGTTCGTTAACTCAATCAGCCGTTCTGCTCGTAGGAAACGGGCAAATCTCAACCGAATCCGTCCAGGAAGCCTTAGGTTTGTCTTTTACAACCAGCGCTTCTTATTTATTGCTTAGCTCTTTGGAATTAGCCAGAAAGCAACTGGCAATTGACGGCCCTCAACTGATTGAAAAAATATTGCGTATGACCCGCTGGGCCCGGCAAGAAATAAATAAAATTGACGGCATATACGCTTTTGGGAAAGAGGTAACCGGATTTCCCGGGGCTTTTGACTTTGATGAGTTGAAACTTACAATTTCGCTGTTGGGATTGGGGTTAACCGGATACTGCGCCGAAAACATCCTTAGAGAGAATTATAATATTCAAATTGAATTGTCTGATCTATATAATATTCTACCTTATATCGGGGTGGGAGATACCGAAGAAGACCTTGCAATACTTATCGCCGCTCTAAAAGATCTGGCCGCAACCTATACTGCCAAAGAGAAAAGGAATTGCCAATCCCCCATCATTTCACCGATCCCAGAAATGATCGTAACTCCACGTGATGCGTTTTACAGCCCTAAAAAAATTATCGCCATTAATAACGCAACCGATGAGATTGCCGGAGAAACAATAATGGCTTATCCTCCCGGAATTCCAGTGGTCAGTCTCGGCGAACGGATATCCGAGGATTTACTGGAATATATTCGGCTATTAAAAAGCCAGGGTTGTGCGCTCCAAGGCACTACTGATCCCGGTGTGGAATATATCCGGGTATTGGGGACCGGAGAAAATTAGTTGGATTGGTAAACCCAGCTGCTTTAACCTAAATTTATTACCTGAAATCCCCTTTAAATTATGTTACATTTAAAAAAACATAATGGAAAGGGCGATTATCATCAAAAAGTTCTATATAATAACTATCGCTATTTGTATCCCGGTTATCTTATTTCTGGCGTTTAAACCGGAAGCGCCGCTTGCAATTGCTAAAAACCCTAATAAAGTGGTTGCTAAAAATGAAATAGTCTCTAAAAATGCTAATCCTGCACCCTCAACCAGATCTAACAGTCATGTCGTTAAACAAGGCGAATCTTTATATCTTATTTCTCAAAAATACGGGACCACGGTACCAAATTTAATGGACGCTAATGGGCTAAAGTCAACCCTAATATATTCGGGTCAAACCTTAATAATCCCGGACGAAAATACCCCGGCGCCAGCGGCCCCAAAAGAAAAACAGCCGCCGGTTACCGATGGAAAATCAGGCAACCCTTGGGTGATCAAAGTCTCGAAGTATAACCATACATTAGATATCTATTATCAAGGCCAGAAATGGCGTTCGTATCAAGTCGATATCGGAGATAACGGCTTTGGTGATAAACAGGTTGCCGGAGACCATAAAACGCCGGAAGGCACATTTTATACTACGGAAAAGTCCATTTTGGACCCGGTTGATCAATATTTAGGAAGCCGCTGGATGCGTCTGAGTTATCCAAATATTGAAGACGCAGAAAGAGGGCTAAAAGAAGGCATAATTGATAATGCAACGTATAATGAAATTGTAACCGCCATCAACGAAGGGCGCATGCCCCCTCAGCGGACCGCCCTTGGCGGTGGAATCGGAATCCATGGCGGCGATAAACCGGAGTTTGAAAGTGATTGGACCTGGGGCTGTGTTGGACTGGCTGACCAAGATATTGAAGAATTTTTTGATAAAATTCCAGTCGGCACTCAAGTCATCATTTCAAAAATGAACCAAAAAATAGCCAGTTAAGCTTTTGCCGGACTGGCTATTTTTTTTGAATTTTTTAAATATACCTTCGTTTATTATTAACCTTTCTCAATTACGTGCGGTAACGGATCATAATAATCAATTCCTAGGTCTTTATGTTCGATCCGGCCATCACGGTATTTAATTTTAAGCCAGGATTTGACAGTTAAACCATCGGCCCCGGGAATTACCGTCTTTGTTTCACCGGGCCTTAAGTCACTGCCTTTTCGGTAAAATGTCCGGGTGGGTTTACGGCTCAAAATTTTATGGCCCCAAATTACTTGCGGAGGTTTTGTTTTACCATAGATGGCCATATATAAAGTGCTTCCCCTGGTATCGGCCCAGATTAAAATTGGCCCGCTGCTGTTATTCATAAAGCGAAAATCTTTATTACTTGAAGAGACAGTCGCATCTTGACCGGGTGGAACATAAGGGACCGGCATGCTGTGAGGGTTTCTTTCGATAATTTTTAGATTTGCCAAGGTTGTTACATTATATAAAGTACTGGCGATTTTGCAAACTCCTCCCCCGGTGACTTTGATGACCTCAGCCCCATAATAAGCCGGTCCGTCCCGAAATCTCCTGGCCCTGCTGTAGGGGCCGATTTTCCGGTTCATTGAAAAAACTTCGCCTGACTCGACTATCTTACCGGCCAGAAAATCAGCGGCCAAAGCTACATTTGATTCTTCTCCCGGTAACGGATCCGGTAAAATGGTTTGAAAAGCCGCCATCCGAATTTTCATCTGTTTACCGGCAGTTAGCGCCCTAAAGCGGGGGTTGTTTTCCCATGGTAAAATTCCTTTGAAGGGCTTTCCGTAAGGATGTTCTGAGCCACTTGGTTCCCCGGCATTGGCCGAATTTTTATTCAAATTTGGAGTTGATTTCAATTTTTGTCGGGAAATTTTAGGCGGTTTTTGATAAATGCAACCATTTATAGTAATAAGGAAAATCAATCCAATAATTATCTTGATAACACTTTTTCTTCCTAATTGAATTCTCAAAAATATTTTTCCTCCAAATGAAGATAGGCAAGGAATATCTGAAAAAACAATCCAAGGTTAAATCCGGAAATTATCTTAACTTTTTGAAATCACTGGATAGTTATAGCATATACCATTTCCAAATTGGAGATCAGCTATACCCTTCACCTATAATAGCCGGAGTCATCAGGAGAAAATTAGGAAATAATATTTTCAACTAATAATGCTACTTTGGTAAATTCATTATTCAAAGACCGTTTTGAAAATAATCGTGAACGGTTTAACGTGTTATTTTCAAAACGAAAGTTCAAATTTACCAAAGTAGAAATAATAAAGGTCGGGTAAATGGACGGATCAAATAACCTGTTGCCAAAAAAACGGTTGGTATCCTTAGATGCATTGCGTGGATTTGACATGCTTTGGCTAATTGGAGCCCCGATCATCCGTAATAGTATCGACTCCCTTCATTTCAGCGGTGGAAAACTATTAACCGGCCAGTTGGTCCATTCCGCCTGGAATGGGTTTACTTTCTACGACCTGATTTTTCCGCTATTCATCTTTATTTCCGGTGTCTCCACCGTATTTTCAATTCAAAAACAACTTGAAAACAACGTTAGTCGCAGCCCAATTTTCCGACGGATCCTCAAACGGACCGTTCTCCTTTTTCTACTGGGAATTATTTATAACGGTGGAGTGAGCCAAGCGCCATTGTGGGAGAATATTCGCATAATGGGCGTACTGCAAAGGATCGCATTATGTTATTTTTTTGCGTCTGTATTGCTGCTAACTACCACCGTCAAGGGACAAGCGGTAGCTACAGGGGTAATTTTAATGGGGTATTGGCTGTTGATGCGGTTCGTGCCGGTCCCGGGTTATGGGCCGGGAGTATGGTCTTTTGAGGGAAACTTAGTCCGTTACGTCGACGAGCTTCTATTGCCCGGTAAATTATACTGGGGCTCTTGGGATCCCGAGGGTATTCTCAGTACTCTTCCCGCAATAGCCACTTGTCTAATGGGAGTCCTGACCGGACATTGGTTGCGTTCCGGGTTTACCAAAGAAATAACTACCTGTAAGAAGGCGGTTTATTTATTCTTGGTAGGACTTGGCGGGGTTTTGGCGGGGAGCATGGCTAATCCGATTTTTCCGATTAACAAGAGCATGTGGACTAGTTCCTATGTCTTGCTCACCGGAGGTCTAAGCGCTATGCTTTTAGCCGCTTTTTACTGGATCATTGATATCAAGGGCCATCAAAAATGGGCTTTCCCTTTTATAGTAATTGGCCTTAACTCAATAGCCATCTACCTCGCTGTAAACATTATTCCTTTTGCCAGTATCGTCAACCGATTGGTTGGAGGGGATATTTCAGCCTGGTTGGGACCGGGGCAAGAGCTATTCAAAGGAGCCATCCAGTTGGCCCTGGCATGGCTGTTCCTTTATTGGCTATACAGACGAAAAATTTTCATCAAGATTTGAATGGCCTCATCTTAGAAGTAAATTGATAACCAGGATATTTTATCGATTAGGATATTTTGGTCGTATACATAAGCCCCTAGTAAGAGCGAACGGTTGTTTTTTAAAGGTACCTCCCCAACAATGCTGTTTGTTTCATGGTTAAAATAAGCCCGGACCCCAGCGCCCGGTAAGGGCGGCCCAGTGCCTGAACTTCGGGATTCAGTTTTAAACCGGTGGTTTTTATAAGAGATTACCAGCCTTTCCGGGGGATTATCCGTTTCAAACGCGGTTAAATCCAGATGGTAAGCGTACCCGTCAGCTATTGCCCCGTTAATTTTCACCCTAATTATCAGTTTTTCCCCGGTGTTTACCACAGCTAACGAAAGGAGTTTCCCAGGCGCCACTTTGCTAAAATCCGGGACTGAAACTACTTCACTCCTATTTAGGGCGAGCCGTTTCCTTGGAAATTCACCATATAATTCGTTTTTCCGGAGAAAAGAAAAAAGTAGTTTTTTCAATAACCCTAGTTGGCTGGTGTATTTTTCAAGTGAAGCTTCTTTTTGGCTGAGTTGGCTTTCGGCTAGTTCTAATTTGCTCCAGGTAGTGGCGGTTGCCATCCCCGATCGGGGCGGGTTTAACGGGAGATCCTGATAGTTTCCAAACGGTTCCGGCCATCCCGGATAATGGATCAGATATATTAATTCTTTTGACGGTTGATCGGTGAGGCTTTGGAGGGCATATTTAACAAAAGCATATGTGCCCCAATGATCGGGATGCTGATCATCCGGATGAGGGTAGGCCACAATGGTAGGTTGGAAATTTATAACCAGCTCTCGTAAATCCGCAACCATACTTAAACCGGTATAAGTCCCGTTTTGCCGGTATGAATTGGGATAAGGCGAAAAACTGGCTTTGGTGAAAGGGTTAAAATAGGGCTTATTACCGTCCCAATTATCCGACCATAAAAAAGGCAACCCTTTGTCGGGATACCCCAGAAAAACGATGTTGGTTGGCATCACGCCCAATCGTTGTAAAGCGGTTAATGATTCCGCTTGCCTAATACGGCCCAAACGAAGATAATCGCCGGGTCCCGGCCGAACCAGCCCGAGGTTTTTTTTGGCGGCAACGGTAAAGACGTCCCTATTGGTTACAATTATTACCTTAACTATTCCCTTATTTTCCAAAGTCCGCCGCATCAGCCCGAAAGCGCCTAAAATTTCATCATCGCAATGGGGCGCAATTACCAACAACCGGTTTTGTTTCGAAGCATCAAGCGCTACATCCGGTAAAATGGCGTGTTTATTACGGGGGCTTAGAAATAATAAGGCCGAAAGTAGTAAGAGCGCTATTGGGAAAGATAAAGCCCTTTTTTCATGTGGCGCCACCTGCCGTGGTTAAATATTCAAAAAAACATCCTAGTCGACTGTAGTTTTATATCGCAATCAGTTTCTTCCAAACTCAAGAATTATTACGCTAATTGACCTTGATTTTTAAATTGAATTTTCAAAGCTATTTTGCCCTTTACCATCGATAGTTTATGGCCGGAAAAACACAAATAATTTCAATTTAGCTATATATGTCGCAATAAGCGTGGATTATTGCGACATATTTTCCTTGATTCATATGTTGAAAAAAGCCCAATAATTTCGCCATTCACATCCGGTATTTGGGATGTGAACGTTTTACTCAAAACTTTTTTCAACATATATAGTTTAATAATTGGAAATACATAATTGAATTGAAAATAAAAGAAAATAAGTAAAATATCTAAAGAAAGGCCGAACTGCTAATGAATTCTAGCCAAAAAAAGCGTCCCATCAAAGTGCTATTCCTTTTACGCCCTGCTTCGGGAGGAATCAGGCAACATGTATCCGACCTAATCAAGCACTTGGATCGGGAACAGGTGGAACCAATCCTGGTATGCCCCCCTGAGGAACCCAGTCTCCTTCCTCTGGAGACTGGTGAAATACCGGTATTCCGAATCAATATTACCAAAGAATTTAATCCGATTAGGGATTTCCAAGCATCGCGGCGGTTAAAACATTTAATTCAAATCACCGGGGCTGATCTTGTCCATGCCCATAGTTTTAAAGCCGGTTTAATCTGCTGTTGGGCCAATTGGGGTAGGGCTTATCGGTATCCGGTAATCTGTACCTTCCATAATCCCCTGATCCAACAAACCAGCCTTATCAAAAATTTTCTCTTTCAATCCCTGGTATCGGCCATTTGTCAACAGGCAGGCCAGGTCGTTGTTGTTTCCCACGCCCTTCAGTCTCAAGCGGTTGATTTATTAAAAGTTCCGGCGGATAAAGTCGCTTGCATTTATAACGGCCTGAATAGCTCGAGAATTGAAACTCCCTTATTTCCCAGCGCGTTTCGGCGGGAAATGAAAATCGGGGCGACTGATTTATTGGTCGGAAGCATTACCCGGCTAATTCCGGAGAAAGGGATTCAATATCTTATTCCGGCTGCCGCCCGCCTGCGGGAATATTTTCCGAATCTTCGCTTTGTGATTGTCGGGGACGGTCCTTATCGTCCCGTTCTTGAAGCTGAAATCTGCCGTAGAGGGTTAAATGGCCAGTTTATCTTGACCGGTTTTCGGACCGATATCCCGGAAATCTTAGCATCATTGGATCTTTTTGTCCTGCCTTCCTTAACTGAGGCGTTATCAATCGCCATTATGGAGGCCATGGCCGCCAAGAAACCTGTGATTGCCACCAAGGTTGGAGGCATTCCCGAAGTTGTCACCCCTGAAACCGGTATTTTAGTTCCGCCGCAAAACTCCGAACAATTAGCAACAGCGATCCAAGGTTTACTCTCAGATCCGCTCAAACGCGCCCAACTCGGCGAAGCCGGTTGGCGGCGGATCCGCCACCATTTTTCCATTGAAACTATGATTAACGAATATCATAGTTTATACCGGCAAGTAATTGATGCCCAAGCAGGTCTGCCCGAAAAGGGAAGGACAAAACCGGCGAATGCCTTCTGATTTGATGCCCCTGACTGTATATCTCCCCAATTCCCCTTATCCCCCGGCATCTTTTTCGCCTTTACCAGCTATAGTTGATAGCCCGTATTATTTCCCGTAGTTAATTATCTTGGGCATCGGGTTGTAATAGTCTATCCCCAACTCCTTCTGCTCCGTTTTCCCATTTGCATGGTGTATCGTTACCCAGTTTTTGACTTGGATCCCTTCAGCTCCTGACTGGACAACTCTTTCTTCCCCAGAAGGCAAATCAGGGCTATAATAGCGAAATACCGGCATCTCCCAACGGAATAAAACCTGATGATACCAGCGGACTTTAGGAGGCCGCACATTCCCGTAAAAAGCCATATAAAGAGTATTGTCCACTTTTTCCGCCCAAATTAAAATCGGGCTATTGGTGGTGTTCCGAAATTTCATGTCAAGGGTACCGTATGAAACCGTAGCATCCTGTCCCGGAGGGACATAAGGCACCAGCATCCCATGGGGCCTGCGTTCAATGATCTCCAGGTTAGCCAGGATAGCTACATTGTAAAGTGTGGTTGATATTTTACAGATCCCCCCGCCGGTTACCTGGATAATCCGGCCTCCCGAATACGCCGGACCTTCGCGAAACCCTTTGCTCTTGGTCCTAGGTCCAAGGGTTCCATTCAATGAAAAGACTTGTCCCGGCCGGACCACTGTTCCCGCTAGCATTCTTGCGGCTAACCCCACATTATATTCCTCTCCGGGCAAAGGATCCGGAAGCGTGGTTTGAAAAGCCGCCATTCGGATTGGAGTTTTTAATTCCGTGCGGACTTTTAAGAACTCTTCGTCGTTTTCCCAAATTAGTAATCCATTGGCCGGATACCCCAATGGATGGTCAGCTTTCTGCCCGGGTTGTTTTGAAGATGCCGCTAAGGTTAGGACCGGCACTACAAATATGAGTGTGAACAGCAGGATTATTTTTTTCCAAGTGATATTCAATATTATAAACCTCAGTTAATTCACATTCCCAAGCTAAGAGCCATCAGTTTTTATAAACAACCTTTTTTATTTTAATCTGCTTTATTATTTTCTGCAAAATTCTCCATCTATACCTTGATTACTTTTACGGATTGACTATAATTTGCCAAAAAGCGGCTGGTAATTTCGCTAATTTACAATATTCTGTTCGAAATACAGCAAAAAATGTCCCCGAATAGGGACATTTTAATAAAAAATATTAGGGGCCGGACGGACACCGGCAGCGTTTGACCGAGACGAAAGCTATTAAATTGCTTTACGGGAGCTAACAGGATTTATACCCGTCAATATTTTTAAAATCGATTTCGTATTTTTGGCCATTCGCCAAAATAATTTCCGCTCCCAGGATCGAATGGGACGGTGTCAGATCCATGATCTTAATATCCTGAATCGGGTTCAGTTCCGCTTCGGTCCATTCAGCGTTATCCGTCTTGTGGAGCAACACCGTGATCATCAGTTCCATGGCGGGATTTTTAGTGGTCCGCTTTCGATAGGCATATAAAACCGTGCTTTGATCCGCTTCCGCATTGCGGCCCTCATGGGTTAAACTGCTCACCTGATCCCAGCCGTTATAAGCCAAGAGCGCCAGTTGTCTGCCGTCAATCGCGGCGGTAATCACTTTTTTAGTTTTGGCTTCAAATTGATTAATTAATGCTTTTTTGCCGTTATAATGAGGCAAACCATAGTGCCCCAAAGTTAATTCATGTTCGAAAGCCAGGCGGCAACGATCGACCCGGATCACTCCGCCGGGGATGATAATCTCCGCCAAATCGATAATATAACCCACCCCGTTATTCGGTGGTTTTCTCATGATCAACTGCCGGTATAAAACATCGTTTCGTACTCCGTTAAAGAGCACGCTTTGGGAAGTGGTGAATAACCTGTTGCGATCCGAATCATTGGCTACGGTACGCCCGGTAAGATAAAAATTGATATCTTCGCCCCTGATATCCCGGGGATCAAGGCTCCGGAAACTATATTCCATCGCTGTGCCGCCGCCAGGGTTATGATCTTCCCAGGGGAAATGAGTATTATAAGCCAGTTTGGAATAGTTGGGGTCGTCATAATAAACCTTACCGGGAATTATTTCGGAAGCGCTGGTTTTGCCGTGGTTGACCAAAACCAGTCCCGGTTCCTCCAAAACGCTGACCTTCGAATCATCGCCCAACTGCTCCCAGATGCCTTCATTCTCTTGAGCGGTCCAGAACGGTGAATCATCCGGCAAGGCAAGGCAGATAAAAGGCAAGAACATTAAAAACGGGCTGGCCGGGCAGCTGTAGTTTTGGAGCATGAATTCCTTGTGCCCGTAAAATCCCAGACTGGGTATATCATTTTCATAAAAATCTTCCCTAGCGGTAAATTGGAGCAAAGAACCGGAGCACAGCCTTCTAGCCCAGCCGGGGTCTAACGGCGACTGGGACTTTAACATGAAGGAAACCGGGAAACCGCCGGAGATCCAGGTCCGGTAACAGATACTCCGGGCCCACATGTTAATAAATCCGTCCCTGGCGAAAAAGTTGGGATAGGTTTTCATTAATTCCAACGCGGATTCCTCGATGGCCTCCGCTATCTCCGGATAATACTCATCCCCGAAAGCCCGGTTCCAGATGACTCCATAGACTACAAACAGGCTGATCGTATAATAATTATAAGTCTGCTCCAAATACCAGCCATTTCCCGAGTGATAGGAAACCACCCATAACAGATGGCTTTTTAATAACTCATCGTCAATCTCATAGCCGTGCTTTTTGAGGAAGGAAAGAGCCTCGATATTAAAGATCCGCCAGTTATTCTGAGTGGTGCGGTGGTGGGCCCATTTGGAAATAGTCTTCGCCATTTCATCTTTTTGTTTTTGAGTATAATAAGGCCAGATAATGTCGGGCAAGAGCAGTAAGGTCTTTAACAATCCCCCGAATTCACAAGTGAATTGATAGGTGGCGTCGGGTAACTCCTCCGGCAAAGGCAAAGAATTGGGATGCCCGGGAGTCAAGGCATTATATAATTGCAAACAGTAATAGTCCCTTAACTTAATATTATTGATGGTTATTTCCGGGTCCACATGCATCAGCGGACCGGCAATGGTCAACGTTCTTTCCAAAGCTTCAAACTCAAAGGCCCGAAAACGCCATTCCGGGTCGTCCGGCTGGGGATAGGCCTTCCCCGTCACCAGTGGAAACGAGAGCGGGGTCTCAAGGGAGCCGATCTGTTTTAAAGCTCTTTCTAATAAGTATTTAGCGAGTTCAAGATAATGTCGCTTAGTCATCCCGGTATATGGACTCAAATTAAAATCGGGATTCCTAACTTCATAGGCGTTTTTCATTTTTGATCTCCTATTACTTTACTTTGAATACCATCTGGGTCGGGCTGACAAATTTCAAAGCCACCACCAACGCGGTCATAGCCGTTAAGAAGTAAATCACCGCCATCGCGTCAATGGCCTGAATCGGCCGGAACCCGGCGGCATAGGCGTCGGAATATAACGCCACCACCATTGTTTGGGTCTTGCCGCCAGCCACCAGATAGGTTAATTCAAACATCGCCAGGGTCTTAACGATCGATAAAATACTAGCAGTCAGAATCCCCGGCATGGTTAAAGGAACTAAGATTTTGAAAAAGGTGGTGAAACGGTTGGCCCCCAGCATTTTAGCGGCGGATTCCAGATTGGCGCTGATCTGTTCGATGAACGGCTGCAGCACCAGGATCATAAAGGGCACAATCGGGACCAAATTAACCAGGATTACTCCAGTGATCCTCATAGCCAAACGGGCTTTGTACATCACCATCGCCAGCGGAATTCCGTAGGCCATCGGCGGTATAATCATCGGCAGCAGAAACAGGGAGAGAATTATGCCCTTAAACCGAAAGTCCCGTCTGGCCATTGCATAAGCCGCGGGGAAAGCGATCAATAAAGCGATGGCTACCACCGCCAAAGCGACGATGAAAGTGACCCCCAGCAGGCTGAAGATATCGTGATCCGTTACCAGGTAACGATACCAGTCGAGGGTATAAGTTTTAGGAATCAAACCCGAAAACCAGTTTTTACTGAATGAATTTAAAATAACAGTCAGTAAAATTCCAGCTACATTGAGCAAGTAAATAATAATTGCGATGAAAAACAAGATTCCAGATGGATTAAGCTTTTTCTGCACCACACATACCTCCTTAACCTTTCCCGACAATAGAAGCTCCTTTGTAAATCCGTTGCCTCCAGACAAAGACCAGCGTTATTACGAAAAGTTCAATCGCAGCCATAATCATTGAGATTGCCGAGCCCATGTT
>JAEZJK010000078.1 GCA_023415835.1 Bacillota bacterium
TCCATTGATACCTATAAACCGGCTCTAGCTGAGTCCGCCTTAAACCTAGGCGCCTCAATCCTTAATGATATTTGGGGGTTACAAGCCCCCGACGATCCGGAAAGACGGATGGCCAAAGTGGCCGCCGACGCTAAGAGCCCGGTGGTGATCATGCATAACCAAAAAGAACCGGGATACCGGTTTTTAATGAAAGAGATCATCGCGGCGCTTGACAAGTCAATTGAAATCGCTCTGGAACACGGTGTTGGCATTGAACAAATAATTATCGATCCCGGTATTGGATTCGCCAAGACTTATCAGGAAAATCTCCAAGTGCTCCAAAACCTTGACCAATTGAAGGTTTTAGGAAGACCGATTTTGCTCGGGACTTCCCGGAAATCGGTGATCGGATTAACCTTGGATCTCCCGGTCGAGGAGAGACTCGAAGGCACCATCGCCACTAATTTGTGGGGAGTCGCTAAAGGAGCGAACATTCTACGGGTCCATGATGTCCAAGCCATAACCAGGGCAGTGAGGATGTATGATGCAATCAATAAAGCATAATCGGGTCCTGATTGGGCTCGGCAGTAACTTGGGGGATCCCGGTTTAAACCTAAAACAGGCCATTAGCTTAGTGAAAGAAAGGTTAGCCACGGAGTTAGTAGTTTCTCCGCTTTACCGGAGTGAGCCGGTAGGGTGGAAGGAGCAACCTTGGTTTTTTAACCAGGCCGTTTACTTCTACGATAACTTACAATTGGGGCCATTAGCAATCCTTAGGATATTAAAAGTAATTGAAAGCGAGATGGGCCGGCTCCCTACAGTCCGGTTTGGGCCCCGAATCATCGATCTCGACTTGTTATTTTATGAAAATTGGGTCTTTGAGGGTTCGAACTTAGTGATACCCCATCCCCGATTTGATCAGCGTTCTTTTGTGCTTTTACCGCTACTGGATCTGGAACCGGGGATTGTAGATCCACGCTCCGGAATGGCCTTACAGGATATTTGGGAACGGAACTGTAAGAAATTAGCTGGATGTTTTAAGGTGGATAGTGGCGCATAGCCATAATTGTAAAGTTAACCAAAGCTTTTAATGGTTAACTTTTTTATAAATCTGAGAGTGGAGCAGGCTAAAGAAATAACTTTTTTGCTCAACATAAAGCATATAATGTTACTAACTTTCGAAGCTAAAATTTAAGATATTTTAAATTTGGGTAGAAATCCCAATCCAAAATATGTTATTATTAAGATAAATTTGAAAATAATTTAACACATCTGCAATTCTTCGAATTTGACTACCATTTTTAACTACCATAATTTGTGAACGAGAAAACAATCACGAATTCCTTGCCGATTTTTACAATTTAAATAAGCCCGTATTCCGGGGTTTGGAGGAGTGTTCATGAAAGAACAGGTGAAAAACTGTACATGTCAGTCCGAAACCGAACAGGAAAAACTGGAACGTATTAACCAGGTGATTGAGGAGTACCAAAGCAGGGAGGGCAGTTTAATTCAGATTTTACACCTGGCTCAAGGCATCTATGGCTACCTTCCCCTCCATCTACAGCAATTCATCGCCGCCAAACTCAACCTACCGCTCTCGAAAGTCTATGGAGTAACCACTTTTTATTCTTTCTTTTCCATCCAACCCAGGGGGGAATATACCATCAAGGTTTGTTTAGGGACTGCTTGTTATGTAAGGGGAGGTAAAAAGATCGTAGAGCGGCTCAAGGAAATTTTAGGGATTGAGATCGGTGAAACCACGGCCGACAGAAAGTTTACCTTGGAGGTTATGCGATGCCTCGGGGCTTGTGGATTAGCCCCGGCCATAACCATTAACGGCCAGGTTTTCAAACAGGTAAACCCGGATAAGTTACAATCGTTAATTGAAAAGTATTATTAACGAATTGAGGTGCTCGGGATGAATAATCATAGCGGAATAAAGCTTAAGGCAAGTGACGAACTGATTAAAGTCAAAAAAAAATACCAAGAAAAGTTGAGTAAATACCGTTATCACGTCCTGGTTTGTTCCGGGGCCGGGTGCATCTCATCTAATTGCCATGAGGTGAGGGATGCGTTATTAAAGGCTATTAAGGAACAGGATTTGTCCGAGAAAGTAACAGTAAGTGAAACCGGTTGTATCGGCACCTGCGCCATCGGCCCGGTAATGGTGGTCATGCCGGAAGGTGTTTTTTATAACAAACTGACTCCCGCCGATATATCCCAAATCGTCGCCTCCCACCTGGTTGACGGCAATATCCTGACTGAAAAGACATATTTTGATGCTAAGGCCGGTAAATATACTCCCTATTTAAAAGATATTGGTTATTTTAAAAATCAGGTAAAAATCGCCTTGCGTAATTGCGGAAATATGGATTATGCCTCTCTGGAAGCATTTATCGGCAGGGACGGTTATCAGGCGCTGGCCAAAGCTTTGACATTGTCCCCAGTGGAAATTGTCGAGGAAATGAAAAAATCGGGGCTGCGCGGCCGAGGCGGCGGGGGCTTCCCGACAGGGGTCAAATGGGAAGCGGGAATGAATGCCCCCGGGAGCGAGAAATACATTGTTTGTAACGCCGATGAGGGCGATCCCGGGGCTTTTATGGATCGCAGCCTTTTGGAAGGCGACCCGCACTCGGTGATAGAAGGGATGATGATTGCGGGATATGCTATTGGGGCATGTAAAGGGTATGTTTACGTCCGGGCGGAATATCCGCTAGCGGTGGAAAGATTGTCCCAGGCAATCGAATCAGCTCGTGGAGCTGGTTTACTGGGCGATAATATTATGCAAAGCCAATTCCAATTTGATCTGGAAATCAGGATTGGGGCAGGCGCATTTGTTTGCGGTGAAGAGACCGCTTTAATGGCTTCAATCGAAGGGGAACGGGGCGAACCGCATCAAAAGCCGCCATTTCCGTTTCAAGAGGGCTTATTCGGCAAACCAACTATAATTAATAATGTCGAGACTTTTGCTAATGTTCCGGCGATTATTCTAAACGGTAGCGATTGGTTTGCCGGTTTCGGGACGGCCGGAAGCAAAGGTACCAAAGTGTTCGCTTTGGCCGGAGATATTAATAGCACCGGTATTGTCGAAGTGCCGATGGGGGCTACTTTGGGAGATATTGTCTTTGATATCGGCGGCGGGATTCCGAGAAACAAGCGATTTAAAGCGGCTCAGACCGGTGGCCCGTCCGGAGGGTGTATCACCAATCAGTATTTGAATACCCCGGTAGATTACGATTCATTGGTTAAATTAGGGGCGATCATGGGTTCCGGCGGTTTGATCATCATGGATGAAGATACTTGCATGGTCGATGTGGCCAGGTTTTTTATGGAATTCGTCCAGGAAGAGTCTTGCGGTAAATGTGTCCCTTGTAGATTGGGGACCAAAAGAATGCTGGAAGTCCTGGAAAGGATCACTCAAGGAGAAGGTAGGGAAGGCGATATTGAACTCCTGGAAGAACTTGGCGCGACCATTAAAGAGACGGCCATCTGCGGTCTGGGACAGACGGCGCCCAATCCGGTTTTAAGCACGATTAAGAATTTCCGCGAAGAATACGAAGAGCATATTAAGTATAAATATTGCCGGGCCGGAGTTTGCAGCAAATTATTCATCTCACCCTGTCAAAATGCTTGTCCGGCTGGGGTCAATGTCCCGGGATATGTCGCTTTAATTGCCGCCGGCCGGGTGCGTGACGCTTATAACTTAGTAAGGAAGGAAAATCCGTTTCCGGCGGTTTGCGGCCGGGTCTGTACCCATCCGTGCGAGAGTAGGTGCCGCCGGGGCCAACTGGATGAGCCGATTGCCGTAGCCGACTTAAAAAGGTATGTGGCCGATCAAATTCTCAAAAATGACGAACCATACCTGGACTTAGTCTTCCCCAAAAAGGGAAAGAGCGTGGCCGTTATCGGTGCTGGTCCTTCCGGGTTGACCTGTGGCTATTACTTGGCCCGGTTAGGCTATGACGTTAATGTTTATGAGGCTCAACCGGTGGCTGGCGGTGTCTTGGCATTCGGGATCCCCGAATACCGGCTGCCGAAAGAAATTTTACAGCAAGAAATCCGCCTCATTGAACAGGTGGGAGTGAAGATCCACCTTAATACAGAAATAGGAAAAGACCTGACTTTTCAAGAATTGAAGGAGAAACATGACGCGGTATATATTGCTACTGGAACTCAATTTTCCCGCAAAATAGGAATTCCGGGCGAGGATTTAAATGGGGTTTACCATGGGTTGGAATTCTTACGTGATGTCAATTTGGGGAAGAAAGTCAAGGTCGGGGCGAAGGTGGCGATCATTGGGGGCGGTAACACCGCAATCGACGCCGCTAGAGTTGCGCTCCGGCAAGGGGCTAAAGAAGTGACCATTTTATACCGAAGGCTTGAAGAAGATATGCCGGCTGACTCCAGGGAGATTAGAGACGCAGTTGAAGAAGGGATTAATATAATGACCCTGGTGGCCCCGATCCGGATCTTAGGTCAAAAAGCCGTTGAGTCTGTGGAATGTGTCAAAATGGAACTCGGTGAGTTTGACTCAAGCGGCCGCCGCAAACCTAAAGAGATTCCCGGTTCGTTGTTTAAAATTGAAGCCGATATGGTAATCCCGGCAGTAAGCCAATATTCGGATCTGCCCTTTATCAACAAGGATGAAGTGGAGATTACTCAATGGGGTACTTTTATAACTAATAAATATTCTCTAATGACTAAGATGAAAGGGGTTTTTGCCGGGGGCGACGTGGCCCGGGGTTCGGATGTGGTAATTACCGCCATTGCTGATGGTAAGAACGCCGCCGAGGCTATTGATAAATTTTTGGGCGGTAAAGGCGAATTAAATACCGGTGAGGAGATCGAGATCCCGAAAGCAGCTGAGGATAAGGAACTGGTAGAACACGAGCGTTTTACTATGAAGTACCTTGACCCCAATACACGTAAAAATTGTTATGATGAGGTTGCGATCGGTTTCCATAAATTAAATGCGATTGCCGAAGCAATGCGCTGTTTGCGCTGTGACAGGAGGGTTTAATATGGTAACATTGACGATAAATCAAAAAAAGGTTACCGCCGCCGAAGATTCGACCATACTTGAAGCCGCTAAAGAAAATCACATTTTAATTCCGCACCTTTGTTACCTGGAAGATGTACATCAGATTGGCTCTTGCCGAATCTGCGTGGTTGAGGTAGAAGGCGCCAAAACCCTTCAACCCTCTTGTATGGCGCAGGTTAAGGAAGGGATGGTGGTTAATTCTAATTCGGAAAAAGTCAAACAAGCGCGCAAAATTTTGTACGAACTGATGCTTTCCGATCATCCCCGTAACTGCCTTAGCTGTGCCCGCAATCAGAATTGCGAATTTCAAAAGCTGGGAGAGTTGGTCCAGATTGACGAATTCCGGTTTGAAGGCGAGCGTTCCAAAACATTTGTCGATGAGTCTTCACCCTCAATTATCCGGGACACTTCTAAATGTATTCTCTGCCGTAGGTGTGTGACTATTTGCAACCAAATTCAGGGTGTGGGCGTTTTAAACGCTCAAAAAAGGGGATTTAAAACAGTAATTGGCGCCGCCGACGAGTTGCCCCTGAATTCGGTGAATTGTACTTATTGTGGCCAATGCACTACGGTCTGCCCGGTGGGGGCCCTGCAAGAAAAAGACAGTATTTCAGCGGTTTGGAAGGCGCTGTTTGACAAGGCTAAACGGGTAGTCATTCAGACTGCGCCGGCGATTAGGGCTGCTCTGGGAGAGGAATTCGGGTATGGACCGGGAACCCTGGTGACCGGTAAAATGGTCACTGCCTTAAAGGAGATGGGTTTTGACGATGTTTTTGACACTAACTTCGCTGCCGATCTCACTATTATCGAGGAAGGCCATGAGTTTTTGGAACGGATCAAAGCGGCTTTTACAGGTAAAAAAGCTGCCATGCCGATTATTACCAGTTGCAGCCCGGGTTGGATCAAATATATCGAACATGCTTACCCCGGCCAATTAGGCAATCTCTCCACCTGTAAATCGCCACATATGATGTTAGGGGCCTTGATTAAATCATATTATGCCGCCAAAATCGGGGTTGATCCGAAGGACATCTTTGTCGTTTCGGTAATGCCTTGTACCGCAAAGAAGTTTGAAATAACTAGAGCGGAAATGATTAATGATGGTTATCCCAATGTGGATGCGGTTTTAACCACCAGGGAACTGGCAAGGATGATTAAGGACGCCGGAATCGATTTTATCCAATTAGGAGATTCTTCGTTTGACAATCCGTTGGGTTTGTCAACCGGGGCGGCCGATATTTTTGCAACTACCGGAGGAGTAATGGAAGCGGCTTTGCGGACGGTCTATGAAGCCGTTACCGGGAATGAGTTGCCCTTCAGCCAATTGCACGTCCAGCCAATTATGGGATTGAGTCAGGTTAAAACAGCGGAAATTACCATTGAAGGCCCCAAACCCGAATATAAGTTTTTAAAGGGTGTCACCGTTAAAGTAGCGGTTACCAGCGGTTTGGCTGGAGCAAAGAAGTTAATGGAACAAATAGCTGAAGGAAATTCACCTTACCATTTTATCGAAGTGATGGGTTGTCCGGGAGGATGCATTAGCGGCGGAGGCCAACCGCGCCCCACTACAAATTATATTAGAAAGAAACGGATGGAAGCGATTTATCAAGAAGACGAAGGGAAAGAGATCAGAAAGTCCCATGAAAACCCTTTCATTACTCAAATTTATGAAGAGTTTCTTAAGGAACCATTGGGTCATAAATCTCACGAGTTACTCCATACAAAATATACTAAGCGGGGGAATTATAACGAGGAGCTGAAGTGAAGTTTGGATTCCCGCCTCCTGATTATTATTCCAGTAGAATAAAGACAAACATCCTGCTTGACAACTACCGGCCTTTTATGCTAAAATACTTTTTGTCATTGGGGGAGTAGCTCAGTTGGTTAGAGCGCTACGTTGACATCGTAGAGGTCATTGGTTCGATCCCAACCTTCCCCACCATTTTTAAAAAAGTTTAGCGAGGTTTACGCCTCGCTTTTTCATTTTTGGAAATAAAATAAAAAGTCCCCAAATAAACTGGAAGGAAGCAGTTATAGTTCCTCTGTTCTTCAGTATACAAATAAAACGCCTCACATATAATAGTCGTAGAACGGGGGGGCCGAGATGTCAGGAATCACGATCAGTACCCTCAATTTAGACCCGGAAATCAGGGGAAACCTTCTCAAAGAGATAAATTTCTTAAAAAGAGAAGGAATAAAAGTGGAGTACAGTGAAAAAGTCGGCGGTAAATATTTCTTTTTAGATTGTGAAGTCTCTGAAAAGGACGAGGCGGTTTCCGCCTCCCATGAGAAGATTTTTCGCTATTATTTGGCAAGCATTATTACTGATTTATTGATGAACGAAATCGCCAAGGAAATGATGCGCCGGATTGTCCGGACTAAATACCATTATTTATCAAGGGAAGAACTGAGATTAATCGTTCAGAATGCATATCTATACTTAAGTAATTTAAACGAAGAAGGAGATATTGGCAAGACGCTTTTCCGGCATAACCAAATTTTAGCTGAAGTCAATCAATATATGGAAGTTAACTCTCGTTTTTTTTTGGAAGGGTTTTTCCGTTTCCGCTTAAAAGATTATTTTAAAGAGCTGGAAATTTCTATTGAAAAAGCGGTCGAGAATTTCCTGGTCGAGCAGGAATATAATGAGTTTCTCAGGTTGCTCAGGTATTTTGTTGAAATTCAGGAGCCACGGATTGATGAAGTCCATGTATTGGTCAAGGACAAACAAAGCTTTTGTTTACTCGATGAAGAACAACAACCGATCGATCGGGACCAGCTCCAAGGCGCCCTTACTGAAATAAACAATGATGTCGATTATGAGGACCTTCTGCTCAGTACCTTAATTACTATTTCGCCGCGGAGCATAGTGCTTCATGTTGTTAATAAGACTGAGATTGTGGAAACCATTTTGAATGTTTTCCGGGAGAGGGTAAACATCTGCCAGGGATGTAATTTGTGTCAGCAAAACAAACCGCACCTAACTGGGATCCAGGTGCGGCAGAACGATTAACCATAGATACCGCAGATGAGGCTGATGTAAAGATACAACCAATAATTCAGATGACATAGAAGTTAGGATTGTTAGCTGTGCCTATCAGTCCTAACTTTTTATCCCGATGTTTTTATTGGATGTTGGTTAAAAAAAGTTATGGGATTGTACCGTAATTTACCGAGAAAAACATCTTTTTGATTGACAAAATATTGGACAAGTTATATCCTATTATATAGTAAGGTTACTCTTTAAAGCGGCCCCGAGAGGCCGGTAAGAGTTGAGGCTTTGGTTGATTGATACTACAAAGCGCTTCTTGCCCGGCGGGCTGAAGCGCTTTTTGATATACCGAAGCCACCTGGGAAGTCTCACCAAAATGATTAAGGGTAACCTAATAAATAATAGGAGGCAAGTAAATGTCACCCAAAAAAACAACCAAAGTTGTCGGGTTTTTACCTGATGACACTCCACCAGCCTTGAAATTGATCTTTTTCGCCTTACAACAAATGGTCGTGATGTTTCCTGCTACAGTTCTAGTTGCGTTGTTAACCGGTTTTCATATTTCGACCACCATTTTTGCCAGCGGCCTGGCAACCATTGGGTTTGTGTTAATTACCAAAGGACGTATCCCTCTCTATTACGGTTCCAGTTTTTCCTATATAGCAGCCGTGGTAGCGATCACCGGGGTCAAACAATTCGGCGAAATTGCCCCTGATATCATGATTTCCCAGGCTCAATGCGGGATTATCGCTTCCGGCTTGATTTCAATCGTTGCCGGATTTATTATTAATCAATTTGGACGTGAAAAAGTTGAAAAAGTCCTACCACCGTCAATCACCGGCAGTGTGGCAATTGTAATTGGCATTACTTTAGCCGGGACAGCCATGACTGGGGCCGCTTCTAACTGGGCTGCCGGCCTGGTAACCTTGCTGGCCACCATCTTGTTCTCGGTTTACTTAAAAGGGACCTTAGGGCAGCTCCCAATTCTTTTTGGAGTTTTGGTTGGTTATGCTGTCAGTTGGGGTCTGGGCATCATTGATTTTACTAAAGTTTCATCTGCCGCTATTTTCACGGCTCCTCATTTCACTTTCCCGGTTTGGAGTTGGGGCGCAATCTTTGCAATTATGCCGATAGCGATTGCTACGATTCCGGAATCCACCGCCCATCTTTATCAAATTGACCTTTATGTCAATAATTTGGCTAAAAAGCTCGGTTCTAAAAAAGAATACTCAATTGCCGGATTGTTAGGCGTAAATTTGGTCGGTGACGGTGTGGCCGATATCATTGCCGGATCCATCGGCGGACCGGCTGGCACCAATTATGGTGAAAATAATAGCGTCATGGCCATCACTAAGAATTTTTCAGTACCGGTAATCATGCTTGCTGCCGTTTTTGCCATCGTCCTCTCATTCTTTGGCAAACTGGCCGGGGCTGTTAATACAGTTCCCGGGGCGGTAATTGGCGGAGTATCAATTTACCTATTCGGCGTCATTGGGGTTCAGGGCGTGGCTTTAATGATCTCCGAAAAAGTTGACCTTTTTTCAGCCAAAAACTTAGCTGTTGTATCAACTATCCTGGTAATCGGAGTGGGTGGTTCTTTTGGATTTCCAAATGGGATGATCCCATTCTTCGGCGCTCAATTGCCGGCGATTGCGACAGCTGCGGTCTTTGGAATCCTGTTGAATCTGGTCTTTTTACTCTTCCCTGCCGAACCGGCGAATGCCGCTTGAGTATTTTTAAATGATATTTCGAAGAAAGCCACCAAAAAACGGTGGCTTTCTTCGATTTTTGCTATATCTGTGATAATTATTGATTGAAAAATCCGGTTAATCTGTGTAAATCCTGTCTAAAACAAGGTTTTTTATTAGACAGATTAACAGGATTACAGGTATCACTATTGCTTACAACTGTCTCAAACATTAGCTTAGATTCTAAGTGGAAAAGAGAATGTTTTGATCATAGAAGGCTACGAAATACGAAATAAAATTTTATATTCGTTAGCAATATGGATTGACATCGCAGGGTAACTCTGCTAAACTTACTTTAGTTAAGAACCCTTTAATTCTAGTCCGGCGAGGCTGGGAAGGCGAAATATTTATCTTAACCTTCTGATGCTGCGCGCCCTGAAGGTTTTTTTGTATAGAAAAGGCAATTAATGCATTTTAGGAGGTGTTCAAAATTAGTCAGGTAAAAGCCCAAGTGATGGATGCGGATAATATTCGCCGCGCTATGTACCGCCTCTCACACGAGATCACTGAACACAACAAGGGCACTTCCGATATTATCTTGGTAGGGATACGGACCAGAGGCGTACCGTTGGCCAACCGTCTGGCGGATTTGATTAAGGAACAGGAACAGGTTGAAATCCCGGTTGGTACCTTAGACATTACTTTTTACCGCGACGATTTGTCGCTCATCTCCAGCCAACCGGTACTGCATCGGACAGAGCTTCCCGTGAACGTCACCCATAAAAAAGTAATTTTGGTGGATGACGTATTATTTACCGGAAGGACAGTAAGGGCGGCGCTGGACGCCCTGATGGATCTCGGCAGGCCGGACAGTATCCAGCTAGCAGTCTTAATCGACCGGGGCCATCGCGAACTGCCGGTTCGCGCCGATTATGTCGGTAAAAATGTCCCGACCTCCAAACGGGAAGTGGTTCACGTCAAACTTACCGAGGTCGATGGCGAAGACCGAGTGGTCATCATTGAAAATGAAAACCAACCCTAACTAATCCCTTTAAATCTTGTCCTGTGAGGCATGCAAGGGAGGAGCGGTTAAGGATTTAATCCTCCCTTTGTGGGAGGATTTTTTATTAAATTGTAACGGAGCGATGCAGATGGTGAAGTTACCGAAAGACATCTTAGGCCTACGTGAATTATCGGCGGAACAGATTAATTTTATCTTGGATACGGCTACTACTTGCAAAGATATTTTTAGCCGCGACCTGAAAAAAGTCCCGACTCTTCGCGGTAAGACTGTGGTTACTTTGTTTTTTGAACCCAGCACCCGAACCCGTACTTCTTTTGAAATCGCCGGTAAATGGATGAGCGCTGATGTAGTTAATTTAACGGTTTCCTCCAGTAGTGTTGTCAAAGGGGAAAGTTTTATCGACACTGCCCGTACAATTGAGGCTATGGGAGTGGATGCGATAATTATCCGCCATTCGCTGGCCGGTACCCCCAAATTGTTAGCTGAGTCGGTCCGTTCACACGTAATCAACGCTGGGGACGGAGCCCACGAACATCCGACCCAAGGGTTGTTGGATTTATTTACGATTCGCGATAAAAAAGGCGGATTCAAAGGGTTAAAAGTAGTACTAGTTGGTGACGCCTTGCATAGCAGGGTTATTAAATCGAACATCTGGGGCCTGACGAAATTAGGCGCCCAGGTAAGCGTAGTCGCCCCACCAACCTTGGTTCCAATGGGGTTAGAGGCAATGGGGGTCAAGGTGGAGACCAACTTGGACAAAGCATTAGCCGAGGCGGATGTCGTCAATATTATGCGAATTCAATTGGAACGCCAAACAAAAGCGTATTTTCCGACTTTACGCGAGTATTCCAGATTATTCGGACTTAACTTAGAACGGCTTGCCAAAGCAAAGCCCGATTTATTGGTGATGCATCCCGGACCAGCCAACCTTGGTGTGGAAATTAGCGAAGCCGTTTCTGTACACGATCAATCGGTAATAACTGAGCAGGTCACTAACGGAGTGGCCGTCCGAATGGCTTTATTATATCTTTTAACCGGAGGAGGCGGCAAAGATGCGGCATTGCATTAAAGGAGGGACAATAGTTGACCCGGCCGGCGGTTTTATTGGGATCGGAGATATTTTGATCGAGTCCGGTAAGGTAACCGCGGTTGAGAAAGAAATCAACCCGGCCGATGCGCGAATTGTTTCCGCCAAGAATAAACTGGTATTTCCGGGTTTAATTGATCTTCATTGTCACTTACGGGAACCGGGCAGGGAGGATGAGGAGACGGTTGCCTCCGGTACTAAGGCGGCTGTTAAAGGAGGATTTACAGCAGTCACGGCAATGGCTAATACTAATCCGGTGGCTGATACTTCGGTGGCCATTGAATATCTCCTCAAACAGGCCAACCTAGCCGGATTCGCGAAAGTATACCCGGTTGGCGCGGTAACTAAAGGGCTTCAAGGCGTCGAACTGGCCGAAATGGGAGAAATGGCCGCTGCAGGCGCAATAGCTTTTTCTGACGATGGAAAAACCATTACTAACGCAGCAGTCTTCAGGGCGGCTTTGGAGTACTCAACCTTATTCAATTTACCATTATTATTGCATGAAGAGGATCCGGACCTGGCGGGGAACGGGGTAATGCACGAAGGATACTGGTCAACTGTATTAGGTTTACCGGGTATTCCCTCGTTAGCTGAAGATGTAATGACGGCGCGGGACATTTTTTTGGTCGAATTTACGAAAGCGAAGATTCATTTTTGCCATGTCAGTACCAAAGGGAGCGCGGCATTGATTGCCGAAGCTAAAAGAAAAGGTTTACCGGTAACGGCTGAAGCTACACCGCATCATTTTACATTGATTGATGCCGATCTTCAAGGATATAACACCCACTTTCGGGTCAGTCCGCCCTTACGCGCCATTGAGGACCGGGAATCAATCCGGAAAGCATTACAAGAGGGCGTCATTGACGCTATTGCCACTGACCACGCCCCTCATAGTTTGGAAGAAAAACACCGGGAGTTTGCGTTGGCCCCAACCGGAATGATTGGTTTAGAGACAGCTTTGAGCCTGGCTTGGACAGAACTAGTGCTAGGCGGCTGGTTGACTAAAGAACAGTTAGTAGAGAGGATGTCTGTGGCGCCGGCTCGGATTTTAAACAAAGAAGGCGGCCGGATCCGGCCAGGTGATCCTGGCGATCTGATTATTTTTGATCCGGAATGTGAATGGGAGGTAAAAGTAGCCGAATTTGCCTCTAAATCTAAAAACTCCCCCTTTTTCGGCCGTAAACTCAAAGGGAAAGTAGAATCAGTTTGGGTTAACGGAATTTTAAAGTTGGCTCAAGGAATATTTGTTGAATAAATATTCGACAAATATGTATATTTATGATAGAATAGAGATGGGTTAAGTTTAGAGTTGACAGTTTAGGATCTAAGGTTTAAAAGTCCCGAGTTCAAACTATTTACTTTAAACTTTAAATTATTATTCAGCGGAGGAAGAATGAAGAGCGCGCGATTGGTTTTAGCGGACGGTACGATTTATCGGGGTATCTCCTTCGGGGCTGATGCCGAGATCGGGGGTGAGGTGGTCTTTAATACCGGGTTAACCGGTTACCAAGAGATTTTGACTGATCCCTCCTATAGCGGACAGATTATTGCCATGACCTATCCGCTGATTGGGAATTATGGAGTGAATTCCAAAGATTATGAGTCAAAACATCCTTACGCCAGAGGGTTTATAGTCAAAGAACCTTGCCAATCCCCCAGTAATTGGCGGTCGGAAACAACCATCGACGCTTTCCTCAAAAAATATAATATCACGGGGATTTCCGGGATCGATACCCGGGCTTTAACTAAGCGGTTACGGACTGTTGGCGTAATGAAAGGCATGATTACTACTTCAAGTGAACCGGATCACATTTTAGCCCTACGGGTAAAATCGCTTCCGGAAATATCCGGGCATGATTTTGTCAAAGTTGCATCCACCAAGGAAATTTACTCCGAAGGGGACGGCGATCTACACGTAGTATTGATGGATTTTGGAGCGAAACTCAATATTCAGCGTAGCCTAATTAAATATGGTTGTCAAGTTACGGTTGTACCTTGTGATACGGACAGTGAAACCATTCTGAAACTGAAGCCCGATGGATTGATGCTTTCTAACGGACCTGGCGACCCAAAGGATGTTATGTACGGCGTCGAATGTGTCAAACAGCTGATTGGAAAGTTGCCAATCTTCGGGATCTGTCTCGGGCATCAGATCCTAGGTTTGGCTCTTGGGGGCGACACTTATAAATTAAAGTTCGGGCACAGGGGCGGTAATCATCCGGTAAAAGACTTGATTTCCGGCGCGGTTACAATTACCTCGCAGAACCATGGCTTTGCGGTGCGTGAGGATTCATTAAATCCGAAGGATGTATTCATCTCGCACCTTAACGTTAATGATCGGACAGTTGAGGGGTTAAAGCATAAACAGATGCCGATTTTCTCCGTCCAATACCATCCGGAAGCCACCCCCGGCCCCTGGGATTCGGATTATCTATTTGAACAGTTCATTACGAATATGAAAAGTGCATAAAGTTTACAGGCCACAGTGTACTTTAGTTGCGCTATAGGCCTTTAGCTTTTGGCCCTTGGTTATAAGCTAACCGCTAATGGATAATAGCCAATAAGCGACAGATATGGAGCGTGAATCAATTTGCCACTGGATAAAACCTTAAAGAAAGTATTAGTCATCGGTTCGGGACCAATTATTATCGGCCAGGCTGCAGAATTTGACTATGCCGGGACACAAGCCTGCCGTTCCCTCAAAGAAGAGGGGATCTCGGTGGTGTTGGTTAATTCAAATCCGGCTACGATTATGACCGACGCCAATATGGCCGACCGGGTTTATATCGAACCGCTGACGGTTGATTCCTTACGCCGGATTATCGCCAAAGAGCGCCCGGATGGGCTCCTTCCCACCCTGGGCGGGCAGGTTGGCTTGAATCTTGCAGTCAGCCTTTGGGAAGCCGGTGTTTTATCCGATTATAAAGTTAGGCTGCTCGGAACCCCGCTGGAAGCGATTAAAAAGGCGGAGGACCGTCAATTATTTAAGGATACGATGTTGGAGATTGGGGAACCAATCCCGGAAAGCGTTATCGTGTCTAAATTGGAAGAGTCCTTTGAATTTGCGGAACGGGTGGGGTTTCCTTTAATCATTCGTCCCGCTTATACTATGGGGGGGACTGGTGGAGGAATCGCCACTAACCGGGAGGAGTTAGCAGAGATTACCGTCCGTGGCCTGACGCTTAGCCCAATCTCCCAGGTATTGCTAGAACAGTCCGTGGCTGGTTATAAAGAGATTGAATATGAAGTGATGCGGGATTCCAACAACACCTGTATCACAATTTGTAATATGGAAAACTTCGACCCAGTGGGAATCCATACCGGCGACAGTATTGTGGTGGCGCCCAGCCAGACTTTGTCGGATCGTGAATACCAAATGCTGCGGGCGGCATCTATAAGAATCATCCGGGCCTTGGGGATCGAGGGCGGTTGTAATGTACAATTCGCCTTAGATCCGAAAAGCTTTCGCTATATTGTAATCGAAGTTAACCCCAGGGTTAGCCGTTCCAGCGCTTTGGCGTCTAAAGCTACCGGATACCCAATAGCTAAGGTGGCCGCGAAGATCGCCGCCGGTTATCATTTGGATGAAATCACTAATGCAGTAACTGGAAAAACCTATGCTTCTTTTGAACCGACCCTTGATTATGTAGTGATGAAGATCCCGCGTTGGCCCTTTGACAAGTTTGACCTGGCCGATCGGAAACTGGGGACTCAAATGAAGGCCACCGGAGAAGTGATGGCCATCGACCGTTCCTTGGAAGCTGCCCTTTTAAAGGCAGTCCGTTCCCTGGAAATTGGCCAATACGGATTGAGATTGCCGGGCGCCGCCCAGATGAGCGAAGATGAACTTGATAAAGCGGTTACCGCTCCGGACGACCGCCGTTTGTTCTTCTTGGCTGAATATATCCGGCGAGGTTGCCCGCTGGAAGATCTCTACCGGATGACCAAGGTGGATTTGTTTTTCCTTGAAAAACTGAAAAAAATTATTGAAATGGAGAATGAAATCAAGCAGTCCGGCTACCAGGATCCGGATCGCCTGTTGGCAGCCAAGCGGCTTGGTTTTGCTGATCGGGAAATTGCCGCTTTGACTGGCGCTACCGAGGATAAAGTGCGCCGGTTCCGCTATACTGCAGGGATTAGGCCGGTATATAAGATGGTTGACACTTGCGCCGCAGAGTTTGAAGCTGTTACACCTTATTTTTACTCTTGTTATGAACAGGAGAACGAAGCGTTACGGTCAGAGAGGCGGAAAATTGCTGTCATCGGTTCGGGTCCAATCCGGATCGGGCAGGGGATTGAGTTTGATTATTGTAGTGTTCACTCGGTATGGGCTTTAAAAAACGCCGGGGTTGAAGCGATTATTATTAATAACAATCCGGAGACGGTCAGCACCGATTTTGACACCGGCGACCGGCTATATTTCGAACCGTTGACCGTGGAAGACGTGTTGCACATATTGGAACTGGAACAACCGGAAGGTGTAATCGTTCAGTTCGGCGGGCAGACTGCCATTAATTTAGCCGCCCAACTGGAGCAGGCCGGGGTTAAAGTATTAGGGACTTCAGTGGATTCCATTGATTTGGCTGAGGATCGAAGGCGGTTTGATAAGCTTTTATCTGATCTCAAAATCCCTAAGCCAGCCGGCCGGACCGTCATTTCGGCGGAAGAAGCCATTTTGGTTGCGGCGGAGATTGGATTTCCCGTATTGGTACGGCCTTCCTACGTATTAGGCGGCCGGGCTATGGAGATTGTATACAATGAGAACGAGCTAAAAAGCTATTTGACCGGGGCAGTCCGGGCTTGTCCGGAGCATCCGGTCTTGATCGACCGTTATCTAAGCGGAAGGGAATGCGAAGTTGACGCGATTTGCGATGGGACTAATATTTTAATACCAGGAATTATGGAACACCTGGAGCGGGCTGGGGTACATTCCGGAGATTCGATTGCAGTTTATCCAACCCAACATTTAAGCCTGATTGAACAGGAGAAAATCACCAATTATACCTTGAAGCTAGCCCAAAGTTTGAAAGTGGTTGGCTTAATAAACGTACAATACGTGCTTACGGAAGAGGAAGTGTACTGTATCGAGGTAAATCCCCGTTCCAGCCGGACTGTTCCTTTTATGAGCAAAATTACCGGAATTCCAATGATCCAGGTGGCTACCAAATGTATCTTAAATCAATCACTCCATCAACAGGGTTACGCCGGCGGCATGTGGCCCGAGACTAAGCTGATAGCGGTTAAAGCGCCTGTTTTTTCCTTTTCCAAACTAAATCAGGTAGATATCTATCTCAGCCCGGAGATGAAATCGACCGGAGAAGTAATGGGGGTTGATCTTACCTATGCCGGGGCCCTCTATAAGGCCTTTGTGGCTGCCGGTTTCAGTATGCCGCGCGGGGGGACGATCCTGGCGACGCTAGCGGACCGTGATAAGGCTGAGGCCCTACCGTTACTAAAAAAATTAGCGGATCGGGGTTTTAAGATTATGGCTACCATGGGAACAGCCGCCTATCTAAGGGTGAACGGCGTCCCGGTTACCAAACTAAATAAAATTAATGAAGGACCGCCGACGATCTTCGACGCCATTAAAAGCGGCGAAATTAAATTATTGGTGAATACGATTACCCGTGGCAAAGAACCGGAGCGGGACGGTTTTAAAATCCGTCGGGCAGCAGTGGAACATAATATCCCTTGCCTTACTTCATTGGATACGGTGAAAGCATTTTTGCAAGTTTTATTAGCGTTAGAGGAAGGCAGGGCGTCCAGCTTGGCCATTCCAATTCAAGATTTTCAAACTATACGGATTGAGCAGGTTATTTGACTTCTCGGAGAGTAGCCGGAAGTTTAGGAGTCAGGAGCCTGGAGTATAAGAATGGCGTTGGAGCCTAATATAGAGTAAAAGATTGAAGATTAAAAAGCCAAGGAAACCAGTTTCATCTCGAAGGTTTTTGATTTTTAAGCATTATCAAAAATCATACTGGCTCTTGTCGCATGGCTCTTGACTACTATAGACCATAGAGTAAAGGATGGAAACATGCATTTAGTCCAATCGGTAATTAGCGAAATTAAACAAGTGGGGCCGGGTTATTTTCGGTTAAAATTGATCGCTTCCAAAATTGCAGCGGCTGCGAAACCGGGACAATTTATTCAAATCCGGGTTGCGGATGAACTTAGCGTTGATCCTTTATTGGCAAGGCCGGTCAGTATTTTCCGGATCAATAGGGGGGAAGGTAGCATTTCCTTACTGTTTAAGGTTGTCGGCAGGGGTACGAAGTTATTGGCATCCAAACGAAAAGGGGATACGTTGCCGATCTGGGGTCCCATTGGCAATGGTTTTGAGGTTCCGAAAGAAACGGGGAATATTGCCCTAATTGCGGGGGGAATCGGGATGCCGCCCCTTTTTTGCTTGCAGGAGCAACTCTCTTTACAACCAAACCCACCTCGGCTCACCCTGTTTTATGGGGGAAGGGCACGCCAAGATTTGTTAGGAATTGATCTCTGGGAAAAAAGCAGCGTCCCGGTAAAGATCGCGACTGAGGATGGGAGTGCCGGTTTTAAAGGATTTGTTACTGAACTATTTGTTAATGAACATCAAACTAATAAATACGATTTTATATTTGCTTGTGGACCGGCCCCGATGCTTGACGCAATTCAAAAAATAGCTGTATTATCAGGAATTCCCGGCCAGGTATCATTGGAAGCGCATATGGCATGTGGAGTTGGGGCTTGTTTGGGATGTACTTGCCAAACTAATAAGGGTTCCCGCCGGGTTTGTGTTGATGGACCGGTTTTCTCCATTAAGGAGGTGATCTTTTAATGAGCCAACCTTTGATGGAAGTTGAAATCGGCGGGTTAAAATTAAAGAACCCGGTTTTACCGGCTTCGGGAACTTATGGTTATGGAAAGGAATATTCATCTTTTTTCACACCGGATTGCCTGGGAGCGGTAGTTACCAAAGGAGTGTCTTTAACACCATGGCCGGGAAACCAATCGCCGCGAATCTGTGAAACTTCCGGAGGCATGTTAAACGCAATCGGTTTGCAAAATCCGGGGGTAGATCATTTTATAGAAGAAGCTTTACCTTTTTTAAGAATATATCAAACACCGGTGATCGTAAATATAGTTGGGAAGAAGATTGAAGAATATGCTGAAGTTGCGGAAATTTTAAATGAATACCCGGAAGTCTCCGGGTTTGAACTGAATATTTCCTGCCCTAATGTAAAAGAAGGCGGAATTGCCTTTGGGACTGATCCTTCAATGGCGGCTAAGGTTACCGGCGCGGTCCGGAAAGTTACCCAAAAGCCATTGATAGTTAAACTTTCCCCTAACGTAACCGATATCACTATTATCGCCCATCAGGTTGAAGACGCAGGCGCCGATGCGCTTAGTTTAATAAACACACTGCTGGGTATGGCGATTGACATCCGGAAGCGTCGGCCGGTATTGGGGAACCTGGTTGGGGGATTGTCTGGCCCGGCGATTAAACCGGTGGCTCTCCGAATGGTCTGGCAGACATTTCCGAAAGTAAAAATACCGTTGATCGGTATTGGGGGAATTTGTACAGCAACTGACGCAATTGAGTTTATAATGGCCGGCGCAACTGCAATCGGGGTTGGGACCGGGACTTTTAAAGATCCTTTGGCTCCAATTAAAATTATTGAAGGAATCAGGGAGTTTCTTGTCGAAGAAGGTCTTAGCAGTATTTCTGAGCTTAAGGGCGTCGCTCATGGTTAAGGTTGCGACAACCAAGCGTCTTCTGTTCTTTAATAAGATAAGGAGGAGCCACTGTTGCTGGAAGAAAAAGAAATTCTAGAAATTTTACGTGAGACCAAAGTATTGCGGGAAGGGCATTTCAGATTGACCTCGGGACGCCATAGTAAAAGGTATATGCAATGCGCCCAAGTTCTGCAGTATCCCAAGTTTACCGAGAAATTATGTGAAGATTTGGCCCGGCGTTTTAAAGGGCATGAGATCCATGCAGTTGTCGCCCCGGCGATTGGCGGAATTATTATCGCTTATGAAGTTGCCAAAGTACTCGGTGTCCGGGCGCTATTTACCGAGCGGGAAGACGGCAAAATGACTTTCCGGCGGGGATTTGACTTGGAAGATGATGAAAATGTGTTAGTTGTAGAAGATGTGATTACCACCGGAGGTTCAGTCCAAGAAGTGATCGAAGCAGTCCGGGAACGCGGCGCCAATGTTTGCGGAGTAGGGGTGCTGGTTGACCGGAGCGCCGGTAAGGTTCATTTTGGGGTACATACCGAATCCTTAATTACGGTGGAAATCAATACCTGGGAACCGGAGGAATGCCCTTTATGTAAAGAAGGCATCCCGATTGTAAAACCGGGGAGCAGAAAGTAATGATTGTAGGAGTTGATGATATATGCCGTTAGTAGGAATAGTCATGGGTAGCGATAGCGATCTCCCGATTATGAAATTGGCTGCCGAGATGTTGGAAAAATTCGGGGTAGATTACGAAATGACGGTGATTTCAGCCCATCGTTCCCCTAAACGGGCGATTGAATATGCCTCAACTGCTATGGAACGCGGTTTGGAAGTGATCATCGCCGGAGCGGGCGGAGCTGCCCATCTCCCCGGAGTACTGGCGGCGATGACTCCTTTGCCAGTGATTGGGGTACCTATTAAAACCAGTACCCTAGATGGGGTTGATTCACTTTATTCAATTGTGCAGATGCCGGGGGGGATTCCCGTTGCTACCGTTAGCATCAATGGAGCAAAAAATGCGGGGATTTTAGCGGTGCAGATTTTAAGTGTGGTAGATTCGACTTTACGTCTAAAAATGATTGATTATAAAAAGAAGCTTGCCAAGGAAGTTAATGATAAAAGTGTATTGCTTGAAGAGATCGGTTATAAGGAATATTTAAAACAAAAAAGTGAAAAACTTTAAGAATTATTAATTATGATGGAAAATATTCGGAAATACAGATCTTATTTACAGTAAATTATCATCATCTTGACATAATTAAGGTTCAATTTATTACTAGATTGATACTATTGTGTTGTTTTTAACTAAGACCAGTTTGATATTAGTCTTTATCATTTTGAGGATTGTCATTTAAATGCAAGGGAAGATTTTTGCTCCCTAATTATTGAAACACCTTCATATATAGGTTGACAATTACTACTTCGGTTTGTTAGAATTAATTTGTTTAAAAAAATAATAAATGGAAGTGCACCTAGGGTTCCGCTTCAAAATGAAGGCCAGGTCCAAGTGGTGCAGGCGCTTACATAGCGTTACACCGTAGAGGGATAAAAACCCGGGCGGATAGGTTCATTAATTGCCTATCCGTCTTATATTTTTTATAGGTTTTGTTATATTGTTGACTACTTTTGAAAGATTAGCGCCAAGATGAAATCATAATTATGGAGGTGCCCTTTTTGGATCGGAACATCTTTTTGAACTTAAGCCCCCTCGATCACCGTTATTATGCTTCAAATCAATCTCTCTTTACTGAACTGGCGGATTTCTTCTCCGAAAACGCTTATATTCGGTATGAGCTGAAAGTGGAAGC
This sequence comes from Bacillota bacterium, assembly GCA_023415835.1. Taxonomy (GTDB): domain Bacteria; phylum Bacillota; class UBA4882; order UBA8346; family UBA8346; genus JAAYHS01. The sequence goes on from JAEZJK010000078.1 coordinate 21,345, forward strand.
CGCTTTAGCTAGGGTATTGGCGAAACGCGGCCTTTGCAGCCAAGCGGTTGCCGAGGAGATTACTATAGCCTGCGACCAGGTAGCCCCGGAAGAGGTTTATTTGGAAGAAGAAATAACCAAGCATAATATCCGGGCTTTAGTAAATTGCATTCAGCGCCGGGTCAGCGAAGAGGCTAAACCTTTCGTCCATTTCACTACTACTTCAGTGGATATTATGGATTCCGCTACTGCAATGCGGTTTAAAGAGGCAACCGAAAATGTGGTCCTCCCCAAAGTTTTAGAGCTAGAAAGAATTTTGATCGAGATTACCCGGCGTGAGAAAAATACCTTGCAAGTAGGACGGACCCATGGGCAACATGCTGTGCCGGTTACTTTTGGATTTGCCATGGCTGAATACGTAAGCAGGTTTGGTTCCCGGATCGAATTGATCAAACAGGCTTCGCAAAACTTACGTGGGAAAATCGCCGGAGCAGTCGGCGCTTATAATGCCAGTTCGCTCTTTTTTGAAGATCCGTTTGAGTTTGAAGCGGAAGTCCTTTGGGAACTGGGCTTAAAACCTTCGGAATATTCTAATCAAATCGTTACTCCCGAATATTTAACCGATTATATTCACGCTATTATCTCAGCTTTTGGGGTTCTCGCCAATCTGGCGGATGATATCCGTAATTTGCAACGGACAGAAATCAGTGAAGTTGGGGAAGTATTTGAAGCAACGCAAGTCGGTTCTTCAACCATGCCCCATAAACGGAACCCCTGGAATTTTGAGCATGTAAAAAGCATGTGGAAAGAATTCATGCCGCGGATGATTACCATGTATGCCGATCAAATTTCCGAGCACCAACGCGACTTGACAAACTCCGCATCCGGACGTTTCGTGCCCGAGATTGTGGTTGGTTTTGTAGCGGCAGTTGATCGCTTAACTAGAGTTTTACGGAAACTAGTGGTTGACCGGGAACGAATGGCGCGCAACTTTGAATTCACCAAAGAAATGGTTATTGCCGAGCCGATTTATATTTTATTAGCCTCGATGGGGCATCCTGACGCCCATGAGGCGGTTCGGTTACTAACACTTGAGTCCCAAAAGACCGGTAAGACTCTCCGTGAGCTGTTGGTAGAACGGACCGAACTGCTTCCCTATTGGGGCAAGTTAACCCCAAACCAAAGAGAAGTGCTGGAGAATCCGGAAAAATATATCGGTCAGGCTGCCCAGAAAGCTGAATCGGTCTGTGACGCCTGGGAAAAAAGGTTATTTTAACCCTGAATGAGTGAAAGCCATGATAATTTGATTTTGCATAAGTCAATAATTATACCGGAAGGGATACTAAATATGGAGAAACCGGATATGGTAACGGATAATTTAATACTGGAAGATCATCAAGAAGAAGCGTGCGGAGTTTTCGGCATCTATAGTAACGATCCGAAATTTGAAGCGGCCGCTTTAACCTACCTTGGGCTATACGCCTTGCAACACCGTGGCCAAGAAAGTGCTGGAATTGTCGTCTCCGACGGGCAACATTTTTCGATCCATAAAAACATGGGACTGGTTTCCCAGGTTTTCAACCGGGATATTCTGGAACGGTTAAAAGGCAGGATTGGTATCGGGCATGTCCGATATTCCACTACCGGTTCCAGCCAGTTGGCCAACGCACAACCCCTGGTAGCCCGGTGTTCCAGGGGTATGATGGCTGTCGCCCATAACGGTAATTTGGTTAATACCGAATCCCTCCGTTTACGGCTGGAGAATGATGGATCGGTCTTTCAAACCACTACCGATACCGAAGTGGTCATCAACCTAATCGCCAGGCATAGCAAAGAGACATTGCCCGATGCGATTATTAAAGCCGCCGGTGATTTGAAGGGATCATATTCGTTATTGATTATGAACAAAGATACCCTGATCGGGATCAGGGATCCACACGGAATCCATCCAATGTGCCTCGGTAAACTTTCCAACGCGTACATCCTGGCTTCGGAAAGTTGCGTCTTCTCGAGTGTCGGGGCGAAATTCATCCGGGACGTGGAACCCGGGGAAATCATCTTTATCGATAGCGACGGGATCCGCAGTTATCATCTGCCCAAAGTTCCCCAACAAGCGCTCTGCGTTTTCGAATACATCTATTTTGCCAGGCCGGATAGTAATATCGACGGGCTAAACGTTCACTTGGCCCGGAAGGCGATGGGCCACCAATTGGCCGAATTATTTAAAGGCCAGGCCGATGTGGTAATTCCAGTGCCTGATACCGGAGTATCAACTGCTATCGGCTTTTCCGAGGCTTCCGGTATTCCCTATGATATCGGTTTAATTAAGAATACTTACGTTGGGCGGACATTCATCCAACCCAATCAGGAAATGCGTGATTTGGGAGTCAGGATCAAATTAAATCCGGTTGAAGGGGTTTTAAGGGGCAAACGGGTGGTAATTATCGATGATACAATTGTCAGGGGGACTACCAGTGGGAAAATCATTCATTTATTGCGTGAGGCCGGCGCTAAGGAAGTACATATGTGCGTAAGCGCCCCGCCGATTACCCACCCTTGTTATTATGGGATCGATACTTCGATCCGGAAGGAATTAATCGCTTCTTCGCATTCGGTTGAAGAAATTCGCCGTTATATAGGAGCGGATAGTTTGACTTACCTGAATATAGAAGGCCTTTCGAAATCGCTGGCCTCAAAAGAACAATTATGTATGGCTTGTTTTGACGGTAATTACCCCATCGAAATCCCGCAAGATGAAAATACTGATAAATACTTGTTGGAGGAGAGATAGCGTGACTGACCTTTACAAAGCTTCCGGAGTGGATATTGACGCCGGAAATGAAGCGGTTAAACGCATTAAAAAATTGGTCCAGGGAACTTATAATCAATATGTTTTAGGGGATTTAGGCAGTTTTGGAGGGCTGTTCGCTTTCCCGTCCGCCGCATACCGTGATCCGGTATTAGTGTCAAGTACTGACGGGGTAGGGACTAAACTCAAAATAGCCTTTGCCCTAAACCGGTATGATACTGTCGGTTACGATTTGGTCAATCATTGTGTCAATGATATTTTAGTTCAAGGAGCGAAACCCCTCTTCTTTCTCGATTATATCGGGACCGGTTCGGTTGAACCGGCTACGATTGAGGCGATCGTCTCCGGTTTGGCGCGGGGTTGCCGTGAAAACGGCGCGGTATTGATCGGCGGTGAAACCGCTGAGATGCCGGGGATGTATTCCAAGGGCGAATTCGATTTGGTCGGTACTATTATCGGAGTAGCCGAGCAAAAGCAAATAATTACCGGTTCAACCATTAAACCAGGTGATTTAGTGTTGGGCCTTCCCTCCCTAGGCTTGCATACCAATGGCTATTCATTGGCCCGCAAGATTTGTTTTGAGGATTTGGGCTTATTACCAACCGATACAGTCCCCGGATTATCCAATCCGATTGGCGAGGTATTATTGGCGCCGCACCGTTGTTATTATCAAGAAGTATATCCGTTAATTACGGCAGGGTTGGTTAATGGTTTAGCCCATATTACCGGCGGAGGGTTTTATGATAACATTCCCCGTATTTTGCCTTCGGGATGCGGCGTCCGGATAAACAAAGGCACTTGGCCGGTGTTGCCTATTTTTGAATATCTTCAAAATAAAGGCGGCGTGCCTGACGGCCAAGCTTATCGTGTCTTTAACATGGGGATTGGAATGGTGTTAATCTGTCGGCCTGAAAATTTGGAGCGGATTCAAACGTCTTTATCAGAAGTATATCAAATCGGTACGGTGACTGAGGGAGAACAGGTTGTTAAGATCGATTAGAATTAAACCGGAGAAGCTACTGGCTACTGGCTTTTTTTCAGCTAGTTATTTGGGCCTAAGAGCAATCCACTCAGGCCAATAGCTAATAGCAAAAAGCTAAAAGCTAACAACTAATAATAAATGTTACAAAGGAGTGGAATTATGGAAGAAAATTGGAAATTGTTATCTCAAAACGACCCCGACATTTATCAAGCGATTAAAGGGGAGGAGGAACGGGAGAAGAAAGGGATTGAATTGATTCCTTCGGAAAATTATACATATCCCGAAGTATTGGCAGCTAACGGATCTGTTTTTACTAATAAATACGCTGAGGGCTACCCCGGCAAACGATACTATGGCGGGCAAACTTATACCGATGTGATCGAAAAGTTAGCTATTGAACGGGCTAAGCAGGTATTCCGTTGTGAGCATGCTAATGTTCAAGCTCTCTCAGGATCTCCAATGAACCAAGCGGTTTATCTGGCTTTCCTGAAACCGGGGGATACAGTCTTAGGCATGGATTTGTCCCACGGCGGCCACTTGACTCATGGCGCGCCTGTATCCCATATGGGAAAAATCTTTAATTTCGTCCGTTATAAGACCCGGCCCGAAGCGGGTGGTAAAATTGACTTTGACGATTTAATGCGGGTGGCGAAGGAAACCAAACCAAAAATCGTGCTTTGTGGGTATACTTCTTATCCAAGGGATTACAATTATGAGGATTTTAAAAAAGTTGCCAACGCGGTGGGGGCAATTACCATGGCTGATGTGTCGCATATCGGCGGTTTGATTGCCGGTGGTGTGATGCGCAATCCCTTCGATTACGGGTTTGATATCGTTACTACCACTACCCATAAAAGCTTAAGAGGCCCTCGCGGCGGTTTGATTTTATGCCGGGCTCAATATGCATCTGATATCGATAAGTCGGTCTTCCCCGGGCTCCAAGGCGGACCGCATATGCATACTGTCGCCGGAATCGCCGTTACCCTTAGTAAAGCGCTTGAACCGGAGTTTAAAGTTTATGCGGCTCAAACCCTAAAAAACGCCAAGGCATTAGCGGAGTCGCTGCTTAATAACGGCGCCCAGTTAATTACCGGTGGCACCGATAACCACATGATGGTGATTAATACCGTCTCCAGTTTTGGTATCGACGGTAAAGAAGCGGAAAAGGTTTTAGATCGGGTAAGTATTACTACCAATAAACAAATCATTCCCGATGACCCCAATCCGCCGCTCCGGCCCAGTGGTATCCGGCTGGGTACCCCGGCGGCAACTACCCGCGGCATGAAAGAGGACGAGATGAAAAAGATTGGCGAGTGGATCGTCAGCGCCCTAAAAAATCACCAAAATGAAACCCATCTTGAAGAAGTTAAGCGGAATGTGGAAACTTTTTGTTCCAAATATCCGGTACCGGGGATTTAACGCGATGGCTGGCGGTTACCTGAGCTAAAGTTTGAAGTTTAAAGAGTGAAGAGTGAAATTATCTGAAGTTATTTCAAACTTCAAACCTCACATTTCACAATTCATATGGGGGAGCGATTAGTAAGAATATGAAACGAATCGGGGTCCTGGTTTCGGGTGGAGGGAGCAATCTCCAGGCAATTATTGACTCCATTGAAGACGGGAGGCTGGAAGCGGAGATAGCTGTGGTTATCAGTAACAAACCGGACGTATTAGCGTTGGAGCGGGCTGCCCAGCATGGAATCCCGACGGTTGTGATTAACCACCGCGAATTTTCGACCGTTCAAGAATTTACCAGGGCCATACTGAATAGCATAAAGGGGTACCGAGTTGACCTGGTTTGTTTGGCCGGTTTTTTAAGGATTCTTGATCGTTCGCTGACCGATGCCTATCCAAACCGGGTCCTCAATATTCATCCCGCCTTGTTACCGGCCTTTGGCGGCAAAGGCATGTATGGCCATCATGTTCATGAAGCGGTCATCGCTTCCGGGACCAAGTATTCAGGGGCTACCGTTCATTTGGTAACTCCCGAGACCGATGTGGGACCGATTATCATCCAAGGGATCGTCTCGATTTCCGATGCTGATACTCCTGAGAGTTTGGCGGAGAAAGTTTTAAAAATCGAGCACCAAATCTATCCGGAAGCTATCAAATTAGTTCTGGAAGAACGGATTGTGATTGATGGTATGAGGGCGAGGCAGAAAGATTAAATGAGGTGGATCAATGCTGGATATTAATCAAATAAAAGAGGTTTTACCGCACCGGTTTCCTTTCTTATTAGTGGATCGGATCGTTGAGATTGAAAGCGGCAAAAGAGCGGTTGGCATTAAAAATGTAACCGTCAATGATTTCTATTTACAGCATGAGTACTATAACAGCCTTATGCCTGGAGCGCTTCAAGTCGAAGCGATGGCTCAGGTTTCAGCTTTTGTAGTTTTAGATCTAATTGATGATAAGTCCCAAATTCCACTCTTTGCCGCTATTGAAAAAGCCCGATTCCGTAAACGGGCGGTCCCTGGGGACCAACTTCGAATTGAAGTGACCTTGAAGCGGTTCAAAGCCAATATTGGTAAATTTGATGCAATTACGTATATCGGGGATGAAATTGCCAGTGAAGCTCAGATAACATGCGTTTTATCAACCATGAGATAAATGATTGATTCGGGAGGATGAACCATGACTGTTACTCAGACCACTTTAAAAACCTTTCCTTTAATTGGCCGGGGGAAAGTCCGGGATATTTACGATCTGAACCAATACTTATTAATTGTGGCGACCGATCGGATTTCCGCATTTGATGTCGTTTTTGATGAACCGATTCCGGATAAGGGCCGGGTCTTAACCGGCCTTTCGGTTTATTGGTTCAATCAGACCGGCGAAGAGTTTCCAAATCACTTAATCACCTCAGACATAGCTCAAGCGCCCGGATTGACTACCGAAGAACGTCAAATTTTAAAAGGCCGGTCGATGTTGGTCAAGAAAGGTGAAGTTATCCCCATTGAATGTGTAGTCCGGGGTTATTTAGCCGGTAGCGGTTGGAAAGAATACCAGGCCTCCGGTTCGATTACCGGAATTAAACTTCCCGCCGGGCTTCAAGAAAGCAGTAAATTACCGGAACCGATTTTTACCCCGACTACCAAGGAATCAACCGGGCACGACCAACCGATAACCTTTGAACAGTTAACCAATATCGTTGGCGCGGATTTGGCCAGAAAACTTCAAGAATATTCAATTAGCCTTTATCAAACAGCTGCGGCCCGCGCCGAAGCTAACGGAATCATTATCGCCGATACCAAATTCGAATTTGCCTGGGTTGATGGGGTTTTAACAGTAATTGACGAGATATTTACTCCCGATTCTTCGCGTTTTTGGCCGATGGATCAGTACCAACCCGGTAAATCCCAACCGAGTTTCGATAAACAATACGTCCGCGACTATCTGGAAACATTAACTTGGGATAAACAGCCACCGGCGCCGCCCCTTCCGGAAGAGGTTATTCAAAAAACCAGTGAGAAATATTTAGAGGCTTATCAAAGGATTACCGGAAGGAAGCTATAGGAGGTCTCAATGAAAGTATTAATTGTGGGAAACGGCGGACGGGAACACGCTCTTTGCTGGAAACTACGACAAAGCCCGTTGGTTTCAAAAATCTATTGTGCTCCCGGAAATGCAGGGACTGCCGAAATAGCCGAAAATATTGCGATCGATTGTGATGTAATTGAGGAGATAGCTGATTTCGCCGAGAGGGAGCAAATCGACTTAACCATTGTCGGCCCCGAGGCATATTTGGCTCAAGGAATTGTTGACTACTTTCAAATGAGAGGGTTAAAAGTTTACGGACCGACTCAAGCTGCGGCCCGACTAGAGTCGAGCAAAGCTTTTGCCAAGGAATTTATGAATAAGTACCGGATTCCGACCGCCCATTCCCAAGCCTTTACCGATCCGGAAGCCGCTAAGGGCTATTTAAGACAAACCGGGGTTCCCATCGTGGTCAAAGCCGACGGGTTGGCAGCCGGTAAGGGCGTGGTGGTTGCTTTTGATCTGGAGACAGCAGTTAAGGCAATTGACGATTTCATGGTAATTAAGATTTTTGGCGAATCAGGCTCTGCTGTCGTTATTGAAGAGTATCTTGAAGGAGAGGAAGCGTCTTTACTGGCCTTTTGTGATGGAAACGAAGCCGTGCCAATGCTTCCTGTCCAGGATCACAAGCGGATCGGTGACGGAGACGCCGGCCCGAATACCGGCGGTATGGGGACCTATGCCCCCACCACTGCTTTTACTGCTGAAATCATGGAACAGGTGATTAGGGAGATTTTTAATCCCACCATCGCGGGAATGAAAGCTGAAGGGGTCCCGTTTGTCGGAACGCTTTTTGTCGGTTTGATGCTTACCAAATCCGGGCCGAAAGTTGTGGAATACAATGTAAGGTTTGGCGACCCCGAGACCCAAGTGGTTCTACCGCTGTTAGAATCAGATCTGGCCCAAATTTTTTCGGATTGCTTGACCGGCACGCTCAATCCGGAGTCAGTGCGATGGAAGACGAGAACCACGGCAGTTTGCGTGGTTGCCGCTTCGGGCGGATATCCGAGGTCCTATGAAACGGGTAAACCAATCAAAGGGCTGGATAAGGTCCAGAATTCACTGGTATTTCATGCCGGGACCAAGTTTAATTTTAACGGAGATGTCGTAACCGCAGGCGGCCGGGTATTGAACCTGGTCCATTTGGGGAGTAACATCCGTGAAGCAATCGATGGGGCATATCGCGATATTCGTTGCTTGAGTTTTGAGGGTATTTTTTTCCGGAAAGATATCGGGAGACGCGAGTTAGACCGTTGGATAAATAGGTAAGAGGTAAACGACGTTTTTAAAATATCTAAATCAAAAGGGGTTGCCCGTGGATTAATATCTTTTGGGACAGCCCCTTTTGGCGCTCTTTTTAATAAATTTCGGATTTCTTTTTGAGCTAATTGACGTTCTTTCTTTTTGTTTTTCCGGAGGTCATTGTCATGGATCCGGGTCCTGGGGTTGATTTTCCAGGTATTCCGGATACTTTGGCCGGGAATTGGTTTGTTACGGTTGATCATCTTAATTCTCCTTTAAATTATGGCGATATTACCCATCACCTATCCGAATTATATAATACTCAATAAGGTTTTTCAATTAACTTATTAGCTATGTCATCATCAATTTTGATTTTAAAATCCGTGTTAATCTGTGTAAATCCTGTCAATTACAAGGTCTTTTTTTGACAGGATTGCCCGGTTAACAGGATTATTTATAATCATTTACGCTATTACCAACAACTGTCTCAAACAGCACCAAATTATTTACTTGGATTTATTATTGGATATTCTTGACATTAACATTGCTGTGTGTTTCGATATTAATTACTAGGAAATTTTCGTTTGAGGCCTTTGCAAATCTTAATGTATTTGATCGAAGAGGAGACAACAGTATGTTCATCCTATTTCACCACGCCAAACAAAAATTTCCGATTAAGGTTTGGCTCCAAAAACCGGAACAGGTTGACGCCGGATGCCTGGAGCAAGGGTTGCATCTGGCGAATCTTCCGTTTCTGCATCAATGGGTAGCTCTGATGCCCGATACCCATCAAGGAATCGGGATGCCCATCGGAGGAGTGATTGCAACTAAGGATGTAATCATTCCCAATGCGGTGGGAGTCGACATCGGTTGCGGGATGGCTTATGTTCAAACCAATCTACCGGCGAAAGTGTTAACAAAAACGGATACTCCCAACGGTAAATTGATTCAAGCTGTAATTGGTGATATTTTAAGAAATATTCCAGTGGGATTCGCTCACCATAAGCAGAAACAAGATTGTCACACTTTAGACATTGCAAAAGAGAACCTTTTGAAATATGAATTTGCCAAAGAACTAATCCCGGAAATAAACGAAGGCTACTTTCAAGTCGGCACTCTTGGAGGAGGCAACCATTTTATTGAGCTTCAGGAGGATGAGGATGGATTGATCGGGATCATGCTCCATTCCGGAAGTAGGAATTTTGGCCTAAAAATCTGTCACTATTTTAATGAGGTTGCTAAAAAGCTGAATAAGCAAAAGGATATTTCATTGCCGAAAGAGTATAATTTGGCTTTTCTACCCACGGAGAGTGAAGAAGGCAAGTCTTATATCGAGTGGATGAGTCTGGCCCTTGAGTTTGCCCGGGAGAACCGGGGACAGATGTTGGAACAGGTAATGGAGCTTTTAAGCAGGTGGGTAAAGAAGTACACCAAGGATTCGGTTTCGTATTCGGGTCGGATTAACTGCCACCATAACTATGCGGCTTTAGAGGAACATTACGGCGCGAAGGCCTGGGTCCACCGGAAAGGGGCCATCCGGGCCGGCCAGGATGAACCGGGGATCATTCCCGGAGCGATGGGGTCCTTCAGTTATCTGGTGAAGGGGCTGGGAAATCCGGAAAGCTTCGAGTCCTGCTCCCATGGGGCAGGCCGGAAATATTCCCGGACCAGGGCCAAGCAAAAGTACTCGGTGGAAGAGGTTTTAAAGGATCTCAAGGAATGCCGGGTGGTTTTGGGAAAACACAAGAAGTCGGATGTTGCGGAGGAAAGCCGGTTTGCTTATAAAGATATTGATTTCGTAATCCAAAATGAACTGGATTTGGTAAAGCCGGTGAAGAAGTTGAGTACGGTTGGGGTGGTAAAGGGGTAAATTAATAAAAAAAGTGACCTCTTTTGTTTGAGATCACTGTATTGATTAGTATTTGAATTATAAATGATTGCATAAATGATAGTCTTTGGGTATACTGAAGATAAATTTATTTTTCCAATATCTACATATACTGGAGGTATCCTCATGCAATATCGTACCTTTGGCAATACCGGAATTAAGCTTTCAGCGTTAGGTTTTGGAGCGATGCGCCTTCCGGAGGTTGAGCTAAACGGGAAAAAGCAAATTGATGAGGAAAAAGCGCTTCAGATAATCCAGCGGGCTTTTGGACTGGGGGTTAATTATATCGATACCGCCTACATATACCATGGAGGCAATAGTGAAGTGGTGGTAGGCAAAGTTATTAAGGGCTGGCGGGACCGGATTTTTCTCTCCTCCAAGTCCCCCGGCCACTTAATCAAGAAGCCCGGCGATTACCGGCGAATTCTGGAGGAACAACTTACCAGGCTACAGGAGGACTATCTAGATTTTTATTATTTCCACGGCATCAGTTATCAAAGTTTTATGGATATCGACAAGCAAGCCAATTGGTTAAAAGAAGCGGAACAGGCCAAGGCCGAGGGTTTGATCAAACAGATCGCTTTTTCGTTTCACGACCCGCCGGAGGAATTAATCCAACTGGTCGATTTGGGCGTTTTTACCGGGGTGCTTTGCCAGTATAACTTCTTGGACCGGAGTAATGAAGAGGCGATTGCTTATGCGCATAGCAAAGGATTGGGAGTAGCGGTAATGGGACCGGTGGGCGGGGGAAGGATCGCCGGTTTGCCGGAAAAGATCCGTCAAGAAGTGAATCTGCCGGTGGATAGCAACGTCGAACTAGCTTTAAGGTTTGTCCTGGCTAACCCCAATATAACCTGTGCTCTGTCGGGCATGGGATCACTGCAAATGGTGGAGGAGAACGTCAGGTACGCCGGAAATGCCGAACCGCTTAAACCGGATGAAGTCGGAGCCATTAACACCTTGATGGAAAAGTATCGGAAACTGGCCGATCTGTATTGCACCGGCTGTAATTACTGTCTTCCCTGTCCGAAAGGGATTGATATTCCCTCGATTTTTGAATTATATAATTATCATAATGTCTATGGCCTTAAAGATTATGCCCGGGAAAACTATGCAGAATATGGAAAACAGCCTTGGTTGCCGAAACTGAAAGCCGACGCCTGCAGCCAATGCGGGGCATGCGAACTGAAGTGCCCCCAGAAGATTAAAATTAGGGAGCAGCTGCAAGAGACGCACCGGGTGTTGGGCGGATAAAAATCCGTAATACTAGGTTATCTGAATCAATCATAACAAGGGTCAAAGGTCGATGGGATAAGCTGCGACGGGCCAGTGAGGGGGAACAGTTTGAACCGGATTCAAATCATTCAAGGCGATATCACTAAACAATCCGTGGATGCCATCGTCAACGCCGCGAATAATTCTTTACTGGGCGGGGGCGGAGTGGACGGGGCGATCCATCGTGCTGCCGGACCGGAGTTGTTAGAAGAATGCCACCAACTGAACGGATGTCCGACCGGTGCGGCTAAAATCACCAAAGGTTACAATTTGCCCGCCCGCTGGGTGATCCATACCGTGGGACCGGTTTGGCAGGGGGGCGTCAATAGAGAAGACCAGCTCTTAGCCTCTTGCTATCGGAGTTCGCTCCAATTGGCTCAAGAATACGAAATAAATACCATTGCCTTTCCATCCATCAGCACCGGGGCTTACCGGTTTCCGGTCGAACGGGCGTCCCAAATCGCTGTGGCGGAAATTCGAAATTTCTTAGTAACAAATAGCCTGCCCCAACTGGTGCTAATCGTCTGTTTCGATGATCGCGCCTACCGGATATACAATGGGCAACTGTAAGGCGTTTGAAGATTGGTAACAAAGAATTCATAATTTAGAACGTTAATGCTGGAGGATTTTTCAAAGTCCAGCCGAAATAGGGATGAGTATTAAATCCATTCCTAAACAGGAAGTATATAATGAATACTTTAAAAAATCCTTTAAACCAACGTTATCAAGCTATTTTGTTACTAATCGGCGCCGCTTTCCTCTGGAGTATCAGCGGCCTCCTAATTAAATCCGTTTCCTGGCACCCGTTTGCCATCGCCGGAATGAGGAGTATGATTGCGGCCCTGATCATGTTTGTTTACCGCCGTAAGTTCAATTTCAATTGGTCGCCGGTACAAATCGGCGGGGCGGTCGCCTACGCGGCCATGGTAATTTCCTTTGTTTCGGCCAACAAATTGACTACCTCGGCCAATGCCATCCTGATTCAGTATTCGGCCCCGGTTTTTGTGGCCTTGTTTGCCCATTGGTTTTTGGGAGAAAAGGCCAATAAATATGATTGGCTCACGATTGGGGTCACCCTGGGTGCGATGGCCTTGTTTTTCATAGATGATTTAACGATGGGTAATTTTTGGGGAAACATGGTTGCCCTTTTCAGTGGGATAAGCTTTGCCGGGATGACGCTCTTGTCCCGCAAGCAAAAAGAGGGCTCGCCATTGGAATCCCTTTTCTTAGGCAATATTTTAACCGGTATAACCGGGCTTCCTTTTATGTTTCAGTCCGCGCCTAACCCATCGGGGTGGCTCAGTTTAATCTTGTTGGGTGTGGTTCAACTCGGGATTTCTTATATTCTTTATGCGGAAGCAATCAAACACGTTACCGCCTTGGAAGGAATTTTGATTCCGGTGATTGAACCGATCCTCAATCCGCTCTGGGTTTTTCTCTTCTTACATGAAATTCCGGGTAAATGGGCGATGGTTGGGGGCGCTATTGTAATAACCGCTGTTACATTCAGATGTATTTTAACGGTTAGGCCTAGCGGAGGAGACAGCAGTTTAGGAGCGAGGAGTCAGTAGCGTAAGGAAGCTTTTGGGTTTTGCCGAAGATAGAAGACAGAATACAGTAGACAGGAGACAGAATGTAAGTTTAGGTGCTCTTGTCTTTTTTCAATAATAGTTTCAACATTAATGCGTTTATTTAAGGTATCCGCAAGGGCCAGTAGCGCATTTACCACAAACGTCGCATAATTCAAGGTCCTGATAAGCCTGATCGTTTAGCAAACATTGTTCATAGCAACGGTGCCGGTCAAACTTTAAATCCGATAATGCCTTGACAGGACAGATTTTATGGCAATAGGAACAACCTTTCGTATCATGAAAGCAGTTATGAATTATTTGGGGGCGGGGAGAGGGTTCCAGTAGGACATCTAAAACAGCAGTACCCAACCTGCCGCCGCAGCCTTTTGAAGTTATCAAAAGATTATTCCGGCCGAAAGTTCCCAAACCGCAAGCATAGGCAATATGGCGGTGGGACCAGTAGGCGATGAGTTTTTTTTTGTCAAAATCATAGGTGGGGGGTTGGGAAACCAACTGTATCTTTCGCTCCGCCAAAGAACTCCTTAACTCCGAACCAATTTTTGAGATCAACAGGTTAGTATCGATATAAACCCGGGCCCATTCCCGGGAAGCCAGTTTTCCGATGCGATTGTGTTCGATAATCTCTTTATGGAAAGGTAGAAAAAAGGCGAAAACCGTTTGGGCTTCAGGCAATAAATCACAGGGTAAAAGGTGATTTTCTCCGACTACGGTTTTAAATTGTAAAAAGATCGGGTCTGAGGCTGCGGCATACCCAAACAACGGTTCGCGATAATAATCCAGCCCGCTGGTGGCAATTATCTGCGATATTTTTTGTTCAAGCCATTCTTTCATCTAAGTACCCTCTGTAATTATAATGGGAAGTAAACGGAGATTAAACCGGGAATATCCGCAAATTAACGCAAATATATTTTAAATGGGTTTACGCTTACCTACGAATTTTGACGATCTCTCCCTGATTGGCCTTGATTAATTCCGTCGTGGCGATCTTAACCAAGGCGGTAGGTGAGCCGCCGCCGGTATAGACAAACTCTTTCTCCAAAACCTTGGGATCGATTAGAAAACGGGCAGAATATCCGAAAGAAGGGACTCCTCCGCATGGGTAGCCGGTTTTTTCCAAGATTTCGGCTGGAGTGGCTGTTCTGGGCGGCTTAATATTTAAAATTGTTCCGATTGCCGACGGATCAACCTTATCTTCGCCTTTAACAATTGCCACAATCAAATTGTTTTCCCGTTCGACTAGACAGATGTTTTTAACTAAGTTTTCCGGAGACGTGCCGACTGCCTGGGCGGCTTCGGCCACCGAGTGGCAGGATTGGTCAAAACGGAGTAATTCGGCTTGAATTCGGTGATATTTAATATAGTCCGTAAGTTTCAGTTCATAGGGATCCATCTTTAAATGTACCTTTTATTTTTGAACAGATTAGTCGTTTAAGCCAACCTCAGTTCCATTAATTCTCTATTTTTAAGATAATCCCTTCAAGGTTTAGATTTTAAAGTAGTTATTCCTGTCAATTTTAATGGTTATAAATGATATTGTCAAAAGAAGGAAAGAAGTACTAGAAAATAGAATTTATTTTGGAATTAGGAGGTATTAATTTAGATGAAGATATCCGTTGAGAAAACTTCTCTCGAACAATTACAAAAACTAAATGTATTCTCTTGGCCAATTTGGGAATGTGAACCTTCAAGCTTTGACTGGCATTATGATGAACGGGAGACCTGTTATATTCTCGAAGGGAAAGCGACAATTGAGTCTAGTACGGGAAATGTCACTTTTGAAAAGGGCGATCTGGTTATTTTTCCAAAGGGTCTGACATGCAAATGGATTGTCCACCAAAGAATCAGAAAACACTATAATCTCGGTTAATTACAATTCAATAACCGGAGCGCTATTGTACTTATTGGGGCTGTCTCAATTTTACTTCTGAGATAGCCTCTTGTTATTTATTAAACCATAATTCCAACTCTTAAAGCGGATACGTTTACAGTCACCTGATAAATTAGGCGGTTTTATAATTCCTTTTTTCTGGCTTCGCATACAATATATTGATAGTCTAAAATAAAACCTGCACTATATATTGTATACGAAGATAAATTTTTGTAATTATGAAACTCGCCCAAATGATAAAAATTTTATCCAAAGCAGGAGTTTTAGTGAAGAACGGCGAAATTTTATGAAAACGTTTGTACAAACCTTTGCGGAGGAAAAATGGCTCATATTAAGGAAGTTGCCGAAAAAGCCGGAGTTTCGATTAGCACAGTTTCCAGGGCTCTTAGCGGGAAAGTAGTTGTCGATCCGGAAACAAAAAAAAGAGTTCTTCAAGCTGTTAAAGAGCTTAACTATCAACCCAATGTTTTGGCAAAGAGTTTAAAAGAAGGCCGTTCCAAAACAATCGGCCTTATTTTACCCAACCTAAAAAACTTGGTGTTTCCGGCTGCAATTAGAGGGATTACCGAAATTGCCAAAAAGTATGGCTATACTCTTGTCTTATGTAATACCGATGAAGATTTAGATACCGAAAAGCGATATGTCGATAATCTAAAACAACGTTTAGTCGATGGTTTAATCTTTTCGACCGCTACTCCAGCCAGTTCACATATCCATCAATTAAAAGAAGAAGGTTACCCCGTGGTTTTAATGTTACGCTCCTTAAGTGATGATTACGATACGGTTATGATAGATAATTTTGATGGGGGCTATCAAGCGGCTAAATGTTTATTGGAACGGGGATATCGTAAGATCGCTCTAATTAATGGCCCTTTAGACTTGATACTTTACAGCCAGCGATACGCCGGATATTTAGCCGCTTTGAGAGAAGCCGGAGTTACGGTTGATGATCAATTAATAATTCACCAAACCCAAGGATGGGAGGACGGATTTGTTGCTATTAGGGAGCTATTGGAGCGGGGGATTAAGTTTGACGCTGTTTTCGGAACCAGTGATCCTAAAGCTTTAGGTGCGATGAAGGCTATAAAGGAATATGGACTGAGAGTGCCCGACGATGTTGCGGTTATTGGGTATGATAATTTGGACATGTCTGAATTGACCGATCCTCCATTAACCACCATGGCCCAGCCTTTTTATGAAGTAGGCGTACAAGCGGCGGAAAGACTTTTGAAGCTTATAAACTCTAAAAAAAAGCTGAAACCGGAATTGGTTAAACTACGTACAAAATTATTAATTCGAAAATCAGTCGGGTTTGGGAGCTTTTATCAATCAAACAATTGAGGTGAATAATGATGCATACGCGTTTTCATTACCATACTATTGAAGAATTGGAAAGTGAGGTAGCTGCTTTAAATTTGCCCTTGATTTTTGATCAAGATCTGTCGCCGTTGTCGAGAAAGGTTAAGGTCTTTGGGTTTGAAACACCGAATTCCATGGGAATTCATCCGATGGAAGGGTGTGACGGAACAATTGACGGGAAACCCGGAGAGCTGACCATTCGCCGTTATCAACGGTTTGCCGCCGGTGGGGCCGGCCTGATCTGGTTTGAGGCGACAGCGGTGGTTCCAGAGGGACGGGCCAATCCCAGGCAATTATTGGCCGTTGAAGCAAATACCGATGCTTTGGCGGAATTATTACAAAAATCAATCAAAGCTGCTACCGCCAACTTTGGAACGGGACACCGTTTTGTGCCGGTGATTCAATTGACCCATTCAGGCAGGTATAGCAAACCCGAAGGGAAACCCCGTCCGATCATCACCCAACACAATCCGTTTCTCGATCCGAAAGTAGGGATTGATCCGTCCGGTCCGGTAATTACGAATGCGGAATTGGAACGGTTAGAAGCGGAATATGTTCGGGCAGCGGGCGTGGTTTTTAAGGCCGGTTTTCCGATCGTTGATATAAAAGCATGCCATCGCTATTTGATTTCAGAGCTGTTGGGGAGCCATCTTCGCACCGGTCGGTACGGCGGGAGCTTTGAAAACCGGACCAGGTTTCTTTTGAATATCGTCGACAAAATCAAAGCCGAGTACGGCGATGGCCTTAAAATAGCCATCCGTCTCAATGCTTGGGATGCCTTACCTTATCCCTACGGATGGGGAGTGGGCAGGGATACCGAGGGTCAAGAACCATGCAAGTTACAGCCGGATCTTTCCGAAATCAAACAGTTATTAAAGGAGCTAACTACCAGGGGAGTGGGATTGATCAATATTACGCTCGGCAATCCTTATTATAACCCTCATTTCAACCGGCCTTACGATCAACCTTCTTATGGGTTGGCACTACCGGATGAACATCCACTGATCGGAGTAGCTAGAATGTTCACAGCTGTTTCCGAGTTGCAACGGGTGTTTCCGGAAATTGCCTTCATGTGTACCGGGTATTCTTGGCTGCGTCAGTTTGCGGGCAATGCTGCCGCGGCTAACCTGCGATTGGGCTGCCACCAAATAGCCGGTTTTGGGAGGGAAGCCTTCGCCTATCCCGATTTTGCCCGTGATCTATTGGAGAAAGGGTCATTAAACCGGGATAGGTTGTGCATTGCCTGTAGTAAGTGTACTGAAATCATGCGTGACAACGGAATGACCGGATGCGTCGTCAGAGATGCCCCAACCTATGCTCCCATTTATCATCAAGGCGTTAAACAAAGAGCTTAAGAATAAATCTTGTATTAATGAGGTAACTATGAAAGCGATAACCTATGTTTTGGAAAAATATAACCACCCTTTGGTACGGCGGGAAATTGAGATACCAGCATTGTCTCAGGGACAAGTGTTGGTTAAACTACTGGCTAGCGGTATCTGCGGCAGTGATCTTCATATGTGGAAAGGGGAAGATCCAAGGCTCCGGTTGCCGATGGCCTTAGGACATGAAGGAGTTGGAACCGTCGCCGGCCTGAACGGGCCAAGATACACTGTCAATGGCGAAGCGATTCGTGAAGGGGATTTAATCATTTGGAACCGTGGGGTCTCTTGCGGCAGGTGTTACTATTGCGCAGTCTTGCATGAACCCTCCTTCTGCCGGGAACGGAAGGTCCACGGGATTAATCTGACCTTAAGCGACGCTCCTTACTTAAACGGGTGCTATGCCGATCATCTGATCTTGCCTGAGCGGACTGATATTTTGAAGCTGCCCGCCGGAATCGACCCTGGAGTTTTAGTTGCAGCTTCTTGTTCGGGCGCAACCGCCGCCCATGGGTTCGACATAGTCCGCCCGGAACCCGGCGATACGGTAGTCGTTATTGGACCCGGTCCCTTAGGTTTATTCGCGGTAGCCTTAGCGAAGGCCTATGGGGCAAGTAACATTATCCTCACAGGAAGTTCCGAGAGCCGGTTAAAACTGGGGGAAGAATTTGGCGCGGCTATGGTATTAAACCGTAAATTCATAAGTTTGGACGAACGAAAAACAAGAATTTTGGAACTTACCGGAGGCCGGGGTGGCGATCTGATTATCGAGGCTTCCGGTACTACCGCCGGATTACAAGAAGCAATTTCTCTGGCCAGAGTTGGTGGGACCGTGCTCAATGTGGGAATGAGCCAACCGGCCGGAACATTTCCTTTGGACGGTTTTGCAGATCTGACCCGGCGTAATCTTAGGCTTCAAGGGGTTTGGGTCAGCGACACGTGCCACCTTTACCGGGCAGCGGAACTGGTCCTAAATCAAACCGATCTCTTTGCCAAACTGGTGACCGATAGGTTCCGTTTAAGCCAGGTCAACCATGCGCTGGAGGCCATGGAGAGAAAAGAAGCTGTTAAGGCAATACTGTTACCGGAGGAGTGAGTAGTTCAAACATAACAGCCGAAAAACCGATGAAAGGGTGTTTTTATGATAAAAAGCTGCTTCAAATATAACGGTTATGAGATACCCTTATATCAATGCAATACTATAATCATTGGTACAGGGGCCGCTTCACTGAACTGCGCTTATCATCTGCGCGAATTTGGAAGCGAAGATTTACTGATCGTTACTGAGAAATTGGGAGGCGGAGTTTCCAATAATTCAGGTTCCGACAAGCAGACCTATTACAAACTGTCGCTTTTCGGCGCCGAACCCGATTCCATTTACGAAATGGCCGGGACCCTTTTTAGGGGAGGGGCGATGCATGGCGATATTGCCTTGGTGGAGGCGGCATTGTCGGTTCCGGAATTCTATCATTTGACCGCTAGCGGAGTTCCGTTTCCTCATAATGCTTACGGTGGTTACGTTGGCTATAAAACAGATCACGACCCGAAACAGCGGGCTACTTCGGCTGGTCCTTGGACATCCAACCAGATGTTTCAGAAGTTGTTGGGCCAAGTAACCAAACAAGGCACGCCAATCTTAGACCGGCATGAAATTATATTTCTCCTGGCAACCAAGGGTACCGAACCAAGGGTTATTGGAGCAGTCGGCCTCGATAAGGACAAACTCGCCGAAGGTTTAGGGGCAGTAGCCCTTTTTCAGTCTGAAAACATTGTAATGGGGACCGGCGGTCCCGGCGGGTTATATGAGTCGGCGGTATATCCCGAAGGGCATTTGGGGAGCACCGGTATTGCCCTTGAGGCTGGCGCTGTCGCTGTAAATTTAGCCGAATCGCAGTACGGCCTCGCTTCCTTAAAGTTTCGCTGGAATGTTTCCGGTACCTATCAACAGGTTATTCCCCGTTATTTCAGCACTGATCAGGATGGAAACGGAGCGGCCGATTTTTTAAACGAATATTTTCCTTCCATGGGCAAAATGGCGACCGCTATTTTTCTCAAAGGATACCAATGGCCTTTTGACCCGCGCAAGATTAAAGATTACGGGTCTTCCCTCATTGATATCCTGGTTTACCGGGAGACTGTAATCAAGGGACGCCGGGTATTTATGGATTTTCAGCATAACCCTAACGCTGGGTCTGGGCTGGCGGAGTTCAACTTGGCGGAATTGGAAGAGGAAGCGTACTGTTATTTGCAGAACTCCCAAGCTTTATTGGAGACGCCTTTCGAACGTTTACAACAAATGAATCCAATGGCTATCGAACTATACCGCAAACATGGCATCGATCTGGCTGTCGAACCGTTGGAGATAGCCGTCTGCGCCCAGCATAACAACGGGGGGTTAAAAGGCAACATTTGGTGGGAATCGAACTTGCGCCACCTTTTCCCGATTGGGGAAGCCAATGGAACCCACGGCGTCTATCGTCCGGGAGGTTCGGCTTTGAATTCCGGGCAAGTTGGCGGTTACCGCGCCGCCCAATTTATCGCCGCTAATTATCAAACTAACAATTTTGAGGCGGAAAGTTTCAAATCGGAAGTTCTTCAAAAGTTAAAACGGATTCAAGCGGCGCTAGAAACGGAGAGCGGCCTGGGAGACGATTTGCAAACCTTTCGGGCTGAGTTTCAAAAAAGAATGACCGGAGCCGCAGCGCATATCCGTAATCCGGAGACTGCCCGGCAAGCATTGGCAGAGGCGTTGGAACAATTCCGACGGATGGAGGAGGGCGAGGTCGGTTTGGGCAGCCTAGCCCGATTGTTGGAATATTTTCAGGCTCGGCAGTTATGTTTGACCCAGATCGCCGTTTTGCAAAGCATCGTAGCCTATCTGAAACGTTCCGGCGGGAGCAGGGGTTCTTATCTGGTTTTGGATGAACAAGGAGAGCCGATTTCCGCAAAGTTAAACGAGTGGAAATATCGCCCCGAACGGTTGGAGCTCCGCGATTACACTTTGGAATATACATTTTTTGATGGAAAACATACTACCGCGTGGGTACCGGTCAGGGAGATCCCTAAAGATGATTTTTGGTTTGAAAATGTCTGGCAGGATTATTTGGAAAAGAAGTATTTCCGCTGATTAATTGGAACGGTTAGTTGAATAACCTCCCAGAGGGCTTAGCTATCAGTGAGAAGATGAAACAGGGTGGAGAATGGTTGTCAAGATTCTTACACCCTCTTTTATTGTTTCGGGCGCCAGGTGGCTATAGCCCATGATCAATTTGTTGAAATGCCCAAGATCATTAGTGTGGACCGCCACCGGGTGGATCTGTACTCCAGCATGGTAAAGCTGGGCAGTTAAGGTTTGGTCAAATATTATTCCCGGGAATTCGGCGATCAGGTGTAAACCGGTGGAATGACCGGAGATACTGATGCTGGGGAAATTGGCTTGGAGACAGGTTATCAGGGTATCACGGCGTTTCCTATACATTTTCCGGATTTTTGAGATATGCCGTTCCAAACCTCCGGTTTCAATGAACCGGGCCAAAGCCAGTTGCTCGAAGGTATGGGAATGGTTGTCGTCATAAAGCTTCAGTTCTTTACAACGCTCAAGCAGCGCCGGCGGTAAGATCAGATAGCCCAACCGGAGGGCGGGGAAGAGGATTTTACTAAAAGTCCCGAGATAAATAACATGCTCCGGGTCAAGTCCTTGAAGGGAGCTGACCGGTGGGCCTTGGTAACGGAACTCGCTATCGTAGTCGTCTTCGAGAATGAAAGAGCCTGTAGAACGGGCGTACTTAATTAGTTCAATCCTTCTTTGAATGGGCAATAATCCTCCCAACGGGTATTGATGGGAGGGAGTGACCGCAATCAAAGCAGGATTGATTTTTTGGGGCAAGTCTTGGGTTCGGAGCCCGTTCTCGTCCGCCGGGACGAAATGCAGCTTTGCCCCGGAAATTTCGAATAATTCCTTGATCTTTTGGTGGAGCGGGTATTCGAGGATGTAGGGCCGATTCGGAGTTAGCAATAAGCGGGAGATTAGCGACATGCCTTGGACTGCCCCGGAAGTAATGACTGTTTGTTCGGGAGAGCATTGGACGCCCCGGTTTTTAATCAGATAACGGCAGATGGCCTTCCTTAACGCATAAGCGCCTTCGGGAGCGTCGTAACCGAAGAAGGGTTCCGGGATTTCCATGATAATCTCCTGATAGAGCTGGCCGAACTTTTTGCGGGGCAATAGATCCAGCGCCGGTAGCCCGGAGCGGAAATCGATGACGTTTCCTTCGGATAACCCTGCCGGATCGGCGGTGTCCTTGAAACTTTCAAGGTGGGATTTTAGCTCGGGACGGTCGAAAATTGCCCCTTGTGCCACATATGTCCCGGAGCTGGGGGAAGTAATCACGTAGCCTTCGGCGAGCAGCAGATCGTAAGCTTCGAGGATTACATTGCGGGAAACCCCCAGATTTACTGCTAGATCCCGAGTGGACGCCAGTTTTTCCCCAGGTTTGAGAATACCGTTTAAGATCAAGCCGCGCAGTTGGCCGTAAATTTGTCTCGATAAAGTGGTTTCCGAGTTTTTGGCGATGGTTAATCCAAGCATTTTGGGGCCCCTTTTCAATCGTGGTACTATCAAATTCATTAAAATGTGGCTCTTTTTAAACCAATTCCTTCGTGATAAATTATACTAAATACTTCAATAACTGCCAAGTGTTTTAAGAAGGAGCCGATCAAAGATGGAATTGGTGATTCGTCCCGCCCGAATGAACGATCTGAAAGAGATATGGAATCTGTTACATGCGAACCAGATCTCCTGGACCGATGCCCGAATCATAGCGGAGTTGCCTAAACTCCGGGTTATGCAGCGGGATTCGAAAATACTCGGTGTTTTAAACGGATACTTTGAAGCTAAAGTATTGAAGATCGAATGGGTGGCAATCCATCCGCTTTATCCGGAGAAACAGCTCCGGGAGGCGATGATTGAAGGATTTTGCGCCATTTTTGGTTTAGACCGGGGTGAAAAAAAGAAAGTATTGAGTAACTATGAATTGGCGTTGGAATTGGAATGACCAAAAAGGACCCGCAAGCGGATCCTTTTTGGTCAATACT
Source organism: Bacillota bacterium (assembly GCA_023415835.1). Classification (GTDB taxonomy): domain Bacteria; phylum Bacillota; class UBA4882; order UBA8346; family UBA8346; genus JAAYHS01. Next base: position 44,372 of record JAEZJK010000078.1, read on the forward strand.
ACTTTTTCTTATTATAACCCCGTTCGCCGTAAGGTTGCAGTTTCTCCAACCATAGTTCCTCCAGGGCTTTTAGGTCTTCCTTGTAGTCATACTGGGGATCCTCCACCGGTTTCAACTGGTCCAGAACTTCAAAAACAAAGTTTTCGGGTCCAAATTGCACAAAGTCCTTTCTCATTTCTTTGTCCCATAAACCCATGGTCAAGCCCATCTTTAAATCAAATTGAAAACGGCTTAAAGCTCCGCCTAGGTTAAGGCTGCTTAAAACCTGAATCTTCCCGGTAGCTTTATTTCTGATTTGATAGATTCCCATATTCGGTTTGCGGTTCTTATATTCTTGAGTCAATTCTTTACGTCGATCCATTATAATTACTCCTTTAATCATTTCATTTGTTCCGGATAACCGGCAAAATAATCCAACATTTCCTCGGTAACTTTTAAATTAAGGACTTGAGATAAAGCTTCGTTCCGAAAGAATTTTTCTGCTAAATCTCGATTATGTTGTAACGAGTAATCGAAAATGCTAACTTCCCCGTTATGATCCGCTGAAGCGGGATGGATAACCTTGGAAGTCTCGTTCTTTGTGAAATCAAACCTTTTAAAGTCTATGGTTTGGGTTAGCCAGTACGGTTGCTTCTTCCAATAAATCCGCATTTCCCTCAAGTTGTAGATTATTTGCCAAGTTGTATCCTCGCGTTTTACAGAATCCAATATCCCAAAAGCCAGTTCAAAATTTAAGTCGGCTTCGGCCGGAATGTCTTCGACGAATGCGACCGATTGTGTAAAGCGTTTTAAAGAGTTTTGAGTATATGGATTATTGGCTGGATTCGGTAGAGTACCGTGATAATAAGCCAATGAATCCCGGTAACTGCTATTGGTTGATATGGCAAATGGCAGTCGCTCTCTTGTATAGCAAATTAAACGGCCTTCCAAATATTCAATTATTGCCGCTTCACCATTTTGGTCACAGACCATGTAGTGCAATGGCGCGGTTGATTGGGCGATCCGCAAATCAGACGCCGCTAAACACACTTCATTTACTGTTGAGCAAGTGTCAAGCATATATTGGATCCATTGCATATCCTTGATTGCGGGACGTTCATCGTGAGCGGGATATACTGTTTCCGGCAGGGTCATTTGTTCCACTACCAGACCGGTTTCATTCACGCCTCCGGTGGGAAATTCTTTACTAACATGGTTGTAAGTGATACTACCGTATTTGGAAGTCCAGACGGCTGGGGTATCCGGGGAAAGATCATCGCTGTCTTTGCAAGCCCACGCTGATTAGTGAAGAATAGACCATAGGTGAGAAACAGGCTATCAAGATTATGGGCTACGGTGATCCCCGACCCGGTTTTAAACATCAATGTGGTACACATTTATAGATACTCCTTATAATTTATTAAATCATTCATACTTTCAGCTCTTCACCCAATAACTACTCCCGTCGGGCAAACGATCCAGAAAACCGTATTCGATCAGATACCTTCTCAGGGTCACGTAATCATGATTGGCTGCTTCCAAAATGGCGTTGACTTCTTTTTCGGTATATTTTCGACTTGGCTGAAATCTTTGGGCTAGGTGTTTAATGATAATCACTTTCCGTTTTTCCTTGGCCGGAAATTCGGCTAGGGGTCCATCCGGGCCTCCGGGGAAGTAGCGTTTAATGATCGTCTCGTTTTCCGCTGCGGTGATGGCGAAACGTTCGTCAACCATCCGGGCGGAGCGGGGGATCGGGATGAATTTTTCGTTAGATTCGGATTGCATTTTTGCCTCCAATAATTCCATAATCGCCAAGAAAACCTTAGCTTGTTTCATCTTTTCGCGGAGGGCGAAACGGTGGTTGCGGACGGTGGAGAGGCTGACCCCGTCCATCTGGGCGGCGATTTCTTTATCGTTCATACCTTGATAGAAGAGTGATAGTAACGACTTTTGATGCTCAGTCAGTCCGGTATATTTTTTATCCATGTCCAGCAAATATTGGAACATGGAGGAATGGGCCGTTTCCAGATGGATTTGGGCCGCCTTTTCGGCCTCATAGAGGAGGCCGTCTAGATCGTAAATCCGGCCTTTAGTAAAACGCGCTCCGCAAATCAGGCAGACAAATTCCCCGCTAGGCGGTTCGTAAAGATAGCCCTTTTTTAAAGCGGAGAGGGTTGCGCTCCAAAAGATTTCCGAGAGGTTATTTTCCAACTAAATCACCTTTTGTCTAGTTATATTATAGATATTATATAAAAGGGTCTAGGAGATGTCAAGATATTTAAAGGTAATAAGGCCTAAGGCCCTTGGGGATGATACAACACTTAGTCAGTTCCCTAGTATTGATAGGATAGATTACCCGAATTAAGTACTCATTATAAAACTGGATAAAACGGGCAGGTTTTTTGGGATTGGCGGTGAAATTTGGATCTCAAATGAAGTTTATATTTATAGAAAAGCAGATAGGTGTAATTGATTGGTGTGAAAAAGGACTCCCGACAGAAAACAACCCGTTGCCGTTGTATATCGAATGGGCGTAATGTTTCAAATCTGAAACACAGTTTTCACCAAGTAGCCTAAAAACGAAACAGTTGTTAAGGGAAATTTCACCTTGCCGATCATTGGTTTTTCTCGGAAAATTAGTTTAAGAGGGGTTAGGTTGTGGTTAATAATTGTTGGCATGGATATTGCTTATTAAATAGTATAGGTCCTTCTTTTGAAACAGCTTTTTTGATCTATATATGTTGAAAAAAGTTTTGAGTAAAACATACACATCCCAAAAGCCGGATGTGAATGACGAAATTATTGAGCTTTTTTCAACATATGAATCACGGAAAATATGTCGCAATAATCCGTGTTTATCCAAGAAACTTATTGCGACATAAATAAGTTAAAGAATTTCTTTAAAAAATTATTTTGACAGGAGGAATTATATTGTTTAAGCCATACGGAGTTATTCCAGCATTAGTTACTCCCCTGGATGAGCAAGGGAATTTGATGGAGGAAGCGTTGCGGCAGGTGATTGATTATACGATTGCCGGAGGCGTACACGGGGTGTTCATCCTAGGCAGCACCGGAGAGATTTATGGCCTGGAGTGGGAACAAAAAAAACGGGCCATCGAAATTACGGTGGAACAAACCGCCGGGCGGGTGCCGGTTTATGCCGGAGCCAGCGAAATTACCACCCGGGATTGTATTAAATTGGCGAAGTTGGCGGAGAGCATCGGCGGGGTTTCGGCTGTTTCCGTATTAACCCCCTTTTTCATTTCCCCCAGTAAAAGTGAGTTAAAGGAGCATTATTTAACAATCGCATCTGCCACTAAACTACCGGTAATTCTTTACGGCAATGATGACCGGACCAATGTAAGCATACCGGCTGATTTAGCGGCAGACCTGGCTAAGGTCGAGAATATCGTAGGTATCAAGGACAGCAGCGGTGATATGACCAAAATGGGAGAGTATATCCGCCTGACTAGCGGTGAAAATTTCAACGTTATTGCGGGAAGGGACACCTTGATCCTGTCGAACCTAGCTTACGGGGGAGCCGGGGCTATTGCCGCCACCGCTAATATTGTCCCGGCGATCGTAGCCGGAATTTATAATTCCTTTATGGCGGGGGATCTCGTCAAAGCGAGGGAGTACCAATTCAAGCTGGCTCCGTTACGAATTGCCTTCGGTTTAGGTTCATTTCCGGTAGTGATGAAAGAAGCCCTACGGTTGGTGGGAATTGACGCCGGTGTCACCTTGCGCCCGGTCGGACCGATTAGCGATGAAAACCGGGCCAAATTAGCTGAGATATTAAAGAAACTTGGAGTATACCAGATTAAGTAAAGTCATTACATCGAAAAGGAAGAGCGCTATGAGTAAAATCGATTTTAACAAAAAGTATCGTAGCGGACGGGTCACCAATGGAATACATAAATCGGGGAACCGGGCCCATTTAAGGGCCATAGGCCTGCTTGATCAAGATATGGACAAACCTTTTATCGGGATTGCTAATTCTTATAATGCTATGCACCCGGGCCATATGCATTTAAGGGAACTGGCTGAGGAGGTCAAGCTTGGAATCTGGGCCGCAGGCGGAGTGGCTTTTGAATTCAATACCATAGCCATTTGTGACGGGATTACCCAGGGGCATATCGGAATGAGCTACGTCCTGCCGAGCCGGGACAATATTGCGGACAGTATTGAACTAATTGCCGAAGCGCAACAGCTCGACGGGATTGTTTTCATGTCTTCCTGCGACAAGATTGAACCGGCAATGCTGATGGCTGCGGCTAGGCTGAATATTCCGGCGATTATGGTCACCGGCGGCCCGATGCTGCCGGGATATTTCGAAGGCAACCAGATGGCCATCTCCGATATGCGGGAAGTGGCCGGCAGATGGAAAAAAGGTGAAGTCTCCGCGGAAGATTTTTATGAAATGGAGTGTAATGTCTGCCCAGGGCCTGGTTCCTGCGCCATGAACGGGACCGCGAATACCATGGCCATCGTCGCCGAAGTAGTGGGCCTGACTTTACCGGGATGTTCCACCATTCATGCCGCCCATTCAGCCAAAAAGCGGATTGCTAAGCAGAGCGGGATGGAAATCGTCCGTCTGGTTAAGGAAGACGTGAAACCCCGGGATTTTGTCACTAAAAACTCACTTTTTAACGCCATAAAAGTTTCCTCCGCCCTCGGAGGATCGACCAATGCCACCCTGCATATACCGGCCTTGGCTTCGGAATTAAATATCGATATTGAATTGGACGACTTCGACCGGTTAAGCCGGGTCACACCCCATTTAGTCCATGTCAAACCGTCCGGAAAATACTCTTTCCTGGATTTTGAGCGGAGCGGCGGAATCTTGGCGTTATTAAAGGAAATGTTGCCGATTTTAGATGCGGATGAGAAGACGCTGACCGGAAGGACTATCAGAGAGATTGCCGCTCAGGCCAAAAATAGAAATCAGGAGATAATCCGGCCCCTTGACAACCCGGTTTATCCCCAAGGGAGTTACGGAGTGTTAAAAGGAAACATCTGCCCCGAAGGTTCAGTGGTCAAAATTTCCGGGGTCTCGGAAAAGATGAGGGTCCATACCGGACCCGCGGTGGTTTTCAATTATGAAGAAGAAGCGACCCAGGCGGTTTACGATGGAAAAGTAAAAGCCGGCGATATAGTGGTAATTCGTTACGAAGGGCCTAAAGGCGGTCCGGGCATGAGGGAAATGCTGGCGACAACCTCGGCGATTATGGGGATGGGACTGGGCGACTGTACGGCCTTAATCACCGACGGCAGGTTTTCCGGAGCCACCAGGGGGCCTTGTATCGGCCATGTTTCTCCGGAAGCCGCCATGGGCGGAGTAATCGGATTGATTGAGAACGGCGATCCGATAAGTTTGAATATTCCTGAACGCAGGCTTGATTTGTTGGTTAGTGACGAGGAGCTCGAGCGTCGTAAGGAAAAATGGAAGTGTTTTGATAAAGGTATTGTCAGTCCGGCGCTGAAAAGGTATGCTGCTTTGGTAACCAGTGTTTCCAAGGGAGCGGTCTTGAAAAAAGACTTTTAAGCAGGAAAATCTTAAAAAAAATCGAAGAAATTATCTACGGTGTTGGGTTTCATAGTCGCGGTAACCTTGATTACTCATTTAAAAAAAATAGGCTCAAGTATAATCAGGGAAGGAGAATCTGTATCAAATGAATGAATCAATGTATAAATATTTTAAGCCGGGGCTTATCCATTTTATGGCCTTTCCAGCTACTATGAAAGGTGAAGGTCCCATATTGGATACTGTCAAAAGAATTGCCTCCGATGATTATTTCAATGCCATCGAAGTTACCTGGATCAAAGATCCTCAAGTTAGGCAGGAAGTAAAAAAAGTCATTCAAACTAGCCACCTGACGGTAGGTTATGGAGGCCAACCGAGGTTGTTGACTACCGGCCTGAATATAAACGATCTTAATCAGGAAGGCCGTGCCAAAGCAGTAGCCACCTTAAAAGAAGGCATCGACGAAGCATACGGACTGGGCGCCAAAGGATTTGCCTTTTTAAGCGGAAAATACGAGGAAGCGACCAAAGAGGAATCGTACCAAGCTTTATTGGCTTCCACCAAAGAACTATGCGCTTATGCTAAATCAAAAGGGGATCTCCAAGTAATACTTGAGGTCTTTGATTATGATATCGATAAGAAAAGCTTGATCGGCCCTGCTCCGTTGGCTAGGAGATTTGCCGAGGATGTTACCGCTAAATATGATAATTTTGGTTTAATGGTAGATTTAAGCCATATTCCGATGATTCATGAAACCTGTGAGGAATCGATTTTACCGATCAAGGATTTCTTGGTCCATGCCCATATGGGGAATACCGTCATCAAAGACCCTAGCTGTGAAGCATATGGAGACACCCATCCCAGATTCGGTTTTCCCAATAGTGAGAATGACGTGGCCGAACTGGTTGAGTTTCTTAGAGTTTTACTTAATGTCGGATTTTTAAATATAGAGAACCCGCCAATCTTGAGTTTTGAAGTTAAGCCCTGGGGAGATGAAGATCCCGAGTTGGTGATCGCTAATGCCAAAAGGACTTTAAATGAAGCTTGGGCAAGATTATAAGGCGGATCTTATTTAAATTGACGGGGGTAATTTGAAGATGAAAATCGTTGTTTTAGACGGATATACTTTAAACCCGGGCGATTTGACCTGGGAGGGATTGGAGAACTTAGGAGAACTGACGGTATATGATCGGACTCCAGTGGAACAAATTCTGGAAAGGGTTGGAGACGCCGAAGTGATATTCACCAATAAAACTCCGCTCTCCAAAGAAACGTTGGCAAAGGTCCCCACTGTAAAATATATTGGTGTTTTGGCAACGGGTTATAATATAGTCGATACCAAAGCTGCCCAAGAACAGGGAATTATTGTGACCAATATCCCCACTTACGGAACTGCGGCAGTGGCTCAATTCGTATTTGCCCTTTTATTGGAGATCTGCCATCATGTCTGGGCTCACAGTGAAGCAGTTAAAAATGGTGCTTGGACAAACTCTCCCGATTTTTGTTTCTGGAATTATCCTTTGATTGAGTTGGCCGGAAAGACGATGGGAATCATCGGTTTTGGAAGAATCGGCCAAGCTACCGCGAAAATAGCCCAAAGTTTCGGTATGAAAGTATTGGCTTATGATGAATTCCAAGACAAGGCCTTGGAGGATGATACTTTAAAATATGCGACTTTGGATGAATTGTTGGCCAACTCCGACGTAATCAGCTTACATTGCCCGTTGTTTGAAAGCACCAAGGGAATCATCAACCGGGATACAATCGCTAAAATGAAGGATGGCGTTATCATTATTAACACATCCCGCGGTCCGCTGGTGGTAGAGGAAGATCTGGCACAAGCGTTAAATAGTGGTAAAATATTCGGAGCAGTAGTTGACGTTGTTTCCACCGAACCGATTAATAAGGACAACCCGCTACTCACGGCTAAAAATTGTATTGTTACTCCACATATCGCTTGGGCGCCTATGGAATCGAGAAACCGCTTAATGAATATCGCACTCGATAATTTAAAAGCTTTTCTAACTGGGGATCCGGTCAATGTGGTTAACAAATGATTTTTTTGATTTAAAGATAATGTGACATTCTACTGTTTTTCTTATGGGAGTTGGCGTGATTTGGCGTCAATTCCCATATGCTTTGTTATTACCGGGAAAGGGGTGGATTCTGTGAATAGGATAATGTTAGCTCCGGATTCATTTAAAGGTACAATGAGCTCGATAAAAATCTGTAAAATCATCGCTTCGGCAATTAAAAGGCATGATCCTGATGCGGAAATAATCGAAATTCCTGTGGCGGACGGTGGCGAAGGTACGGTTGAATGTTTTCTGGAGGCGGTCGGCGGTAGAAAAGTAACGGTTAAAACTAAAGGGCCATACTTTCGGGAAATGGATTCATTCTACGGAATTCTTACAGATGGGAAGACTGCAGTTATCGAGATGGCGGCTACAGCCGGATTACCCCTAACCGGAGATGTTAAAAATCCTGCCTTAACCACTACCTATGGAGTAGGACAGCTTATCAAAGCAGCGCTGGACAACGGGTGTACCAGAGTTATCCTGGGGCTTGGCGGTAGTTGTACCAATGATGGTGGGGCCGGCATGGCGGCGGCCTTGGGGATTAGGTTTTTAGACCAAAATAATAATGAGTTTATCCCAACCGGCGGCAACCTTGATCGAATTTCTAGGATCGATCTTTCCGGCAGGTTGAAAGATTTGGACAAATGTCAAATAGTAGCTGCCTGTGATGTTGACAACCCCTTATGCGGCATAAATGGGGCTGCCCATGTTTTTGGCCCTCAAAAGGGCGCTGATTCGGAAATGGTCAAACTGTTAGATAATAATTTGCTCCATTTGGCAAAGATCATTAAGAGGGATCTGGGAATCGATGTTCTCGATCTGCCGGGGACAGGGGCCGCCGGAGGGCTAGGAGCCGGTGTAATAGCTTTTGCTGGGGCTGAACTAAAGCCCGGTATCGAAATCGTGCTTGATACGGTAAAATTCGATGAAATAATTAAGGATACGTCCTTTGTCATCACCGGTGAAGGTAAGGTAGACGGGCAGAGCCTGCGGGGAAAAGTTGTGATCGGTATCGCTAGAAGGGCGAAAGCGCAAGCTGTTCCGGTAATTGCGATTGCCGGTGATATCGGAGACGATATTGAGAATATTTATTCACAGGGAGTAACAGCTGTGTTGAGCATTAATCGTGTGGCGGTGCCTTTTGAAAAAGCACGGCTGAGATGTGAAAGCGACCTTGAACTGACCGTAGATTCGTTGATGCGGGTCTTGAAAATTAAATAATGTCCTTAGTCCCGTTAGATAAAGGAATATCCTTCATTAGTAGCGAATAATTATGTCAGATAACGAATGAAGGTGGTAAAAATGGTATTTGTTCGGTGGGTCGATGAAAAATATTCGATAAACATTCAAAAGATCGATGAACAACATCAAATCTTAGTGGGGATTATTAACGAGGTTTACCAAGCCAAAACTAGTAATCAGAACAAACAAACCATTGCCGCCGTCTTAGCAAAGATGGTCGCTTATACTAAGACCCACTTTCAAGATGAAGAAGGCTTAATGGCGGAGAACGGATACCCGCAACTGGAAGAACATCGTCCGGAGCACCAGTTTTTCGTCACCAAGGTTGGCGATTTTATCCGTAATTTTAATATGAATGAAGATTTAACCGAAGAGATGCTTGACTTTTTGAAAAATTGGCTGATCAAGCATATTATGGAGACTGACAAACACTACGGGCGTTATTTGAACGAGAAAGGGATCCGGTAAGGTGTGGACGGATTGGTAATTGCATAGGACTTGATGGAGGAATTAATAATTCAAATTGAAACACGGCTGTCAAAGCCGTGTTTTTGTAATGGCTATGTAAATTTGATTTTTAACCCCGGTTTGGCTGAGGCCGTGAAAGTGTTTAACGGTAAAGTATTGCTTCAACCATTTGAAAAAGAGCTTTTTAGTATAGCGAACAACTCCTCTTCCGGATATGGTGGAAAAATTCTTCGTTAAAAATAGGTTCAAACAGTTGAATATGTGTGGATTTTATAGTATCTTTGTCCATAGGCTCTCCTTGTTTTAGAAATTTAGGTGGACAAGGCTGGTTGTTGCTCTTGTTTTCAACTATTTTTTACCTTTTCCTTTGGTTTACTTTAAGGCATTGTAATTGATTTTGGAAAAAGGGGGCATCTATTAAGCTAAATCTGTTCGGTTTGAGACTTTAGGGCAACATCACATCAAACGGAGGATGTCATGAAGATTATTGCAATTGCGCTTTTTGTTTTAACTTACCTACTATTGCTGCTTTTCCCGAAAGTCAGGGCCTATATCGCTCTCGCCTCTGCTTCTATCTTTGTACTTCTGGGGATTTTACCGATTGGTAAAGTATTTGCCACTGTGGACTGGAACGTTATTTTAATGATTGCCGGCACCATGGGAGTCGTCTCCTTGTTTATTGAATCAAAAATGCCAGCCTTATTGGCTGACCTTATAATTGAAAAAACCCCCAATATTAAATGGGCGGTTATATCCTTATCGCTATTTGCGGGTTTCATTTCCGCTTTTGTCGATAATGTGGCGACAGTTTTGATGGTCGCTCCGGTAGCTTTAACTATATCAAAAAAGCTTAAAATTTCTCCGGTTCCCATCATAATAGCCATTGCGGTCGCCTCGAACCTTCAAGGGGCCGCCACCTTAGTGGGTGATACAACCTCGATTCTTTTAGGTGGGTATGCGAACCTTGATTTCTTAGATTTCTTCTTCTTTAAAGGTAAAATCGGGATATTCTGGGTGGTTCAAGCCGGGGCATTAGCTTCTACTTTAGTCCTGATGTATCTCTTCAGAAAAGATAACCAACCGATCAACGTGATGGAAAGGATGGAGGTTAAAGATTATTTCCCTTCCGCCCTTTTGGTTGGGATGGTAATCCTCTTAATCTTGGCTTCGTTCATACCGAATACGCCAAGGACAATCAATGGGATTATCTGTGTGACCTTATTTGTGATCGGCCTGATCAGAAGTTTTATCAAAACCAAAGATAATCAGGTTTTTGTAAAGGCTCTGGGAGAAATCGACTATTTTACCATCCTGCTTTTAGCCGGGCTCTTTATTGTAGTTGGGGGCATAACCGAAGCCGGTGTAGTCGGAGATATCAGTAAGCTTTTTGTTACATTCAGCAACAATAATATCTTTATCATTTATACCCTAATCGTTTGGGCTTCGGTATTCTTTTCGGCCTTTATCGACAATATCCCTTATGTTGCCACCATGCTGCCCGTAGCTGCCGGAATTGCGAACATTTTAAATATCGAACCTTCTATTTTATACTTTGGTTTGCTTTCAGGCGCAACTTTAGGAGGAAATCTCACTCCCATCGGCGCTTCAGCGAATATTACCGCCCTTGGGATTTTACGAAAAGACGGACATGAAGTCAGCGCCTGGGAATTCATGAAAATAGGCATCCCCTTTACCTTAGCGGCGGTAACCGTAGGTTATGTTATGATTTGGTTTATCTGGAGTTAATAAAAGACAGTAAAAAAAGAGGCTGCAAAGCCTCTTTTTACTTGACCGGTATTTCCCGGATTATTTTAGCGATCCTGAAATATTCACTTTCCAATGCCAGATATTCCGCTTGGTTTCGTTCCCGGTCCAACCGGCTCAAATCGGCGTCAAGCTGGGCCAACTTTAGTTCTAATCTAGCTTTATCTTCTGCTTTATCCGACTTGGCTCCTCCTTCTTTATTGGACTGAGCCGCTTGAAACTCGGAAAAATTACCGGGAAAGACCGACAACTTACCGTTATCCAGATGCCAGGTGGTCCTAGAAACCCGATCCAGCAAATAACGGTCATGGGAAACAATGATTACCGCTCCCTCGAAAGCCAGCAGGGCTTCTTCAAACTTTTCCCTGCTTTCCAGGTCGAGAAAGTTGGTCGGTTCATCCAGCAATAACAGGTCATATTGGCCGATTAATAATTTGATCAGGGCGACCCGGACCCGTTCCCCCATGCTCAACACGGAGCAGGGTTTGAAGACGGCGTCGCCGCGAATCAATAACCCGGCTAACATTTGGCGGGCCAACGCCGGTTGGCAGCCGGTCCGGGTCACTTCTTCAATGCTCGTACGTCGGTTATCGATTGACCGGATCTCCTGATCCAGATATCCGACTTTAGCAGTGGGGGAGATCCACAACTCTCCTTGATCGATGGGTTCCTGATTCAGAATTAACCGTAGTAATGTCGTTTTACCAGTGCCGTTATTCCCGGTCAAAGCCGCCTTCTCGCCGGGACGAAGGAAAAAGTGGAGCTGATCCAGAATAACACGGCCTCCAAAGGACTTGGATACGTTCTCGGCTATTAACAAGCGAGAACCCCGGTGGCTCGTTTCCTGAAAAGAAAGGTTAATCCCGGGCATTTTCTTGGGACGCTCAATCCGTTCTAGTTGTAGCCTTTCAAGGCGTTTGACGGTATTCTTAACGCTTTTGGCGATTTTTTTGGCTTTGACGCGATAATATTCCTTACCCCCCATAGCAGGCCCTTCTGAATTCGCTTTTCGGCGGGATTCACGATGGGCCTTTTCTTCCCAGGAGGTTAATTCCCGAATCGCCTGTTCGATTTTTCGAGCCTGTTTTTCCTGGTCGTAATAGGTCTTCAAGTCTTGATTAAACTTGTCATCCTTGGCTTTTCTATAAGCACTATAATTACCGGGATAGGAAGTGATTCCGGTATTACTGAGTTCCATCACTCTTTCGGCTACCCGATCCAAAAAGTAGCGATCGTGGGAGACTATCAGCACAGTTCCGGGATAATCCCGGAGAAAGCCTTCCAACCAGTTCAATTGTTTCATGTCCAGGTGATTAGAGGGTTCATCAAGAAGTAACAAATCGCATCCTTGCAGCCATAAGCAGGCTAACTTGAGCCTGGTTTTTTCACCGCCGCTTAGAAGGGCAACTTTTTGAGCCTCCTGTCCGGAAAAACTGAAACGGGATAGGGCTTCCCGCCGATTAGCGGTAGTGTTGCCTGATTGGGCTGATTCCAACACTGATTGGACGGTCACCTCCGGGAGAAGGGAATCGTCTTGAGCCAAGTAACCGATTTTTACCGGGTGAAAAAAACGAAGCTCGCCGCCAGCCGGTTGGTCAACTCCTGCCAGGATCCGCAGTAGAGTGGTTTTGCCGATCCCGTTGGGACCCACTAAAGCGGCTTTTTCACCGGCTCGGACTTCCAAATTAATATTGGTAAAGATATCATGCCCACCTTTGGTTTGGGAAAGGTTTTGAGCGCTAAATAAAAACATCCTGAACACTCCTTAGAGCGGCAGGATGTAAACTTAAGAATGGCAAATAGCAACAGGGAATAACTTTAATTATCCTTAACAGTAAAATGCATTTTAATAACTTTTATAGCACCGCTAAAAAAAGAGGTAGCGCATTAAAGCCCGGTTGTTTTACCGGGTAGTAACATCCTGCCGTAATATTTTGATTTGAATTGGCTTAGAATGTTACTAAATGCGCATTGGCGTCTCCTTAAAAGAATTTTTAATAATTTTTATTATAAACAGTTAATCGCCGAATGTCAAGATTTGGGGTTATAAGGGAGGGAGGTTTTGGGAGAAATGTGACGAATAAAAAATTGTAAAAGAATTAGTTGGGTCAACGAGGAGCCGCCATGGAAAAGTTAAATTGCCTAGGTGATATTTGCCCGATCCCTTCCTTAAAAGCCATCAAACAACTTAGCAGGTTGCAACCGGGTGAGACAGCCCAAATCATAGTCGATCATAGCTGCGCGGTAACGAATATCCGGGAGGCCGTAAAAAAACTGGCTACGGATTGTGCTGTCGAGGAAGTAGCCAATGGCATTTGGAAGATTACGCTTACCAGGCGCTAGTAGGGGCCGTACCTAACAGAAGCTTTGGCCGCCTTCGGTCTTGATAAAATCAACAAATTTGTTTCCTTGTTCCGATAAGGTTTCATCTTTCCGCCAAACCATCGAGAAAGTAATCTCCAGTTTGGCGTCTTTAATTTCCACCGGTTGCAATTCTCCAGAGAAAAGTTCTTTTTTAATAGCTAAATAGGGGAAGAACGAAAGGCCGTGGCCTGACAGGATAGCGGATTTAACACTCTCCAAGCCGTCAAGCTCCAAAAAGGGTTGGAGTTTTTGATCATCCATTTTGTATTGGGCAAGGTTTTTCTTGAGGGAGCGGCGCACATCGCAAGTATCCGGGGTTAAAACCAAAGGGAGGCTGGTAAGGTCTCCCAAAGTGATGGTTTGTAGATGATTGTTAGGCTTTCCGACTAGCATTAATTCCGATTGCAGCACTACGTGAACGTATAAATCGGAAACAGCGGGGGTTCCTTCCAAGAAACCAATCTGAAGGGTATGGTCCCTGATTTCATTCAAAATTGCCTCGCTGGTCATGCTTTGGACTGAGATCCTGATTTGGGGAAATTTTTGCTTAAACAGATAGATAGCGCAAGGAAGGGCATATTGGCCGATGGCGGGACATGTCCCTACTTGAAGGGGAGCAGTGTTACCAGCTTGGATGTTTTTTAAATCATGTTGCAGATTATCCCACAAGCTCAAGAAACTTTGGGCATAAGAATAAAAAACCTTCCCATACTCAGTGAGCTGAACTCCCCGGTTACTTCGGGTCAAGAGTTGATATCCGATTGATGATTCCAAACTTTGTATCTGCAAGCTGACTGCCGGTTGAGTGAGGTGGAGCCGGTCGGCCGCTTTCGAGATACTGGAAAGTTGGACGGTTTCAACAAAGGCTTTGAGATGGTCGATATTCATTTCCAATCTCCCTTTTCGGATTATATTATAAATTCGGATACTTTCCCGGTTTTCCTCCCCGATTTCACCAGTTAATTCTGGCGATATCAAGAAAGATTTATGCATCATAACAAATTCTTATTATTCTATTTGTATTTTAAGCTTTATAATTAAATTGTAGAGAGTTTGTGAAAAATGGAACAAAGGAGGGGTATTAATTGTCTGTTCAAGCTTCGGTTTCCGGTGGGGCTGCTGTAAAGCGTAGTCCGAAAAAGAAGAAGAATCAGTTACCGATAGCTATCGGGCTCTTAGTAGCGGTGATCGCCCTGGCGTTTGTTTTCGGTCAAATTTCGATGGGCTTGGCGATTGCCTGGGTTTTCGGGATTGGCTTCGGGGTGGTCCTTCAAAAATCCCGTTTCTGTTTTACTGCAGCGTTCCGCGATCCGGTTTTGACCGGCGGAACTTCATTATCGAAAGCGGTTTTGCTGGCCATCGCCATTGCCCTGGTTGGCTTTGGGGTAATACAATTTATGGCCGTCCAAGGCGGTAAAGGTGTCCCGGGATCGGTAAACCCGGCCGGTTTACATGAGGCAATCGGAGCGCTGCTCTTCGGAATCGGCGCGGTTATCTCCGGCGGATGCGCTTCCGGAACTTTGATGAGGGTTGGCGAAGGGTTCATGATGCAATGGCTCTCATTAATCTTCTTTATAATTGGAAGTCTCTGGGGGGCACGGGATTTTGGTTGGTGGAATAAGATCTTAATATCTTCTGCTCCAAAAGTACACCTCCCGTCGTTAATCGGTTGGCCGCTGGCATTCATTTTACAACTAGCGGTCCTAGGCGGCCTATATTATCTGGCCGACCGGTGGGGTAAGAGAAAAAGCAGTTAACAAAGTCTTGTTCAATGAAACGTAGGATACTGATTATTAAAAAATTAGAGAGGAGTATCGGAAAATGGCTGAATATCGTCTGGACTGTATGGGAGAGGCTTGTCCGGTTCCTTTGATTAAAACCCAAAAGAAAATGGCGGAGTTGAAAATCGGAGACACGTTAATAGTAGAGATTGACCATAGTTGCGCCATGAAGAATGTTCCGGAATGGGCCCGGAAAGAGGGACATAACGTCGATATCGAAGAAACTTCCGAGGGCGAATGGGAAGTTTATATCGAGAAAACGAAGTGAGGGTTGAAAAATGAATTTGCAAGAAAATAAAATCTTTAAAGCAGTGGTCAAAGACGCTTGGCCGTATACAACCGGCGCGATTTTACTTGCAGTTTTAAACATCGCCCTATTTGCAATTTCCAAAATACCTTGGGGCGTAACCACACCGTTTTCTTACTGGGGAGCCTGGATTGCCAAGACCTTCGGAGTCCATGTGGAAAAATGGTTTTACTTTGCTGGACCTCATAAAAACGCCTTAAATTTGAGTTTTTTGACCCACGAAGGCTCTCTGATGAATCTCGGGGTGATTGTCGGGGCCTTACTGGCGTCACTGGCTGCTTCCCAGTTTAAAATCAAGAAGATTAAGTCGGTTTCCCAGGTTATCGCGGCAGTTTGCGGCGGCTTATTAATGGGATATGGGGCGCGGATCGCCTTCGGTTGTAATATCGGGGCCTTATTTAGCGGAATCGCTTCGTCTTCCTTGCATGGCTGGATTTATATGGCCTTCATGTTTGTCGGCGCCTGGATCGGCAGCAAACTGCTAGTGAAATATTTCCTATAATTTCTTATAACGGAGGCCCCCGAATGGAAAAGAAAGTTTTAGATTATGATGTGGTGATCATTGGCGGAGGAGCAGCCGGTTTGACTACCGGTATCTATTGCGGCCGGGCCCGCCTGAAAACTATCCTGATTGAAAAGTCGTTAGTCGGCGGGCTAGCCACCTATACCAATGAGATCGAAAATTATCCCGGTTTTCCGGAACCTCTCGAAGGAGTCGCCTTAATGAGGCTCTTTGAGAAACAGGCGAAGCGTCTCGGCGTGGAATTCAAACTGACTGATGTTAAAGGGTTTAAAGTCTTGGAAGACGGGACTAAACTGGTGGAAACCTTCCGGGTCGATTACCGGGCCAAAGCGGTGATTGTGGCTACGGGTGGCAAACCCCGGCTCACCGGCGCTAAAAATGAAGAGTACTTCCTTTATGATAAGGGCATCTCTTTTTGCGCCACCTGTGACGCCGCGTTTTATACTGACAAAGTGGTAATGATGGTTGGCAGCGGGGATGCGGCCATTGAAGAGGGATTATTTTTAACCAAGTTCGCTAAGAAGGTAATAGTCTCGGTAATTCACGATCAGGGAATTCTAGATGCCAACAAAATAGCCCAAGAACAAGCTTTTGCCAATCCCAAAATGGAGTTCGCCTGGAACACCATGGTTGATGAGTTTGTCGGAGGAGAACGTTTGAATCAGGTCAACCTAAAGCATACCAAAACCGGAGAAATTGTACCGGTTAAGGTTGACGGTTGTTTCTTGTTTATCGGGTACCTTCCCAATACCGAACTTTTTAAAGGCCTGCTTAACATGAATGAACGGGGTTATCTCAAAACCAACGAGCAGATGGAGACGAATATTGAAGGGGTTTATGCCGTCGGGGATGTCCGGGAAAAGCTATTACGGCAAGTTTCAACCGCTGTCGGCGATGGGGCCATTGCAGCTGTAACCGTTGAACGATACCTGGCTGAATCCGAGTATTACCACCAGTTGCTGCATGGCGAACGCCCTTGTTTGCTTTATGTTTGGGAACCCACTAATGAAAGTTGCCGTTGTCTCTTACCGGAGGTCGAAAAGATCAAATCCCAGTACAAGTCGGATATCTCGGTCTCGAATATCGACGTTTATAAATCGGCTTCTTTGATTGAAAAAGTATGTAAAGCGGCTCCTAAAACTCTTCCGGCTGTGGTTTTGGTGAAAGACGGTAAGGTGGTAGAAACGATATCCGAAGGGATTTCACCGCAAACCCTGGATGCTTGCGCCCGTAAATTAATCAATGGTTAACCGGGTTTCATGATCATGTTATTGCTGTTGGCTCTTAGCCTTTAAGGAAATAGCAAACGCCTATCAGCTAATGTTCGTGAGGATTGCTAAATAAATTGCGGTTAAGGCCTTATTTTAAACTAATGCAGCCAAAGTATGGTTGTATTTGTGAAATGCGGATCAAAAATTAATAATTAGAGGAGGTTTACAAATGAAAAGTCTCAGTTTAAAGTGGTTCATCGTTTTAGCAGTGGTCGGTTTAATGGTTGGGGTAACGGCAGTCTCAGCCAAATCTCCGGTTGAAGATGCGGTTAACGCCTATTTTACCAACATGCCGGCTGACATCTACAAGATTAGCGAAAAAGATTTCATAGCCAAAGTTAAAGCCAATGAACCCATGTTCATCCTGGACATCCGTCAACCGGATGTATACGCCAAGGGACATATCAAGGGTGCAGTCAATGCTCCCTGGGGAATCCCGATCAGCGACAACCTGGAGAAACTCCCTAAAGATAAAACAGTTATGGTTTATTGTTACACCGGCCAAACAGCCGGACAAGCGGTGGCTTTATTAAATATGGCCGGGTTTAACGCTAAATCGGTCAACCTCGGTTGGGATTTGGGCATTGCCAAAGTCGAAGGCGTTGCCGAAGTAACCGAGACCAAAGCCAATTCTTTCCCGGAAACAACTGTAGCAGTTAATCCTGAGATTAAAACAGCGGTAGCGGCATATCTTAAAGGATTAGAGGCGGTAAAAGGCACTACTTACGCCAATTATAAGATTAGTGAAGCCGACGCCAAGGCTTTATTGGATAAGAAAGATCCGGGGGTAGTATTTCTTTCGGTTAGATCAGCCCAGGATTACGCGAAAGGGCATATTGAGGGCGCGGTTAATATCCCGTTTGGTAAGGGAATGGAAACAAAGTTCAATACTTTACCGAAAGATAAAAAGCTGATTGTTTATTGTTACACCGGGCAAACTGCCGGACAGGCCGTAGCCGGATTGAGATTACTGGGATATGACGCAGTGTCGATGAACGGCGGCACCGGAATGCCTTCCAATGCACCCAGCGGTTGGGTAAATAAAGGTTATCCGCTAGTGAAATAGACTGGGATTCTAACATATGCTATTAGCTGTTAGCTAATAGCCTTTGGCTTTGCCTCGTGGCTATAAAACTAACAACTAATAGCTATCATATTTTGGCTCTGTATGAGATAGTTGTTGATAAATAATCTGTAAATCTGTAAATCCTGTCAAACAAAAAACCCTGTATTAGATAGGATTAATGCAGATTAATACAGATATTAAATTAACAATTATCACAGATATCACTGATACAGCCGGTACATTTATTTGCCGGATTACTAAATTTAGGCGGTTTCATAATTCCTTTTTTCTGGCTTCGCATACAATATATTGATAGACTAAAATAAAACCTACACTATATATTGCATGCGAAGATAAATTTTTGTAATTATGAAACTCGCTCAATTA
>JAEZJK010000006.1 GCA_023415835.1 Bacillota bacterium
CTTTGTTATTACTGCTTGGCGGATTATATCTGATTTATAAAGGCATTATCGATTGGCGGATTCCTGGCGCCTATTTCGGAACCGTAATCGTATTATCATTGGTATTTCAAAAAGATCCGTTGTTACAGGTTTTAGCGGGTGGTTTATTTTTAGGCGCTTTTTTTATGGCCACCGACTGGGTAACCTCCCCGGTTACTAAAAAAGGACGGATCTACTTTGGAATTGGTTGTGGAATTTTAACCGTATTAATTCGGATTTTCGGCGGTTATCCCGAAGGAGTTTGTTATGCCATCTTAATCATGAACGCAGTAACTCCTTTGATTGATCAGATGACCGTTCCGGCTCGTTTCGGGGAGGTGAAGTCCGGTGCGTGAATATTTGCGATTAATGATAGTATTGGCGGTGATTTCCGGCATAGCCGCAGGCACATTGGCGCTGGTTGACTCATTTACAAATCCGAAGATTGAAGCATTCAAAGCTCAATCCGAAGCAAGCGCTTACCAACAAGTCTTGCCGGAGGCGGATTTATTTACCGAAGACACCGAATTGATGGGAGCAATCACTAAAAAACCCGAGTTCTCATTCGTCCAAAATGTTAAAATCGGGACCAAACAAGGGACCAAAGTCGGTTGGGTCTGTAAAGTGGCTTCACCCGGCTATAGCAGTAATATTGTGATGCTTATCGGAATCAATACCGATGGGAAACTCGGAAAAGTAAAGGTTCTCGACCAAAAAGAATCGCCTGGATTGGGCACTAACGTTACCGACCCCGGTTTTATCGAGCAAACAGCGATTACTCAGGCTAATGCCGAGCAAGAGTTGAAGGTTACTAAAGATGGCGGAGAAGTCCAGGCTATTACCGGAGCGACTATTTCCTCCCGGGCGGTGTTACGCGGTGTCAACCAAGTGTTCGATTTTCACCGTTGGCAACAAGGGCAAGATAGCGCGGTCAAGGTTGATGCCGTAACCGATGAGACCAAACTGAATCCCTAAAAGTTTCGGTTTGAAAAGTTTTTTATCAAATTAAAATAATTGGGTGGTGAAAGAATGGGGTTTTTTAAAACACTCAAAAACGGAATTTTTAACGAAAACCCAACGTTCCGCTTGGTTCTGGGGATGTGTCCGACACTGGCGCTTAGTTTGGCGGTAGTTAACGGCATCGGCATGGGGATTGCCGCCACCTTTGTGTTGGTCGGATCAAATGTGCTCATCTCGGCACTACGCAAGATTACTCCTGATGAATTAAGGATCCCGATCTTCATTGTGGTGATAGCTGCCTTCGTTACTATTGTAGATAAAATTATGGCCGCTTATGTCCCGGGACTCCATGCGGTGCTTGGTATTTATATTCCCCTAATTGTGGTTAATTGTATTATCTTCGCTCGGGCTGAAGCCTTCGCTTATAAACAAAAGGTATCGGACTCATTGGCGGATGGCATTGGGATGGGACTGGGTTTTACCTTAGCTTTAACTGGAATAAGCGCCGTTAGGGAATTATTAGGGACCGGCACTTTCTTTGCAGCCAAAGATTATGGGTTTGCCGGCTTTCAGCTTTTTTCCAAAGATATCGCCGCCTTAATCATGATTTTACCTCCAGGCGCCTTTATCACTCTCGGTTTGATGTTAGGGTTCATTAATTGGCTGGGCCACAGGAAGGAGGCTAAAAATGATTGATACGCTGGTTATTGTCTTTGGAGCAATCTTGATCAATAACTTTGTATTATCGCAATTTTTGGGGATTTGTCCCTTTTTGGGAGTATCCAAAAAAATTGAAACCGCGCTGGGAATGGGTTTTGCGGTTACTTTCGTAATGGGGCTCGCTTCCGGAATCACTTATGGGATCCAAAAAATCCTTGAGTATTATCATGTGGAAGTACTGCAAACCTTAACCTATATTTTGGTAATTGCGGTTTTGGTCCAATTTGTCGAGACGGTCTTAAAGAAAACCAGTCACGGCCTTTATCAGGCCTTAGGTATTTATTTACCGTTAATCACTACCAACTGTGCCGTTTTAGGAGTAGCCCTGATCAACTTTAATCTCAATTATGGTTTTTTAAATTCGGTTTTAAACGGAGTCGCCGCAGCACTCGGATTTACCCTGGCCATTGTTTTATTTGCCGGGATTCGGGAACGTTGGGTGACAGCCCCGATTCCCAAATCCTTGCAAGGATTCCCCATTGCGCTCTTGACCGCCAGCTTGATGTCGATCGCTTTTTTGGGGTTTACCGGTTTGGATTTAAAAAAGTTATTCCTATATTTTGCCAATTTTAACTGGTCGGATTATCAAGCGTATCTTGGCCGGTTGTTCTAAGGGGGTTTAATGATGACTTTGGTTTGGGTAGCAATAGCATTATTAGGAGCTATGGGCCTCATCTTCGGCTGGATCTTAGCTTTTGCCTCCAAGAAATTGGCAGTGGAATCCGACCCTAAAATTGGGGAAATTATCGGGGTTTTACCAGGGGCCAATTGTGGGGCTTGCGGTTATCCCGGCTGTAGCGGTTTGGCGGAAGCGGTTGTCAATGGGACGGCACCGGTCGGCGCTTGTCCGGTAGGAAAAGCGCCGGTAGCTGCTAAAATAGCTGTGATAATGGGTGTTGAATTTGACAGTAACGCGAAACCGAAATTTGCCAGGGTTGTCTGTCAAGGTGGCAAAGCAGAGAGGGTCGACCGTTTTTATTACATGGGGGTGGCGGATTGCGCCGCGGCCGGAATGTTAAACGGCGGTCCGAAAATGTGTGAATACGGCTGTCTTGGATTGGGGAATTGCGTTAGGGCATGTATGTTTGAAGCTCTTACAATTAACGAAAACGGCCTTCCCGAAGTCAATACCAAACGTTGCACCGGTTGCGGAGCATGCGTAAAAGCTTGCCCTCGGGGGTTAATGAAACTAATCGACGATGATTACCGGGTAATGGTCCTTTGCAAGAGCTATAATAAAGGTCCGGAGGTTCGCAAGGCTTGTAAAGTGGGGTGTATCGGTTGCGGTATTTGTGCCAAAAACTGTCCTGAACAGGCCATTACTGTAACCGATAACCTGGCGGAGATAAACTCCGAAAAGTGTACCGCTTGTGGGATTTGTATTGAAAAATGCCCGATGAAAACCATTAAGTTCGTGCAGGATAATGGAAAGGTTGAGGTAAAAGTAAGCTAAAGGTAAGCATAATACTTAAAGATCAGCCAGAAAAGGTTGGTCTTTTTTTTTATAAAAATCTGATGATTTTGTTTAAAGGATTTGGACAAATAGAATAAGCAAAAAAATGCAATTCAAAACCCGGTAAAATTTTTCATTACTAAATTAATTAACTTCAAGGCAAATGTTTAAAGTAGATCATATTATTGATATGCTATTGTTATAAATTTCCTTTTTGTGATATAATTTTAAAGATATAAAAATAAGGATCAAAATATCGGACATAGGAGGATACGATGGAATTTTCTAAAAAAATGATTGTCTTTTTTTTGCTGTCCGTAATAACCTTCGGGACGTTGGCTTTTGCCCAGGAAAATTTGAAGGTTACTGTCGCTGTGGTTGATTTCACTGACCAAACCGGAAAAGGGCTTCGAAATATTGATGAAGTTTCAACTGAAATTCTTAGCACTTTGCTACATAAGACCGGCAATTTTACTGTTGTTGAAAGGACTAAACTAAAATCGATTATAACTGAACAAGGTTTTACCATGTCTGGGTTGGTTGATTCGACGAAAACAGCTGTCCAAGTTGGGAAATTATTAGGGGCAGATTATTTAATAACGGGTTCGGTTTTGACTTATGGGGAAAAAACAGTAAAATTTAAAGGCTATGGAATTTCTACCGAAAAAATATTAACTGAATTAAACCTGAACATAAAAATTTTGGATATGAATACCGGAAATATTCAATACGCAACTTTGCTTTCGGCTCAGGATGAAGTAATAAATACCGACAATAACTCAAATACGAGCGATTTAAATGAAAGAAAATTATTACAAAAGGCTCTTGAATCAGGGGTAAAAGAAATAATAGTTCAAATGGAAGCAAAAAAGGCAGTAATTCCCGAAAAAGTGAATGTGCAGTTTTATTCGACTCCCGAGGGTGCTGATGTTGAAATAAATAATGTTTTTTATGGCAATACTCCCTTAACACTACAGCTTAATCCCGGATTGCATAAGGTTAAAATCAGTATCGCCAATTATGAAGTTTGGGATAAAACAATCAATGCCAATGAAGGTTTAGTAGTAAAAGCTGTATTGGAAAAAAAGCAAGAGGAAAAGAGAGTGAAAGTGGAAATCAACGAAACTAAGAACAATTAAGCCAAAGCTGTACTATGCCAGAAAGACAGTTTTCACAATAAAGAAGATCCCTTAACGGGATTTTCTTATTAATTTCTATAAATTATTCGATTAAAGTATTGACTAAAAACGGTGTAAGAATATTTTCTGATAATCCGGATTTTATGCCTATAATTTAAAAGCAACCTTAACGATAAAGCGGCAGTTAAATTGGCAGCGAGATAGCCAATAGGTCCGATGAGGTTTCCTGATGTTTTTACCGAGAGTAGGATTGACCCGGATAAAAAAATAGCCGCCATGAATACTAGTTGGCCTATTAAAATAAATCCCGGCTTTTTTTGATAGGCAGCCAAACCTTCGAGGCGGGATCGTAAAGCAACAACAAACGGATGGGCCATAAAGGCAATTACTGTAGCATAAACCAGCGATAAGTCATTAGTTTTAAGTCTTTGAATATTGATAAAGTACCAATTTGCTATCGATGGGATCAAAAGCATTAAAAGAATACCGGCGAAAATAAACCCGATTATTAATACAAATTTGAGGGAAGACAGATCTCTTTTATGTTTGGGTGGAAAGGCCAATACTACCGTATGCATTCGGGTAGCCCCGGCTGAGAATGAATTCACTATTCCAGCTGTTACAAAATAGATCGGGGCTATTCTTTCCGGGTCAGGGGTCCTAACGATAAATGCCCCTAATATTAGCTGAGAAAGCCATATAAAACCACCGCCAAGGGAAAGAATAAAGTTAAAATTTAAAATTTCTCTAGTCGCGACTTTAGTTGCAGCTTCACTAAGATTTTTAATTATTTGGCGGCTGAAAAACCAAGATAACAATACTTCCACTGCAGCCGCCAAAGTTAGGCAAACCGTGGCCCAAAATGGTCCAACCAAATTCAAAGCGCAAAAAACCGGGGAAAGGATAACCGAAAGGGCTATGCGGAAAATAGTTGCAAAACCGGCTTTTCCAGTGGCTTGATTATTATAAAGGGCTACTTGAAAAGGATTGCGAATGAATAATAAAAAGTTAAAAGGAATGCTATAAAGAAGCACTAAATGAGCTGTTTTTTCAATCGATTGCGGTAGCCCGATTAAATCACTCAAAAGAAAATGAGCCACCCAAGGAAGGCAGAGGAAGAGTTGTAAAAGGCAAATAGCGACGGCCATCAGGTTATTGACTAAACTAAAATGGGAAAATCCTTTCCGTGTTTTACCGTAAACCAATCCAGTGGTCAATAAGCCAAATCCACCAAAGGTGCCCAGAAAGAACATAATTGAATGTGCTTGGGCCATTCCGGCATGATTGAGCGCTCCTCCCGAACCTCGGGAAGCAATCATCGCAACTAAAGGATAAGTAAAACTCTGGGAAAATGCTTGTAAAGCTAAAGGCCAAAAGAAAAATAGCAATTGCCGAAAGGAAAATGGTTGTTGTTTGTCGGTATTCTGAAGCATGTTTTTTCCTTATTAGCTTATTCTAATAATATCTTAGTTTACTTTGATTGATGATGCAATTAAGCCAAGATGATTTTCATGTATTGTTCATAATCAGTTTTTCAAATATCAATCTATTGGTAGAATTTAGCGTTAATAATGATTGAATGTTTGGTTATTTTAGGGGGTAGAAATATAAATTTTAACTAAATTCAGTTGACAATCTAAATCAGCAGGCATATAGTGAAAGAGAAAATAAATTCTCACGAATAAAAGGTAGGTGAAGACAGTGGAGGGAGACCCTAGTAGTTGGAGATTAATTAGGTTTTTTAACCAAATATCGATTAAGTATATTCCATTGTCGGAGACCGCCAGTTTACCTTTATTATAATTTTCTCCTTGCTCATAAGGCTGGTACATCTTCCAATGGAACTCAGGTAAAACTGCACTTAAACTATACTAATTGGAAGGGGAGACAGCCTTATGCTCCGCGCTTATCTCACTGTAACCGGTGAATTAACCGCCATTGACAACTTGGCAGAAAAAGGGATCTGGATTAATTTGATTAATCCTCCCGAAGCGGAACTTACTAAAGTTGCAGATTTGGCGAATATTAACTCCGATCTATTACGGGCTGCGCTTGACGCCGAAGAACGTTCCCGGATCGAGGTTGACGAAGGCCAACTCCTGATCTTGATCAATGTACCGATCTCCGAGGGTGAAAATGGATCCCTTTATTATGATACAGTCCCTTTAGGGATTATTGTTACCGAGCATTCCATCGTTACGATATGTTTAAAAGAGAACCCAATCGTCACCGAGTTTGAGTATGGTAAGAACCGTGCCTTTTATACCTTTAAAAAAACCCGCTTTGTCTTGCAGATGCTATTTAAGACCGCCACTTATTTTTTGCGGTACCTGCAACAAATCGATAAAAAATCAAGTGAAATCGAAAACAAACTGCATTGTTCCATGAGGAATGAAGAATTGATTAGGTTATTAAACCTCCAAAAAAGCCTAGTTTATTTTACTACCTCACTGCGGGCCAATGAAATTGTAATGGAAAAACTTTTGAGGTTACAACTTAAATCGCCGATGGCTAATGTCGATCCGGATACTGCGATGACTACACATATTTTAAAGATGTACCCTGAGGATGAGGAATTGCTTGAAGATGTAATTACCGAGAATAAACAGGCGATTGAGATGTGTCAGACTTATAGTGATATTCTGACTGGTACAATGGATGCTTTTGCCTCGATTATCTCTAACAACTTGAATATCGTTATGAAGTTTTTAACTTCGGTGACGATTATTTTAGCCCTTCCGACCATGGTCGCCAGTTTTTTTGGGATGAATGTAGTAGTGCCAATGCAGCATTCACCCTATGCTTTTATGTTCACAATAATAATTTCAGTTGTTTTGGCTGCAATCGGAGTAGTGCTGCTCCGACGAAAGAATATGTTCTGACCACTGGTTTTGTATATTAGGCTGTGCCGAGACTGTAGTATCTTTTTGGTTATTAGCCATTGGCATTAGCAGCTACAACCATTAAGTTATAGTTAAATAAAATTCAATGCTTAACTAAAAACAGCCGAATCGTTCGACGATTTGACTGTTTTTGGTTTGTTTGCCTAAGAATGTTCATCCAAGTAATACATTTATGCTTAAAACCTATATTAAGAAAGGATAATCCAAAAATTGGAAATTAAAGTTAAATGACTGATAAAAAAGGAAATATACCTGATTTAACGAATATTTTGTTAGTTAATTCATTCTATGATATTTATTTAAAAAAATAAAAGCCCTTCGGCTTTTATAGATTTAATAAATGGTCGGGGTGAGAGGATTTGAACCTCCGGCCTTTCGGTCCCGAACCGAACGCTCTACCAAGCTGAGCCACACCCCGAAAAACTGCATTTCTTAGTATAGCAGAGAGTTTAGTATTTGTCAAAGGATTCTTTTATAATTAAATAAATGGAGGTAACAAAATGAAAATTACTTTTTGTGGGGCGGCAGGCACAGTCACCGGCTCTTGTTATCTTATTGAAACCGATCATTATCGTTTTGTAGTAGATTGTGGTATGTTTCAGGGTAATAAAGAAATTCGCAATTTAAACGACCGCGGCTTTTTGTTTAATCCGGCTGAATTGGATTTTGTTTTACTAAGCCATTCCCATATAGACCACTCCGGGTTAATCCCTAAATTAGTTAAAAACGGTTTCTCTAAAAGAATATTTGCCACTAAGGCAACGGTTGAATTGTGCCGAATCATGTTGCCGGATTCCGGCCATATACAGGAGATGGAGATGGAATGGCGTAACCGGAAGCGCACCAGAAAAGGCCAACCTCCATTAGAACCATTATATACTTCAGTGGATGCGCTAAACTGTTTAAAGTATTTTCAGGCTGTAAATTACGAAGAGGAATTCAACCCCGTCCCGGAAATTAAAATTCGTTTTTTAGACGCAGGCCATATCTTAGGTTCGTCGATAATAGAAATTTATATTACCGAAGCTGGGACAACCACCAAAATCGTATGTTCCGGGGACTTAGGCCAAAAAAACCAGCCGATTATCCGGGATCCCGCTTATGTCAGGAATGGGGATTATTTATTACTCGAATCAACTTATGGAAACCGGTTGCATGAGGATTCCGAAGATAGAATCAGGCAATTAAAGAAAATGATCATCGATAGTGTTGAAAGTGGAGGGAACCTGGTAATTCCAGCTTTTGCGGTTGGCCGAACCCAGGATTTACTTTATCATATCCGGACTTTACTTTTAAAAGGTGAAATACCCAGAGTCCCGGTTTACATTGATAGCCCGATGGCTGTTTCGGCAACCGAAATCTATCGTGACAGCTCAGGCTACTATGACGAACCGACTTTAAAAATGCTTGCCCAAAACCAAAGCCCCTTCGAGTTTTATAATCTCAATTTCATCCGTACCGCCGATGAGTCGCGCCGTTTAAACGAGATCGCCAAAGGGGCAGTTATCATCTCAGCAAGCGGGATGTGCGAGGCAGGCCGGATCCTCCACCACTTAAAACATAACCTTTGGAGGCTCGAATCCCACATCCTATTTGTCGGATATCAAGCTGAAGGTACCTTGGGACGAAGGCTCCTGGAGGGAGCTAAGATTGTCAAAATTATGGGAGAAGAGATTGGAGTTAGGGCTCAAATTCATTCCATTGGAGGATTTTCAGCCCATGCCGATCAAGCGGGGTTAATGGATTGGTTGGGAGCCTTTGAGAGTTTGCCCCGGGGAATTTTTATTATTCATGGTGAAAATAGCGCCCAGAAAGAATTGACTGCTTTGATCCGTCAAAAATTTGGCATTGAGCCGTCCATTCCAACATGGGGAGAACAGTATGAATTGAACGCCGCGGTTCCTCGCCAGAAACAGCCGCAGCCAACTTTGGCCAACTTCATGCTGGATCGGACGGTAACCGATTTGGAACATTCGGTACTGAATTTACGGCGTCAAATCGAAGATAATTCTTTGGAAAAAACCGGTAATCAATTAGCGGATATCCGCAAGTTACTTTCTGATTTGGAAGCGCTTCTAAATAAGTAATTCCATTTTTTTGCTGAAAACTTCACCGAGGGCCTTACCTAAATCATATTATGATTTAGATGAATTGAAAAAATATTAGAATTTCCCGGGGAGGGCTGTCCGGGGATGAATATAAAATTGGGAAGGCATTATCTGGCTGATCTTTATCTGTGCCAAAATAATTTATGGGAAAACCCTTTACAATTAACGTCTGAAATAGCTAAAGCGCTGGCGGCCGATAATTCGAATTGGGTAGTCCGGACCTCAGTTCAACCAATTATTTTGATTAGCTGTGAATTTGAAGCTACTTTTATTTTAATTCAAATGTTTCCGGAACAAAGGTTTTTAACTTTAGATTTCTTTTCATGGAACCCTGATTTTGATCTGATACACTGTAGTGAAAATTTGATCGAATTATTTGCTCCTCAAGTTGTAGCAGCTGAAACTAGATTTCGGGCCGAACACTTGAATTAGATTAAGTTATCCGTTCACATTAATGGATCTTAGAATAATCAATAATGATGCGGGCAATCTAAAATTATAATTATCTATCAAATTAGCCTTGAATTCAAGGGTTTATGAGACGGTTATTGATAAAAACATAGGATATTCTAAAAAATAAGGGGTTTCTTATTCGCTTTTGGGAAAAGGGGTATCAGATGAGAGTCGATTCGAATGATCGGATTATTGAAACTTGCCATCATAAAGCTAAAGAAAAAGGGCTTTATTTTATAGCAAGGGTTCAAAGCCGGAAAGATTTAACGGTCAATATTAACAATGGCCGGACAGAAGACGTTAGTACCGGCACATTGGAAGGGATCGGGATCCAAGTTTTCAATCAAAGGGGATACATGGGATTCGCCGCCGCTGATCAATTAAGTTCCGAAGTAACAGCGGAACTAATCGAAAAGGCTGCTTTCCTAGCTGAACAAGGGGAAAAATTTGATGGTGAATCAAACCAAGAAATTTTTAAAATCCCACCCCTCAAAAAAAGGTTGGAAGTTCGACAGGATTACCCTTATGGCAGCGTAAATTTGATTGAGATTGAAGAGCGCTTACAGTCGCTCAATCAACAGGTGGCTGCTATTGACCAACGGTTGTCGGTCCGGACTTTTTTGAAGCTAACAGATGAAGAATGGCGTATCGCCAGAAGCGACGGCACCGACGTTATCTTTAACACACCGCGTTCTTTTGTCTATCATGTGATTACCGCCAAGTCCGGTACAAGGACAACAACAACCTATGCCAATCTTCCCGGGACCGATCTCCGGGTCATTATTGATCCTCAAAACCTGATCCGTTTGTGGGAACGCGCTAAAAAAGCCGCTAACCTTAGTTTGGATCTTTTAACGGCTGATGATCTTTCAGCCGGGCATTATAAATTAGTAATTGATTATGCTCTGGCAAAAGGATTGGCTCACGAAGCTTTTGGACATGCAGCCGAAACCGATGCCTTGGAAAGTTCAATATTAGGGGAGAATGGCCGGATGAAGACCGGTATGGTGGTGGCCAACCCTAAGCTCTCAATTATTGATGGCCCAATTGAGGGAGACTATGCCTACCAACCGGTTAGCGCCGTTGGCGCCGAACGCCTAACCGTTAAAATAGTGGATCATGGAAAGCTCCAGGCTGGGTTAGCAGATATCTTTTCAGCCGCTAAAGCCGGGGTTCCATATACCGGCGCCGAGCGGGTGGAAAATTTTTATCAACTTCCGATTGCCAGGATGTCTAATATTCGAATTGAAATTGAAAGCCCGATCCCTATCGAATTGCCGCTTGAAGAGGTAAAACCGGATATTCTTTACCGTATCTTGATTGAGAATGGACTAGTTAAACCGGATGAAAAAGTATTATACTTAACCGGTTTTCAAGGCGGCCAGGTTAACCCGGCTTTTGGAGATTTTGTCTTTCATTGTAGCGGGATTTATCTGTTAGGGGAAACGCCGATCCTCTATAAACCGGCTATTTTTAGCGGCAAAGTCCTTTCGGTGCTCCAATCGGTAATCACTGGATTAGGTCCGTTACAAATTGACGCCATGGGGACCTGTGGCAAAATGGGTCAATCAGTTCCTAGTTGTGGTGGTTCACATTTATTTTTATTAATCGCCGCTAACCCTGAGATTATGATTGGGGGCAAGTAAATTGGAATTATATCAAAAATTAATCGATTCTTTGGTAAATTATTTAAAATACGATACTGATTTAGAAGGTTGGCGGTTTGACCTTCACGAGTCTAAGGGCCTGGAAGTCGGGTTGAAAGATAATCGAATCGGTGGGCCATATTCAGCGCCAGCTTATAAAAGGAGTATCTCCGGAGAATTGTATTTGATTTGGAAAGAAAACCGTTTCACCTCAACCAAATTGGATTTAAAATTGATTGAAGCTTTCCAAGAGAATATAAAAACCTGGAAAACCACTGCTTATTATGATCAGGACGGAGCCGGATTATTTAACCCCCAACAGAAAATACCCAATGTATTGCTAGAGGATATTCAAGCCAAAGCAATCGTCCGGGAGGAAAGCGAGGAACCTTTTAAACTATTAGATCAAGGACTAAAAAGGTTATTAGGTTTGGGCCTGCGGAAAGTCGACGGAAAACTCAAATGTTATGAGGACTTGAGGACTGTGGCTAATTCCCAAGGATTGCTGGAGCGATACACCCAAACGCCGGTTGAATTCTTTTTTGAGGTTAACGATAGCTACGGCCTTTCTTATCAGGAAAAAAAATGGCCGGAAGAAACTGAAACCAATCGGATAATTGAAGAGACCGGCCGAATCGGAAAACTCTTAGAAAAACCCGCACCTAGTATAAAATCCGGCCCTTTAAAATTATTATTTCCACCGGACATCTTTGAAGCATTTTTAGGATATTTTTTAATTAATAATTTATACGGTAGTTTGGTAGTGAACCGGCAAAGCCGGTTTTCAGTGGAAGATTTCCTCAACCATTCGCAGGTGTTAAGGGAAGATTTACAGATTAAGATAAATAATTTACTTCCCTGGCGTTCGTTTTCTTATCCCTGCACCAACGAAGGAGTACCGGGAGGGGAAATCATCTTAATCAATGCAGGCCGGTTACAAAGCCCAATCCTAAGTGTTAAATACGGTAAAAAAATTGGCATGCCGCCTACGCCCCTTCCAGCAGGCGGTAGAGGGGTGTTTTTGCAAACCGGTTCCCCAACCCTTTATTGGGATGAGTTGATTCGAACAGTTGATCGCGGTTTAATTGTCCTATCGATATTAGGCCTTCATACTCAAGATTCGAGTTCGGGTAGTTTTTCACTTACTGCTGACCAGGGCTTGTTGATTGAAGATGGTAAAATTATTGGCAAAACCAAAGCGGTAATTAACGGGGATTTTTTAAATTCGTTGACCCTTAAGGATAGTCAATTTGGAATAGCCGAAGGTGAGGATAACCCCGGCTATCTGATGATGGCAACCGCTTCTGTATAGATTTAAAATGATTAGCGAGGAAATCAAAATTTTACATAACCGGTTAACCCTTGAAAATTATTCTTGGTTAAACCGGTTTCTTTTTTTAAGATTTTTTTAAAAATTTGGTAAGGTTGGTTTTCTATACTTATTTAAAAGGATACAGATTGGTATCCCTCCTGACCCTGGTCGATAAATGACCGTTAACTGGCAAACTCTGACAAGATCTTGACAACAATAACCTTCTCATATATTCTGATAAAGTAAGCTAAAAAAAGTGGGGAATTATGATGTGGATGGTTGTATATATAGCCCCTAACCGTAAAGTTGCTTCCATTCTTAAAGAATTATTGGAGATTGAAGGCATCATGGTTAAGCTGAAAGAATCAAAAGTTACGTTTAAAGAAGAAAAAAATATTGAGGTAATGGTTTCAGAGATGGAAATCGAAGAAGCTAACGAAGTCATTAATAATGCCTTACAAAGATAACAAGGAGGACTCCTGATTTTTTTCACGAATATTGTTAAATTTGTAATACAATATTGCCGCTGTTTTCATCATCGATACAAGGCTGAATAGGAGTGGAATTTTTGTTAAAGGACTTATTTAAAACAAAGCCCAAATATATTACTGTAAAATCGGAACGGGAACTCCATCAAGGAGTAGACTCTCAGGTAGAAAAGAAAGAAATCCCAGATGGATTGTGGGTCAAATGCAATCGTTGCGCCCAGATAACTTATCATAAAGATATTGAAAAGAATTTAAAGGTCTGTCCTAAGTGTAATTTTCATTTTCGGATCAATGCTAAAGAACGGTTAAAACTTTTAGTTGATGATGGAGGGTTTGAAGAAACCGAAGCCAACTTAAAAACGGTAAATTACCTAAATTTCCCCGAATACGACAGCAAACTAAAAAAATCCCAAAAAAGTACCGATCTTGTGGAAGCTGCGATTACCGGAAGGGCATTGATTAATGAAGTACCTGTAATTATTGGTATTATTGATTTTAATTTTGTAGGTGGTTCAATGGGTTCAGTGGTGGGAGAGAAGATTACCCGCGCTATTGAACTAGCGATCTCCTCCAAATTACCTTTTATTGCGGTATCCGGAGGAGGTGGCGGCGCCAGGATGCATGAAGGGATTTTTTCTTTGATGCAGATGGCTAAAACCAGCCAAGCTTTGAATAAACTCTCGGAAGCCGGATGTTTATATATTTCTGTCCTAACCGATCCTACCATGGGTGGAATCTTCGCTAGTTTTGCCTCATTGGGGGACATTACCATTGCTGAGCCTGACGCTTTAATCGGTTTTGCCGGTCCCCGGGTAATTCAACAAACGATTCGGCAAACTTTACCTTCAGGTTTTCAGACATCCCAGTTTTTATTGGAACATGGAATCATTGATATGATTGTTCAGCGTAAAGATTTGAAGTCTACCCTCACTCAGCTTGTCAAATTTCATAGCACGGAGGTTCAGTAATGGGTAGCAATATTGGTCCGGTTTTCGAATTTGAAAAACCTGTAATTGAATTAGAAAGGCAGATTGACGAAATTAAACGCTTTTCTCAGGAAAAAAAGATTGATATGGCTGAACAGATTGCGGTTATGGCACAAAAAGCCGAAACGCTTCGTGCTGAAGTTTATAGCAATCTAACTCCCTGGCAGCGGATTCAAATCGTAAGGCACCCCAAACGCCCAACTTTTTTGGATTATGTGGGAATGGTTTTTAAAGATTTTGTAGAATTACATGGCGATCGCCTTTATCGCGACGATCCGGCAATGGTTGGGGGAATCGCTTATCTGGATAACATTCCGGTTACAGTTATCGGCCAACAAAAAGGGAGAGATACTAAGGAAAATATCTATCGTAACTTTGGGCTGCCTCATCCTGAAGGATACAGGAAAGCCTTACGTTTAATGGAACAGGCCCAGAAGTTTAACCGTCCTGTGATCTGCTTGGTGGATGTTGTAGGCGCTTATCCCGGCATTGAAGCTGAGGAAAGAGGCCAAGGCGAAGCTGTTGCCAGGAACATCCGGGAGATGGCAAACTTAACGGTTCCGGTAATCGCCGTAATTACCGGCGAGGGAGGTAGCGGAGGGGCCTTAGCGGTAGGTGTGGGCAATCGGGTTTTAATCATGGAGAACGCTTATTACTCAGTGATTTCACCGGAAGGCTGCGCTTCAATTCTTTGGAAAGACGCGACTAGGGCCGCCGAAGCCGCTGAAGCCCTTCAAATCAGCGCCGAAGATTTGTTAAAGATGGGTATAGTGGATGAGATTATTCCTGAACCACTGGGGGGCGCCCATAAAAACCCTTTAGAAGCCGCTCAAAACCTGAAAGAGGTTTTAATTAAAAACCTCCAACCTTTGTTGCAACTATCGGGTGCTGCATTATTGGAAGAACGTTATCAACGGTTCCGTGGGTACGGCCATTTTCTAGAGAAATAGTTGCCGGGAGGAGTTTTTATGAAAATTGGTGTTATTACCAGCGGGGGAGACGCTCCTGGGATGAATGCCGCCATCAGGGCAATCGTACGTAAAGCTCTTTACCATGATTGCCAAGTTTTTGGGATTAAAAGGGGCTTTAGCGGACTTTTAAATGGTGAAATTATTTCGATGAATTCTCGATCGGTCGGTGATATTCTCCAACATGGAGGGACCATCTTACAATCTGCCCGATGTCCGGAGTTTAGCACTTCCGAAGGCCGGGAAAAGGCTAAGGGGCAATTATCAAATTTGGGATTAAACGGCTTAATAGTCATTGGCGGCGATGGATCTTTTCGAGGTGCGCAAGTCATCAATAATATGGGATTTAAAACCGTCGCTATCCCGGCTACAATCGATAATGACATTGGTTGTACCGATTACTCTATCGGTTTCGATACCGCGGTCAATACTGTCCTTGACGCAATGAATAAGATCCGTGACACCGCATTTTCCCATAACCGGGTTTATGTGGTGGAAGTAATGGGAAAAACATCAGGGTTTATCGCGGCCGCCGCTGGCCTCACCGGAGGGGCCGAGGCAATTTTAATCCCGGAGGTTTCATTTAATTTAGATGAAATTTGCTGTCAAATCCAGAAAAGCGCCCAACTGGGCAAAGCCCATAGTATTATTTTAGTAGCTGAGGGTTTAAACGGCGATCCTAAGGAAGTTGAAAAGTCAAGTGGATTTACAGTTGGTAATTACATTCGCAATCAAACCGGTTGCGATACCCGGATTACCGTGTTAGGCCATATCCAGCGCGGCGGCACACCTACCTTTTTCGATCGGAAACTTGGCACATTGATGGGAGCCAAAGCGGTCGAGCTCTTATTGAATGGTGAAACCGAAAAAATGGTTGGTTTTGTCGGCAATCAGATTCAAGTATTTGATATTAATGATGCGATTAGAACGAAAAAGACCATTGATTATAGCGAACTTGAGCTTGACCATATAATGGCCGGGCTTTAATATGTATTAAAGGGTACCGCTGCTTTTACAAGGAGGATCTTTATTGAAAAAAACTAAGATAATTTGCACCATCGGTCCGGCGAGCTCCGATCCGGCAATTCTTGAAAAGATGGTAAACTCCGGGATGAATATCGCCCGGCTTAATTTTTCACATGGTGCATATGAAGAACATGCTTACCGTATTAAATTAATTCGCCAGGTAGCCGCGAAACTTGGAAAACCCATCGGTATCCTTGCCGATATCCAAGGCCCGAAGATTCGAATCGGCAAATTACCGGTGGAGCCTTTGGAACTTAATGATGGCGCTCAGGTATATTTAACGGTTGATCAGGCAAAAGGGAAGGTCGCCGGCTACGTTTATGTGGATTACCCTTCATTGATTAATGATGTTTTCCCTGGCGGTAAGATATTTTTAGCCGACGGCATGATCCAGTTACGAATTATGGAGATTGGCAAAACCGAGTTAAAATGCGAGGTTGTTAGCGGCGGAGAACTTACTTCCAAAAAAGGGGTTACTTTACCGGGAGTCTCGGTGAATTTACCGGCATTAATGGAGAAGGACCGGGCCGATTTAGAGTTTTTCATCAAGGAACAGGTGGATTTGATTGCGATTTCCTTTGCCAGAAAAGCTGAACATATTCTCGAGATTAGGGAACTGGTTAACGCTTTAGGTGGAGACCAGCTGCTAATCGCCAAAATTGAAAACGAGGAAGGGCTCAAAAATAGCGAAGAAATCTTACAGGTTGCGGACGGGATTATGGTTGCCCGAGGCGACCTGGGAGTTGAGGTTCCCCCGGAAGAAGTCCCATTAATTCAGAAGTATTTGATTGAGCTTTGTAATAATGCCGGTAAACCTGTAATTACTGCCACCGAAATGCTGGAATCGATGATCCGGAACTCCAGGCCAACCAGGGCGGAAATAACCGATGTAGCGCATGCTATAATGGATGGCACCGATGCAATTATGCTTTCGGCGGAAACGGCAGTGGGTAAATTTCCGGTTGCGGCTGTACATATTATGTCGAGAGTGGCTGAACGGATTGAAGCTTCTTTGAAATATGAAAAAATATTGGCTAAAAAACGGATCGGTTCATTTCAAACCGTGGCCGACGCCATTAGCCATGCTACTTGTCAAACCGCAATGGATCTGAAAGCTGCCGCGATTATCACCTCTACCCAATCGGGAAGTACCGCGAGGATGGTCTCTAAATATCGTTCTCCGGCTCCGATTGTGGCGGTCACGCCATCGGATCGGGTTGCCCAACAATTGACAATCTCTTGGGGGGTCAATCCGGTGCTTGCCCCGGCAGCTCAAAATACTGATCAAATGTTCGACCTTAGCATCGAAGGGGCAAAAAAGGCAGGATTTGTAAATGCAAACGACTTAATTGTAATTACTGCCGGAGTCCGTACCGGAGTGCCGGGTTCAACCAACCTATTGCAAGTTTTGACTGTTGAAGCGTAAATTGGGAAAAGGAGTGGTTGTGTTATGAATAATTATGACCAAAATAGTTTCAAAAATGAAGTCATAAATTCGAAAGAACCGGTCTTGGTAGATTTTTGGGCGCCTTGGTGCGGGCCTTGCCGAATGGTAGCTCCGGTAATAGAGGAAATTGCTAAGGAATATGAAGGCAAAATTAGGGTTGGGAAAGTAAATGTAGATGAAAGCCCCGAATTGGCCTCGGAATATAATATTATGAGCATACCGAGCATCTTTCTTTTTGTGAAGGGAGATCCGGTTTTTAAACTAGTAGGTTTTCAGGAAAAAAAGAAAATAGTGGCTGAAATTAATAAACATATTTAGGATTAAATATGTGGATAATGAGTTAAAAATTAATTTTTTTAAACTTTGGCGGAAATTATTTGACAATACTACGGGGTATATCTTATAATTTAATCGATATTTCAATTAAAATTTAAATTCGGCAACTAAACATTATAAAAGATTGAGACAAAAAAGCACAGATGCTGGAAACAGCGTGTTATCTGTGTAATCTGACAATCCTAGTCAAATTTAATACTCATCAAGAGAGGTGGAGGGGAGGGCCCGATGAAACCCGGCAACCCGAGAATTGTGTTTTCAATTCGTTGGGTGCCAATTCCCCCAGAGGATTCTGGAAGATGAGAAGGTCCGGCTTTTTTTTACCCTTCCGATCTGGAAGGGTTTATTATTTTATTTAAGGAGATGATTTTTAATTGACCACCCGACGTTTATTTACTTCAGAATCAGTTACCGAGGGGCATCCTGATAAAATTTGCGATCAAATTTCCGATGCCGTGTTAGACTCGATTTTTTCCGAAGACCCGAGAGCCAGGGTTGCTTGTGAAACAGCAGTTACCACTGGTTTGGTTTTGGTCATGGGGGAGATTACTACTCAGTGTTATGTGGACATTCCTAAAGTCGTGCGGGAGACAATCCGTGAAATTGGTTATACCCGGGCCAAGTATGGTTTTGACTGCGATACATGCGCCATAATTACTTCTATTGATGAGCAATCCCCCGATATTGCCCTGGGGGTTGATAAAGCCTTGGAAGCTAAAACCGGCGCTATGAGCGAAGAACAGATTGAAGCGACCGGCGCCGGCGATCAGGGGATGGTTTTTGGTTTCGCCTGTGACGAGACAGCCGAGTATATGCCGATGCCGATTAGCCTGGCTCATAAACTTACCAGGCGCCTTTCTGAAGTCCGTAAAAAAGAGATTTTACCTTATTTACGTCCGGACGGTAAAAGTCAAGTGACCGTGGAGTATGAAGAAGGCGTGCCAAAACGGATCGATACGGTAATTATCTCTTCCCAACACGATGCCGCAGTTGAGCATGGCCAGATTGAGAAAGATATTATCGAAAAA
Source organism: Bacillota bacterium (assembly GCA_023415835.1). Lineage (GTDB taxonomy): Bacteria > Bacillota > UBA4882 > UBA8346 > UBA8346 > JAAYHS01. The sequence goes on from JAEZJK010000006.1 coordinate 18,992, forward strand.
GTAATTAAAGAAGTTATCCCAGTACAGCTTTTGGATTCAAAAACCAAATATTTGGTCAATCCTACCGGGCGTTTTGTTGTCGGTGGGCCTCAAGGCGACTCTGGTTTGACCGGCCGGAAGATTATCGTCGATACTTATGGTGGTATGGCCCGGCATGGCGGTGGGGCATTTTCCGGGAAAGACCCAACCAAAGTCGACCGTTCGGCAGCATATGCCGCCCGCTACGCCGCTAAAAATGTAGTCGCCTCCGGACTGGCTAAACGTTGTGAAATTCAAATCGCTTATGCGATCGGCGTCGCCCGGCCGGTTTCGGTATTGGTCGATACCTTCGGCACTGGAAAAATAGCGGATGAGGAAATCGCCAAACTGGTTAATGAGGTTTTCGATTTCCGGCCAGCTGCCATTATTAGGGACTTGAACCTAAGGCGGCCAATTTATAAACAGGTAGCGGCATATGGCCATTTTGGCCGGAATGATCTGGATTTACCATGGGAAAAACTGGATAAAGCCGCTCTTCTCAAGAAATAATAAAGATGTTAATATTTTTGGAAAAGGATCGGAGTTATCCGGTCCTTTTGCTTTACTTTTTGCTTCGCCTTTTATCTTTCAACTCACCATAAAGCCTAAATTTGCAGAAGGCAAGATCAAATAGATTATTTTTAACTAAAGTTCATTTTAGACAATGCCGAATCTGTAAGTAGGTTAAGTCCTTAACTTCTTGTTATGAGCATTGTTCATTGATCACTGGTCACTGATTTTCTAGGTAGGTGTAATGATGCCGATAAGCATCTTGATTGTCGACGGGCAAGCTTCTGTTAGGCAAGCTATAAAAAGAAAAGTATCTATAACGGATGAGATTGCCGTAATTGGGGAAGCTCAATCCGTAGATGAAATAATCCTTAAAGTAATGTCGCTCAAACCTAATGTTGTTTTAATGGATTTAAATTTACCTGGAAAAAATGGCATCGAATTGACCAAGGAACTCACTGAAAAAGCTCCGGAAACAAATGTGCTTCTTTTGGCCGCCAACAGCGACCAAAGGCCTGCTTCGAAGATTATCAAAGCGGGTGCATTAGGATATATCTTAAAAGATGTAAATGCCAATACCCTTCAGGAAGCTATTAAAGCTGTAGCCCATGGCGAAGCCTATATTCAACCTTGTTTATTGATTGAGCTGATTAATGAATTCCGGGAGATACTGTCGGATGAAAAAACGATTAGGCCCCCTGCAGATTTGGGATTGACCAAACGCGAGATGGAAATAGTATCGTATATAGCTTGCGGCCAAAGTAATAAGGACATTGCCAGGAAATTATTTATCAGTGAAAAAACCGTCAAAAATCACGTCAGTAGTATTTTGAAAAAAATGGAACTTAGCGACCGGACCCAAGTAGCGGTTTACGCCTATAAAAAAGGGTTGGTAGCGCGGTAAGGGATTAATAAAACTTTTAAGGGGTAAGAAGTGTTTTTAAGGTTAATCACCAGGATTCGAGATGAAGAAAAGGGCGAATGTTTAGTTGAATATGGGCTAATCATCGCGATGGTCGCCATATTTTTGATTGGGATTTTGATTGCCGTTAATGGTGTGGTTAATAACATTTATGGCAATATAACCGATTCTTTGCCATACTCCGGAAAATAAATAAATCCCTTCATAAAAATCGCAAACTTTGTCAAAACGGCAAAGTTTTATCTTTGTGAATACCATAATGTACCATTGATTAATTTACGGAGGAGAATATATGTCCAAACAATTAAAATTCACCTTACCGGATGGAACCGTTTGCACTTATACCGCCGGAACAACCTTACAAACGATCGCCGAAGATTTTCAACCCCGCTCTATTTCACCTATTGTAGCAGCAATTTTAAATAACCAATTTCATGATTTACACTATACCCCAAAAGACGGGGGTAATTTGAAACTGATTGACCTTTCCAATCAAGATGGAGTTCGTGTCTATTCTAGGAGCCTTTCTTTGTTGTTGTTTAGGGCTGCTGAAGAAGTATTACCCGGATGTAAGGTAAGGATTGAGCATTCGCTGAGTAAAGGGATTTATGGCGAGATCGACTGCCCCAATCATCAACCGCTGACAGAGAAGGAAATCCGTTTGATAGCGGAACGGATGCGGGCGATTATTGACGCCAATGAGCCGATTACCAAAGAAACAATTCCTTTGGAACAAGCGATCCGCCTCTTTGAAAAGGAAAAAAGGTTTGACAAGGTTCGCCTCCTAAAATTCAGGGATAAGCCTGACCTTCACGTTTACCATTGCGGTAATTATACCGATTACCTTTATGGTTATATGACGCCGTCCACCGGTTATTTAAAACAATTTGAGCTAAAATATTACCTTCCCGGCTTTATTTTAAGGTTCCCATCAGTTCAAAGCCCCGCAAATATCCAAAAATTCGAAGAGCAGCAAAAACTGTTCCGAATCTACTATGAATTTGAAAAATGGGGCCGGATTTTGGAAGTCGGCGATGTTGGAGCCCTTAATCAGCAAGTTGTTAACGGCAATGGCGGTGATCTGATCAGGATTGCCGAGGCCCTCCATGAAAAGAAAATTGCGCAAATCGCCGACCAAATCAGTGCCGATCGCGATCGAATCCGGTTAATATTAGTCGCTGGTCCATCATCCTCCGGCAAGACTACGTTCGCGCAAAGGCTAGCGGTTCAGTTACGGGTAAACGGTTTAAGGCCGATATCAATTTCGATCGATGATTATTTTATCGATCGGGATAAAACCCCGCTCGGGGCTGACGGCCTGCCTGATTTCGAATGCCTTGAGGCGATCGACCTTGAATTATTTAATGAACAAATTTCCAGCTTAATTCAAGGCTTTCCCGTTAAATTGCCCCGTTATGATTTTCAAAAAGGGCAGCGCCAATTACGGGATGAAACCCTACGGATAACTGAAGAACAACCCATTATTATCGAGGGTATTCATGGGTTAAACGACCGATTAACCTCGGGAATACCTAAAGACCATAAGTTTAAAATCTATATCAGCGCTTTAACCCAATTGAACATCGATGACCATAACCGGATTCCTACTACCGATAACCGGATTATCAGAAGAATTGTCCGGGATAATCAATTCCGGGGACATGACGCCAAGACTACCATAAGTTTATGGCCGAAGGTCCGGCAAGGTGAAGAACGGCATATTTTCCCGTTTCAAGAGGAAGCGGATGTAATGTTTAATTCCGCTTTAATTTATGAACTTGCGGTATTAAAATCTTACGCCGAACCTTTACTCGACAGCATCACCCCAGACTATCCGGAATATACCGAAGCCAAGCGTTTAATGAAGTTTTTAAGTTATTTCAAGCCCCTTGCCGATTGTGAAGTGCCCTTAAACTCGATCATTAGAGAATTTCTTGGTTGCAGTTGCTTCCGGTAGAGTAAAAAGGGTAAGTTGAATTAAATTAGAAAGAGCATTGACTTTTTTTAAATGATGTAATACGATGTAGAAGTATTTTTAATTAAATATAGTGATTTATTATCCGGTTGGGCAGGTAACTGCTTTCAAGTTTTAAGCTTAAGGGTGGAGAGCTTCGTTAGAAGATCTCCACCTTATTTTATATTCTTAATTTTATATTCTTATTACAAAAAACATAATTAAAGGAGCTGATGCATTCATGAAATTGAATTTTACCGAAACGGTATTACGCGACGCCAATCAATCGTTGATTGCCACCCGGATGCCCTTTGCCGATTTTGAAGGAATACTGGAAGAAATGGACAGAGCCGGTTATTACTCTTTAGAGTGCTGGGGCGGAGCTACTTTTGATTCTTGTTTGCGTTATCTTAGTGAAGATCCATGGGAAAGGTTGCGTAAAATCAGGGCCAAAGTCAAAAACACCAAATTGCAAATGCTGCTGCGAGGACAAAATATTCTCGGTTATAAGCATTATCCCGATGATGTTGTGAGAAAATTTGTAGCCCACGCCGTTCAAAACGGCATCGATATTTTCCGAATCTTCGATGCCCTCAATGATTTTCGGAATATTGAAGTTGCCGTAGATGAAACTTTGAAACAAGGCGTTCATGCCCAAGGTTGTATTTGTTATACCACCAGCCCGATCCATAACTTGGAGAGATATGTTGCAATGGGCAAACAACTTGAAGACATGGGAGTTAATTCCATATGCATCAAGGATATGGCCGGAATTATGGGACCGCAAGAAGCCTATGATTTGGTAGTAGCATTAAAGAAGAGCGTGAAAATTCCCATATTCCTTCATACCCATTCCACCACCGGAT
>JAEZJK010000043.1 GCA_023415835.1 Bacillota bacterium
TGACCAGGAACGAGGCAAACGGTTATCGGGACATGGCAATCTGGAAGTCCGGGGTCACGCTATAAGGGATTAGGTTGGTTAATATAAAATCCGGTGAATTTTACCGGATTTTTTTGTTTTAAATTAAGATTAAATTACATGCTACTGTCTCATACAGAGCCTAAGTTGATATCTGTTTACTAGCAGCTTCGTTTTTGATTCAGATGGGTTGTGGCAAAGCTCACGGCGGTACCGGCGACGAACAAAGCGATATCTATCGACAACCCTAAACCCGTTCGCAGGCCGGGGAATATCAAAACCATAAAACCAAATAAGAATCCAATGATCGTATAATATGCGAACCCGCGAACTTTTCGGAAGAGAATCTCGACAAGTTGGATAACAAGCAAGGCGGATGCAATGAAACCGATTGCAAGCAGAGCGAGGATTCGAATATCAAAGTTTGAGATCGCGGTCAATAGCCTTTCGTAAACCCCCAGATATATCAGTATAAAGGAAGAGCTTATTCCCGGAATAATTGTCCCGACTCCCAGAATAGCGCCGTATAAAATGGTATTTATCTCGCTTAATCTTACATTATCCGTCGGATTCGGCGTCCATGCCGAAATTTGCCCGACCCAAATTACCGCCGCAAAAGCGATTGCCGTAGCCCACAAATACTTGCTTCGGAATCCGCCGCTGTTGGCTTCTTTAATTAAAGAGGGGATGCTGCCCGCCACCAAACCGAGAAAAACATATAAGACAGCGAATTCCGCCTTCATCATCAAATTCGGCATGATTTTGCTAAAGATCAGAATTCCCGCTCCCACTCCTATCGCGGGGGCAAAGAGAAAGATAGCGCTTTGGCGGAATTCTTTTCTTAGGTTGACTATGGCATGAACGGCTGGCTCATATAGCCCCACAGTCGTAGCGATAACTCCTCCGCTTAAACCGGGAGTGATACATGATATTCCGATTAGAAGCCCCAAGAATAATTTTTTGATAAAATTAGCTTGAAAAATCATTTGTTTAAGGAGATTAATGCTCATTTAAAGTTTTATCCTTTACATACTGATCCATTGCATCGGCTACCCTACGGGATTATTCTCTTTTAAAAAATATAACGTTAAATGTAACTTAAGTCAAGCCAATTAGGCGGTTTTTATTAAGCGTTAATATGCCTGCTTCCCTTGGCGCAGACAAAAAGGATATCGATATGATTATTCAGAGCTTAGTTTCTAATCACTTTGAATTACCAATGTAGTTAGACTTATCAAGAAGGGTTATTAAAACTGCTATACAACAGTGTATAAACCAAGGATTTTTTAGAACTTTCGTAGAAACAGAATATGTTTTAAAACATTAAACTAAAATAAGCGGCTAAAAATTGTCCAAGATAAGGAGCAAAAGAAGATGAAACGGTTACGTTTGACCCAATTGCCTGATGTAAACGAGGGGCATATCTTAAAAAGCGTCTTGCCCGGCCAATTTCTTTACCGGGGTGGACTTTCTTTCCTGGAACCGGGGCAGCGGAGCCATAGCAATGACGGACCGGATGGCAGGGATTATCATGTGCATGATGATTGCGAGGCTTTTGTGATTTTGGAGGGACAAGGATCTATAGAAGTAAATAAAGCTCTGTATCCAATCGGAGTAGGTGATATCATCATTATCGAACCGGGTGAAGATCACCATCTAATTTCGGGAGGTCAAACTCATTTAGTAACATTATGGTGTCATGCCGGCCCGGATCTACATTATAAACTGAAGAAGCAGGAAAAACTATCGGGGCTGTCCCAAAAGATATTTTTCAGACAGGATTAACGGGATTGACAGGATTGACGATTCAAAAAATTATTTTAACAGGTCTTTTCTAATCCGTTTAATCCGGAAAATCCTGTCTGATTTAATTTTTTAGTTTTAGACAGCCCCTGTTTCTCTACATCCCCATTTTGCTACCGGTTGTTTTAGCGATAATCTCCGGGTTCACCATTCCGAAGATCATGGCCACATGGGCGACGACTAGGAAGATAGTTAGCAGGATAAAATGGAGTTTCATCTTTTCCTGGTCGTTCTTGCCCTTGCCGATTAAACCCATTTCCAACAAGGCCATCCCGGCTAATGGAAAGGCGCCGCTCAAATAGGACCAGACTGCGATGAAATCAACCACAGTGCGCCATTTCATACCCGGGACTGCCGTAAATAATAGCGGAAAGAAAATTGCAAAGGTAAAATAAGTGCCGGCGATAATGCTCAAGATTTTACTGGCCTTCCGAAGCCATCCGGTCGTCTGGCGTTTAAAAACGATAAAGAATTCTAGGCCTACCAAAGCCTCTGCCAGGACTACCGGGACTACCATATAGTAAATGAGGTTCCAAGGCTGGTTGGTAGCAAGTAGTTCCATATAATGAGTCATATTCATCGTTTATTCCTCCAAATGGTTTAAGTTAAACCATCCTTAATTTTAAGTTATCCCATAAAAATAACAGGGTTTGAGGTAAAATAATTACTTTTTCCACCGGGAAAAGAGAGATTTATTTTTACGTAAAAAGCCGCCTGGAATCACAATATTTTGCCCGTCATCGACCTTGTTTTCTTTGAGGATTGGGACTGGGTTACAGCCGCCCCGCACCACTTCCACATCATTGATGTTGAACCGGTTGCCGCAGTTTTGGCAGACCAATTCGTCTCCTTCTTGGAGGTAGTAACCCCGTCCGGAGTTAAAACAGACCTGGCAAGTGTTGAGAGCGGTCCGAATCGTGCCATCGTTTGCTTTAACGGCAAGGACCTCCATATAGGTACTTCCGGCTTTATACTGGTAAAACCGGGCGGTTTTGGTAACTGCGCTCTTAAGGATTTTCAAATCCGTAGAGTTGATAGATTGGGTAGCGGTTTTACCAAAAATATTGGGTAAGAAGAAAGCGCCGCTTACTAAAACTAGTAAAGCAACTACTGACAAGGTAAATACATTAATTTTTGCCGATATTCGTTTAATAATAGAACACCTCTTTTCTTGATTTTGGACAAGCATAACAATTTTGTGTGAAGATTCTATGAAGAGTAAAAAGCCAAAACCCGGCAATATATCATCCAAAAGTAGGAGGAATTTCTCCTTCTTTTTTTGTTTGGAAATCATTCCAATAGAGGTTATCTGAAGTAATTAGTTCTTTTATAATATATGTATCGTGTTAATGTAGGAAAAATAATAAATTACGGGAGGTTTATCGGATGAAAAAAATTAAAAAGTTTATGAGAAGAAGTTGGGTAGTTTTATTGTTACTTTGTTGTTTGAATGTTGTTATTAATATGGAAGTAATTAATGCGCAAAATGAAGAGACAATTAATATTTTTGAAACTGAAAATGTAGCGCAAGGAAAGGATTTGTATTTTAAAGGCCGGAAGATGTTCTACAATGCGGAAAATACGCCAGATCAAGCGAGAGCTACTTTGGCATTAAGCAAAGAATCCTTTGCAAAATTATCAGAAGGCGATCTGAAGTGTTACTGGTTAGCTCAAGTGGAGTTTACTTTGGCTGAGATCGATGAAAGAACCGGAAACAAAAAAGAAGCGGCCATGGAGTTTTCTAAAAGCAATGATTTAGTAAAAAAAGCTATTAATTACAATGAAAAATTGAGTGACGCTTATCGCTTGTTAGCGGATACCTATATGAGGCTGATGGATTATAACGGCCCACTTTACTCGGTAAATCACGGTCCGCAAGCGCTAAGATTAACAAAAAAAGCATTTCAACTCGACAATCAAAACTTTACCGCCCTTAATTCATCGGGTGTTTATTACGTAAGTGCCCCAAAAGCCGGAGGCGGTAATATCAATAAAGGAATAGCGGACCTGGAAAAAGCGTTGGCAAGTAACGATCCATTCGATAAATTTATCGCCCACGTATGGTTGGGAACCGCTTATCAGAAAAAAGGCAATAAAACCGAAGCTTTAAATCATTTTGATCGAGCGCTAAAGATCTACCCTAACAGTCCTTGGGCTAAAGGGTTAGCAAGCCAATGTAATCAAACTAATTAATTGAGCGAGTTCATAATTCCTGATTTAAAAATTTTGACACAATATGTTAATGAAACTAGCCCGGACGGGACGCCATATTGTGTCAAAGTTTTATCAAATGTATTACTAAAACGCTTAAATTAATAGATAAAAGGGGGCTGAAATTAAAATGGCGATTATTAAAGCAACCGCTTTGGAGAAATCCTACAATACTGAGGCGGAACAAGTATATGCATTGCGGGGCGTGGATTTTAAAATTAATCCGGGCGATTTTTCGATTATTAACGGCCCTTCCGGTAGTGGCAAAACAACATTACTTAATATACTTTCGGGGATCGACCAGCCTTCCGAAGGGGAACTGTACTTAGACAATCTCCCGATTGCTGAGTTTTCCGATAGCGCCCGGACTGAAATCCGCCGGGATAAAATTGGGCTGATTTTTCAATCATTTGAGTTATTGCCGGTTTTAACCGCAGCGGAAAATATTGAATATCCCTTATTGTTACAAAATATTCACCCGGCGGATCGCCGGAATAGAGTAGCCGAAGTTTTGGAACAGGTAGGGCTGACCCAATATGCCAAACGTTTTCCGGCCCAACTCTCCGGCGGTCAAAAACAAAGAGTGGCCATTGCCAGGGCTTTGATAACCAAACCGGTGGTAGTTTTATCGGATGAACCCACCGCCAATCTCGATTCCGAAACCGGTATTAAAATCATTGAGTTAATGTTGGAATTAAACCGAAAACATGGAGTAGCTTTTGTGATTGTCACTCATGATTTGTCCTTAAACAAATATGCCAAACAGATATATCAAATCAAGGATGGAGTGATCACTTCAAAGGAGGATAACCAACATGTTTAAGATCGCCTGGCGTAATGTACGGCGTAATAAACGCCGTTCTTTATTAAGTTTATTAATTATTACAATTGGGGTTACCGTTTTATTTTTAGTCAATGGTTATATCGAAGAGACTTTTGAGGGTCTAAAGAGTATGGCGGTGTCTCAATATGGAAACCTGCAAATCGCTGAAAAACACTTTTGGGATAATGATAATCAGCGCCATTTGTTGAGCAAAACCGACTTGGAAAAAGTCGAACAATTGTTGGCGTCCCGGCAAGAAGTTCAAAATTATACCAGAGTTATAGGGGTTAATGGGATCATCGGCACCGAAAAGACCAGTACTATCACCTCAGGTAACGGTATTGAACCCGGTAACAGTCAAGCGCAAAATATTATGATTACCAGTGGTATTAATCTTTTCCCGGAAGACATTGATAAGATCTTGGTAGGAAAAGGTGTAATGCAAAAGTTGGGTGTGAAAGAAGGGGAATGGCTTTCTTTGATGACCACTACATTAGACGGCGCATATAACGCGGGTAGTTTACAGGTGTCCGGTTCTTTCACCACCGGGAATTCGGAGGCGGATAATGTTTACGTGTATTTACCGGTCACCTATGCCCAAAGTTTACTGAATACTGATGGGGTCGATAAAGTTGTGGTGAGTTTTGAGGATATCAAATATACCGACTCCACAGCCGCGTGGTTAAAAGAGCAGTTTATTAAAAACAAACTAGAACTTGAAATTAAGACTTGGTTTGATTTAGCTGAGTATTATAAACAAGTCCGCGGTTTATATGAGGTAATCTTCTATTTTATGTCGGTGGTAATCTTTTTTCTTGTTTTGACAAGTATTTTAGAGATTATGTCGATGGCCTTCTTTGAAAGGATGAATGAGATTGGTACTATTCGATCGATCGGTACCAAACGACATCAAATATTCTCCATGTTAACCCTGGAGGGGTTGATAATTGGTATAACGGGTGGATTCATCGGGCTGTTGGCCGGTTACGGGATTGGCAGTTTCATTAATCAGCTGCACCTTTCTTATTCGGCCCCTGCAATGAGTGAACCGGTACCTTTGTCTTTCAATTTATCTTTGGTTAATGGAATTTTTCCGTTTATAGTAGTCGTGTTAGCCACTTTAGCTTCAGCATTTTATCCCGCCATTAAAGCTTCCAGATTAAATATAGTAGAGATTTTACGTCATAAATAATATGTTCCGTTACGCGTATATTTGTTGAACAGGTTAATGGCTTACTCAATTACTGGGAATAGTTTTACGCGTAACGAAAAGGAGGTAGTTAAGAATGATTTTTAATAGGCGGCCTTTATATCGAAAATGGAGTATGGCCATTATTGTTTTATTTGCCGTAGGCTGTTTATTTGCAAATGAAACAATGGCAATAAATTTCAAAGATATTTTAACGGATATTTATAATCGGCAGGGCTTAGCGGGAAAAGGCTCCTTCGAATTAAATCTTAAAGTGGTTTCTTTTCGAGGCAAAGAGAGTAACACTTCCACAATTAGGGTATTATTAAACGACGGCAAGAAACAACTGGTAACTTTCATTGAGCCGGAAAGATTAAAAGATGATTACTTTCTGGTCAACGGTTATAACACCTGGATGTATCAGAAGGGGTTAAAGCGGCCGATCCGGATCTCCGCTCAGCAAAAAATATTCGGAGATGCAGGTATAGCCGAAACAGCGGGTATTAATTACTTGGACGATTATGACATCATTGAAACTATGGAGAACGACGGGATGTATCTTATGGAGATGAAAGCTAAGGATCTAAGAACAGCTTACCAACGGGCCTCCATTTGGATTAGTAAAGGTGATATAAGGATTACGAAGATAATATTAAAAGCCCTCAATGGGCAGGATTTGAAGAGTTTACATTATAATGATTATCAACTGGTAGATGGTCATGAAGTGGCGACGATTGAAATTAATAACCTTTTACAGAATAAGAATGATAAAACAGTAATGGAGTTTATCAGTATTAAAAGCAGAACATTTGCCGCTGAGATTTTCGATCCCTTAATGATGGGAAAAATTCGATTATAAAGCAACCTTTGGAGATAATAAAGGGGGAGCGCAAATGTTGCTTCAGCTTGTTTATAAAAAGCTATTGTCGATACTTATTTTTGGAAGCCTATTTTTGAGTCTTTCTCAATCTGCTGTTGCTGATAATGGTGGGTGTTGTTGGGAAGCTATTGCCGGTTATGATTATTTTCACATCAGGGATGACTTGCCCGCCGATTACCAAAATCAATTGGACTCAAACAACGAACTGGCTATATTATCTATAGAATTTGTAACCGGCAACAATAATGGCCAGTTCAGCTTGGGCTTAGATGGTAAAGGCGCTGCGGATGATTTTGAAATCACTCTAAAAGAGTTTGCCTGGAGTGGGAATAAAAATAAAATATTATATGAAGTTGGTAAAACAAAATGGATTTGGGGGAAAGGGTTAAGCTTCATCCCGACCTGCCCATTAGATATGGATACTTATTATTGGGGTGGGCAGGGCTCGCTAATCAATCCCGGAAATAGTTTGACAATTGGCGGCGCTATGACAAAAGATTCATATAATAGCAATACTTCCGCCACTATAATAACGGATAATAATGCTTCCAATAATGATTATACCGGTTGGTTTAGGTCAGGATGGTCATTTGAAACCAGTGATCTTACAGCGGTTGTATCATATCAATCCGCTGAAATGTGCTGGAATTACGGGCTTGATTATTCATGGGATTTACAAAACGGGTTTGAATTACACGGAGGAGCAAATCTAAGAAGTTCCGATTCAGAGTTAAATTATTTAGTTGGTAGTGAATATGCCGGCAAATATTTTTACACTGCCGAATTTTATCATGGCACGGATGATTTATTAATTTTTGCAATAAGTAATGCAGCGGGGATGCTGGGTAGATGGCAATGGATGCTACGTAAAATATTCAATTTAAATGATGATGGGGAAATCCGTAAGATCAATCTAAGCTATACCAAAAATGCCCATATAGTTCCCCAATTGGAAATTTCAATGAATGCAGGCCCTAAAAGCAGTAAATATCAACAAAATCCGTTTGATTATTATGTTTTATTCAAGATGATCACTAAGTTTTAATTGAGTTTTAAATTGAATCAGAGATAACCTGAAATGAAAAAAGATGGTCATTTTCAGACCTGTTTGGATTATTAAACTAAGCGACATGAAGCCGTAATAGCATTCTATAGAGGTATTTTTCAATAAAAATAGAAATATTTTGAGAACAATATTTATAGGAGGCCTGGATTGATTAAAGTCTTTATCGTAGATGACCATCCGTTCGTCCGCGAAGGGTTAAAGACCTATTTAGCCATCAAAAACGAGATGGAGATTGTGGGTGAAGCGGGTGATGGTGAAGTCGCTTTAGCTGAAATGATTCGTTTGCAACCGGATATCGCCATCGTAGATCTCCATTTACCAGTGATGGATGGAATTCAACTGACGAAGGCCGCGAGAGAAGCGGGCTTATTTACTCAAATCATTATCTTATCAAGTTTTTGCGAGGATGATGAAGTCATTGCCGCCCTAAAAGCCGGGGCTTTGAGTTATTTGTTGAAAGATTCTCCGCCCCAGAAATTGTACGAAGCAATTATTTCAGCTAAGAGCGTTGAACCAGTATTGCATCCCCAGATTGCCAAAAAACTGATTCAACGGGTGAACCGGGCGGGTTCATTGGTAGAGCCCTTAACGACCAAGGAAAAGGAAGTTTTAGCGGAGCTTGTCAAAGGTAAATCAAACAAAGAAATTGCTGCTGTGCTCGTCATATCGGAAACAACCGTCAAAACCCATATCAGCAATATCTTACACAAGCTCGCGGTAAATGACCGGATCCAGGCGGTAATTAAGGCGTTGGAGCTGAAACTGGTTTAGTTAGGAGAGTATTATGAAGCAAATCTCGTTGCAAAGTATAATGAAAGATGCTAAAAACGGCGCCTTTATCGGTGTTGGGATTTCGTTGACTTTGGCAATCGCCACAAGTAATCACCCCACCAATCTTTTGTATTTTCTCGGTAATATTATCTTTGGTTTTTTTGTGGGTTCCTTATTAAATGTTGGAAATAAAATGATAGTTCATAATATATTTTTCAGAGTTTTTTCTAACAGTCAAAAACCGATCACCCCATTATTAGTGGTTGTATATATTGCCAGTGTACTGTTTTTCTATAGTTTTACTTGGTTGTATAACCATGTTTACCTAGTTATCCCGTATGGGGCGGAAATTTTTTATGTCAGCTTAGGAGTTGGAGTCGCTTGTTTAATGATTACATTTTTTTCAAGGTATACTGCGGAAAAAGAAGAAATGTTGCGTTTGGAGAAAGAAAATCGGAAGCTGGCAGTGATTGAAGAGCGAAACCGGATCGCCCGGGAGCTGCATGATTCCGTATCCCAGAATTTATTCGGCATTAATTTGCATTTAAATACGCTAGAGCTGATTATGGAGAAGGAGCCGGAAAAAGCTAAGAAATTAGTCGGGGTCTTACGGGAAATGGGGGAAGAAGTTCAAACCGAGATGCGGTTGATGATTTATGAATTAAGACCAGCCGCCCTCTCCGAAAAGGGATTCTTTGAGGCAGTGGAGAGTTTGATCAACCTATTCCAGGTCCGCTATAGTTTGAACATTTGGAGCGATTTGCAGGGCAGCAAAGATTTGGAAAGCCAAAAGCAGCTGGTGTTATACCGGGTATTGCAGGAATCCCTTAATAATATCGTCAATCATGCCGGAGCTACTAAGATAAAGATCGCTTTGCATGTATGGAATAATAACGCGGAATTGGAGATCCGGGATAATGGAAAAGGTTTTGTGGTTGCGGAAATCGATGAGGATAAACATTTGGGAATCAAAGGAATGAAAGAACGGGTAGGGCAGATGAAAGGTGAGTTTGAATTGAGAACAGTTTTGGGGGAAGGAACGACAGTGAGGGTGAGGATCTGAAAAACTTTCTGGTAGTGCAGATAATTTGAACTGCTAAAAAGAAATAATTTCCTTAAATATGTGAGTATGCTTGTCAACTTTTCAAAGGGGCTGTCCCAAAGTTTATGAACAGCCCCTTTTTTCTATAAAACCCCATAATAGACATAGGGTCCAAAAGAGCTTTCAGTGGTGAGGATGACATAAGAACTCCTTCTGATATAATAAAGTCGCGTTCTGCCAACAGCAACAAAGATATCAAAAGGGGTTCATGATACTTGAAATTCCATATTCCAGGTATATATAGCTAAAGATTTTATTCGAAAAACCGATGGAGCATCTTTCTTCATACGATCTTCATATAAAAAAGCTATCATTTTTGTAGAATAGAAAAGATCCGAGGGAGGCAGCCATGGTTCAGTCGGGAAATTCAAAAATAGTAATTAAAATCAAGGGAATGTCGTGTTCCAGTTGTGAATTGAAAATTGAAAACGCCCTGGGTAAAGTCAACGGGGTTAAGCAAGTCAGAGTTTCTTTAGCCGAATCCTCGGCAACGGTTGAATATGATTCGTCAAAAGTAACTTCGGATCAACTGGCGGGTATTATCCAAAAGCTCGGTTACGAAATTGATTCAAATGGAAAAGATCAGCCGAAGAGTTTAACAATCAATCAGTTCTTAGGAATCGGTATTGTAATCTTTGCGATTTATTTTATGATCAAATCGATTATTGGATTTAACTTCATCCCCCAAGTGGATCAATCCTTCGGCTATGGGATGCTCTTTGTAGTAGGATTGTTGACCTCTTTACATTGCATCGCGATGTGCGGCGGGATTAATCTTTCGCAGTGCGTCAATCAGCCGGGTGAAGCAAAAGTTTCCAAGTTTGACAGATTGAAACCGAGTTTGATGTATAATACCGGGCGGGTAATTTCCTACACTATGGTGGGTGGCTTAGCCGGCGCTTTGGGGTCGATGGTTACCTTTTCCAGTACTGCCAAGGGAATTGTCTCCATTGGAGCTGGTGTGTTTATGGTAATTATCGGCGTTAAAATGCTTGATCTTTTTCCGTGGTTGCGCCGATTTAATATTAGCTCTCCCAAGTTTTTAGGGGAAAAAATAAATAACAGCCACGGTAAACTTGGGTCTTTTTATGTCGGGCTCCTCAATGGATTGATGCCTTGTGGACCATTACAGACCATGCAAATTTATGCTCTCGGAACCGGCAGTCCGTTAGCGGGAGCGGCCTCCATGTTTTTCTTCAGTTTGGGAACGGTGCCGTTGATGTTTGGGTTCGGCGCCATTAGTTCCTTTCTGAGCAGCAAGTTTAATCATCGGATGCTTATGGTCAGCGCGGTTTTGGTAATTGTATTAGGGTTGACTATGGTTTCCCGTGGTTTGAGTCTATCCGGAATTTCCGTTGCCGCCCCGCTCTCCGGTAATTCGGGTAGTGTTGCCAAAATCGAGGGGCAG
>JAEZJK010000054.1 GCA_023415835.1 Bacillota bacterium
CAGCGCTGATGGTACTTGTCGGGTAACCGGCTGGGAGAGTAGGACGTTGCCAGGATTAATTTTAAAAACAGAGACTTCGAGAAATCGAAGTCTCTGTGCATTTATGCGCCGGTTACCGGCTGGGAGAGGTAGGCTCGGCTTATGGACATCCTGTCCGCCTCGCCCTAGGCCGTCCTGGCCCCACGGGACGTTGCCAGGATTAATTTAAAAACAGAGACTTTGAGTAATCGAGGTCTTTGTGGCATTTATCCGCTGGTTACCGGCTGGGAGAAGTAGGCCCGGCTTATGGACATCCATAGACCCTGGAGGATTAAGGGTGAGGAGTCCAGGGATGGAGGAAATCCGAACGTGGCCGCCTCACGCTGGATCTCCTGGCTCTATGGATTGCGGCTATGGACATCCATGACCACCTTGCCCTTAAGCATCCTGGCTTACGGAGCCATTGCTGAAAAAAATTAATACGAAACATTAGAACATCCCTGGATTAAGTGTTTTTAAGATGCTAAATTTTTTATTTAAGGTGAATGTTTATTGGTTAATAGACCACCTGTGGGTATTAAATTTAACTTCTACTTATATTTCCAAAAAAATATCTTTAATTACAGTTGACTTCTTTAGTGAGTTTATGTTATTATAAAGAACGTCAATTAAATAAGTTATAACTTTACTCCTCGATAGCTCAATGGTAGAGCACCCGGCTGTTAACCGGGTGGTTGTTGGTTCGAGTCCAACTCGGGGAGCCATTTTTTTAGATTTATTCATAATCTCTCCATCTTTTGGCATACTATGAAACAATAGGTTGTCTATGATGGAGGGATTATTATGTCTAAAGAGACGCAAACAAAAACTTCATTTGATAAAGACCGCTATTGGAGTGGAGTATTCACCGGAGTTTTCTTAGGCTGTTTTATTATTTCATTAACAATTCTTTTAATTGTAAGAGTACAAGGATTAAAAATCGCTATCAACCCCCAAAAGATTGCCCAACTAGTACAGGTAAAAGTCCAATCTGAAGCTAAGAGGGACATCCCCCAAATCTTAGAGCAATTAAAAAAAGAACTACCGGTTGAAATAACTGAAAATCTAGAAGGATTAGATGATTTAAAGATCGGAATCGGGAAGAGCCAAGTTAGTTTACCGGTTGAATTAACGACTGCAATTAGGGGCGAATTTAATCGAGTTATTGAAGAAGCGATTATCAATACCTTTAATAGTTATAATACATCAGAATACGAAGAACGGCTCGGCAGGAATGCTTACGAGATGGTAGAGGCGCTTTTACAACAGGATATAATTGGGAAAACATATTTAATTAAAACCAATGAGTGGTTCTCGGTCCCAGTGAAAATCGTAGGGACATCGAGGCATCAAGTGAGTGTCGGTATATGACAGGTTTTGAAGTGAATGATTTAGAATCGTCGCGGCCCAACGGGCCTATTTTTTTATGAAGCCAGGAAAAAGCTATAGTATAACAGGCTGCTTCGAATCCATTGCCCCTTGACTATCCTACATGATTGTGTTACGTTTTTCTAAACGGTAAAATATTAACCTATTACCTTGAACGCACTTTTTAAACTGCCAAAACGTATCTTGAATTAGAGTATCGGCTATTAAGCTTCTATACAATCGTTAACCTTACAATTACTCAATAAACAGGGTTGTCAGCGTATTTATTCTACTATCTTTATATGGAGGCACCTTTTGATTCAGGTCATTCCTTTTACAGCGGAACATGAACCTAATTATTTACCATTACTGGCCAGAGGGCTATCGGATCTTTCTGCTTTACGGTTAAATGCAGTTGAAATTCAAGCCCAAATCAATACGGAGATTGAGTTTAACCAATGGAACCAGAAACCATTTCAACCAGATAAAGTTTCAAGGTGGAATAGTGAACAGGAGCTTTGGTTTTCGGGAAATTTAAGTGGGGATCGGGATCTTTCTTTAACTTTGATCCTCTATGATCCGGAGGAGGGACAAGTAGTCTATCGCAATCATTTTCAGGTTTGTGAGGATAAGTTTTTAACCGAATGGGAGAACTGTTTCCGCGATTTACTTCACTATCTAAAAGATAATAACGAACCTTTCGTTCCCCGGATGTACACCAGATCATTAGAGGCATTCCTGTCATTTCGGAAGGGGTTGGAAATATTAGCTCAGGCGAAAACCAGCCAGAGCCGTGAAGATGGTTTGGAAAACCTACTGAAAGCTGTGGCTTATGATCCTGAGTTTAACGAAGCCATTGATATTTTATTACTTTTTTTGATTCAGAATGATATGGTATATAACTTTGATTTTTCAATTGATATTTTGGAACGGCTACGGCAAATCTCCAACAAACATCCGCGAATTCCGCTTGTCCTGGCTGAAATATATAGTCAACTAAAGAATTACGATAAGGCAATTCAGTTGTTAAAAGAGTTAACTGCCGCTTTTCCGGAATTTACCGAAGGGTGGATCCGTTTAGCGTTGTTTTATAATAGCTCCAATAATACCGATCAGGCATTACAGTCGCTCCAAACAGCACTTTCGTTTGAACCTGGCAATGCTACGGTCTTAGATCTACTTGGGGCTATTTATGCCGGTATCAGTGAACGTGAGCAAGCGGAAGAGATGTGGCTTAAAGCTTTGGAACTTGATCCTTCCAGGGTAAACATACTGGTTAATTTGGCTTTACTAGCTGAAGAAAAAAATAACTTCCAAGTTGCCGAAAATTACTATCAACAAGCAGTCCAAGCGGGTGAAGAGTGGTGGGGGGCATTCTTTTATTATGGTTCTTTCTGTCAAAGGCAAAAACGGCATGAGGAAGCTGTCAACTTGTTAGAGAAGGCTGCCGCCAAAAATGACAGCCATTTTCAAACCTATCAAATTTTGGCCACAGCCCTGTTAGAGCTGGGCCGATATGATGAAGCCCAAGAAAACCTTTTGCATTTGCTAAAGTTGGCCCCCGATAATACCGTTAGGCGCCAAAGCCTGCAACTCTTAAATCAATTAAGTAATCCCAGAATTAAAACAGAGATTAGGATTAGAAAATTAGATAGGTTATGGGAAGCGGGCGAACATTGGCTGGTATTCGGAAATTTATTGACTATATATTTGAAAGGGAAAAATCATTGGTTTTATTGGTATTTATGGGGTAAAGCCGTAGGGCGCATTAAATTAAAACGAATCCAAGTTATCTTTTGGTTAATGGGTTTAAGGCTTCAACCAGGGTTTCCGTTGTTGAAGGGGCTTGGGTTATATTATTGGAATAAAGGGAATCACCAAAAAAGCCTTCCTTTGTTGCGTCGGGCCTTCAAACTCCACCAAAATGACCTGGACATAAATCAAGCTTATTTTCAGGCTTTAGCCAAGCTGGGTAAAGTGGATGAATTGCGGTCCCACGTTAAAAGTTTAGTAAACCCTATAAATGTTGAGATGAAGGAGTAACTTGTGTTACTGCGCTAATCGGCAATTTTGAGAGTAGGGTGCCAGCCAGAATTTTCGGATGATATGACGTAACCAAGTAAAAATAAGTTTACTTGTCAAAAAGGAAATATTGTGGTAAACTAATTTAGAGATTTATCTGTGGAAGGAGTGGGGAAACCCACTCCTTCAGTTTCTAGTATGAAGAGAGGGATAAATGGGGTTTGGGAAAAGAACGGGTCGAAATTGTGGTAGAAAGGTTGGGCAATCAAGTTGCCGCAAATCTTGGCTATGAATTGGTAGAAGTCGAATATCGTAAAGAAGGCCCGGATTGGGTTCTACGCTGTACCATTGACAATGAACATGGAATCGGCCTTGAAGATTGTCAGCGTTTTAGCGAAGCCCTAGACATGGTCCTGGATGAAGCGGATCCTATTCCGGGGAAATATTTATTAGAGGTTTCTTCCCCTGGGGTTGAACGCCCCTTAAAAAAGGAACAAGATTTCATTCGATTTGCCGGTAAAAAGGTTGAACTAAGGCTCGTTAGGGCTTTAAATAATCAAAAAGCCTACCGTGGAGAATTAATCGGAATGGTTGGGGAGGGCTCGGAGCGAAAAGTAGCGTTAAAAATCGATGATTTAAACATATTGCAAATTCCCCGGGATGAAATTGCTAAGGCAAATATTATTTTAGATATCTTTGGTGGAGAAGGGGGTAAAAAACGGAAATGAACCACGAGTTTATGGATGCCCTTGAGCAGATTGAACGTGAAAAGGGTATCAGTAAGGAGATCTTGCTTGACGCCATTGAAACCGCTTTGGCATCAGCCTATAAAAGGGATCAAAAAGTCGCGCAAAGCATCGAGGTCCGAATTGACTCCGGCACAGGCGCTTTTCATGTTTACACCCATAAAACGGTTGTCGAAGAAGTCGAAGATGACAAAAATGAAATCAGTTTGGAAGAAGCCCAGAAAATTGATGCAGTTTATGAATTAGGGGATTTAGTTGAGTTCGAGATTTTTCCAAAAGAATTTGGTAGAATTGCGGCTCAAACAGCTAAACAAGTTGTCGTGCAGCGGATCAGGGAAGCCGAACGTAGTATAATCTATGATGAATTTATCAACCGGGTTGGAGATTTAATAACCGGTGTTGTACAACGATTCGAACAACGAAATATCTTTATCGACTTGGGCCGGATCGAAGGAATCCTTCCCGCCAACGAACAAATGCCAAATGAACGTTATGAGCAAGGGATGAGGATCAAAACTTATGTGGTTGAGGTTAAAAAGACCACTAAAGGCCCTCAGGTGTTGCTCTCCCGGACCAGGACCGGACTGTTAAAACGCCTGTTTGAGCTGGAGGTGCCCGAGATCCAGGATGGAATCGTTGAGATCAAATCAGTCGCCCGTGAACCCGGTCACCGTTCTAAAATTGCTGTAAATAGCCGTGATCATCAAATTGATGCGGTGGGGGCTTGCGTGGGAACCCGGGGTATTCGGGTCCAGATGATCGTTAGGGAGTTAAAAGGCGAAAAGATTGATGTAATCCCTTGGAGCCCGGATCCGATTGAATTTATCATTAATTCCTTAAGCCCGGCCAAAGTTAGCGATGTTAAAATACTGCCTACCAAAAAAACGGCGATTGTTATTGTCCCGGATTTCCAACTTTCTTTAGCTATCGGAAAAGAAGGCCAAAATGCGCGTTTGGCTGCTAAACTTACCGGGTGGAAGATTGATATTAAAAGCGAGACCCAAGCCTCGGAGCAATCCGAAGAAATTGAACGGCTCGTATATGAGGAGATCGGTTTCAGGGATCAAGAAACGCTTGTTGAAGAAGGGACTCCGCCGGAGGAAGATAATCTTATTACGGAAGATTTTCCAATTGAAGTTGAAGCTGATGGGACGGAGATTGAAACGGAAGTTATACCGGAGGATCAAACTGAACCTGAAGTCCCAGCCGAAAGTGAAGATGAAGAGGAAGAAAAAGTTGTCATCAAGAAAAAACCTAAAAAGAGTAAGGCGGTATCAAAACAACTTGCCCGTATTGAACTTGATGATGAACCAATATCTTTAGAAGAAGGATATTTCTTCAGTGATGTGTTGGGAAAACGGGAAGCAGTTAAACAGGAAGGTAATGACAGTCCAAAAGGTAAAAAACCTAAAAAAACCGATGAAAAGGGTAGCGTAGATTTGTCGCCGGATGAAGGGGGCTTCACTATCGGGCAGCTTTTTGGCGATGAACTGAAAAAAGCGCAAAAGACGAATAAAAAAAATAAGGGGGAGTGATTTTTGAAAGTAAAAAAAATTCCCCAACGTACTTGTTTAGGCTGTAGAGCTGTTAAACCCAAAAAGGAACTGGTACGGATCGTTAGGACTCCTGATGGAGAGGTGGTTGTTGATTCTACCGGTAAAAAGGCTGGCCGGGGCGCCTATACTTGCCCGAGCCAGGAATGCCTGGAAAAAGCTTTTAAAGGTTCTTTACTTGCTCAGGCTTTGGAATTCGATTTAACCACTCAAATTAAGGAAGATTTAAGAAATAAGCTGTTAGATTTGATTAAATGAAACGATTGCAAACCTTACTTGGTTTTGCTGCAAAGGCCGGTGCATTGGTTGCCGGTAGCGCCGCTGTTGAGGCGGGAATTAAGAAACGGCAGATAAAATTGGTTATTTGCGCCGCTGACCTTTCAGCTAAGACAATTAAAAATTTTAATTTTTTATGTAAGGAAAATCAAATTGATTTTTATTGTTTCGGCTCCCATTCCGATTTAGGCCATTGGATTGGTAATCCTGGACGCGGTGTGATCGGAGTCACTTCTAAACAATTTGCCAGCGCAATCGGTTCGTTATTTAATGATGGGGGTGAGCACCATTAACAAGGTAAGAGTTCATGAATTAGGTAAGGAATTGGGGATATCACCCAAGGAGTTAATGCATTATCTTAATGATTTAGGTGCAAATGTACGGAACCATATGAGCACCATCGAAGATAAATTCGTTGACCAAGCCCGGCAAGCCTTTCCCAGTCAAAAACCGGCTAGGTTTTCACATGGCGCGCCGTCCGAACCTATAGCTAAAGTAGAACCAAATTTAGGGATGTCCAAACCAACGGTAACACCCGAACCAAGCCCGAGACAAATGCCTGCGGCATCGGGTGCTCCAAAAACTGTGGTTACCGAACCGACTAAAATAGGTCAACTACCGCCAAAAGGGGAAGCTAAAAAGGAGCCTCCTATCTCCAAACGGGTTGAAGAACGGCCACAACCGAATCACGCGGCTCCAGCTAAACCTCAGTCGAAACCCCAGGTTAAACCCGGGTTAAGACCCGGTGCACAAACGGCACAACCTGTACAACCGGTAACCAATTCCGGGGCGGTTAGGCCTAAAAAAGCTGAAGATAAGGGAAGGGCAAGGACGGCTAAGAACGATCCGAATCCTAATCAAACGCAACAACAAAGGCCCTATAACCATCAACCAAAACCTAATAATCAACCCAATCAAAAGCAGTTTAATAAACAGATAAAACCGGGACCGGGTATGGCGCGAGGGCCGGTAGCCCGTCCTACAGGCAACCGCCAAAACTCAAGGCCAATACAGCGTCCACCGGTCAAACCTAAAGGTCCGGTTACCAACGTGAAATCGGTTCAATTGCCGCCATCAATGAAGGTTAAAGATTTTTCTCAATTAATCGAAGTTGCCGCCGGGGAAGTAATTAAAAAGTTGATCGGTTTTGGAGTGCTGGCCACCATCAATCAAGAGATTGACATGGATACGATGGTATTATTGGCTGATGAATATAATATTAGTGCTTCGGCCGCCCTTACTGAAGAAGAAAAATTAAAGGTGGAAGAGATTGAGGATGCTCCGGAATCTCTAATCTTAAGGCCTCCGGTAGTCACAATCATGGGGCATGTAGATCATGGTAAGACTTCGCTTTTGGACGCAATCCGGGAAACAAATGTTATCGCCCAGGAAGCTGGTGGGATTACCCAACATATCGGAGCCTACCAGGTTGAGTTAAAAGATAGAAAAATTACTTTTTTAGACACGCCGGGCCATGCGGCATTTACCGCAATGAGGGCTCGCGGAGCCCAGGCCACTGATATTGCAATTTTAGTGGTTGCCGCTGATGACGGAGTTATGCCTCAAACCGTGGAAGCGCTTAACCATGCTAAAGATGCTAACGTACCGATTATAGTAGCAGTCAATAAAATGGATAAACCCGGGGCAAACCCTGACCGAGTCAAACAGGATCTGACCGAATACGGTTTAGTTGCTGAAGAATGGGGCGGAGATACCATTTTCGTTCCGGTTTCAGCCAAAAAGCGCGAAGGAATTGAACAGTTGTTGGAAATGATCCTACTCGTGGCTGACATGAAGGACTTGAGAGCCAATCCGGATCGGGCGGCGAAAGGGACGATCATCGAAGCCAAGTTAGATAAGGGCCGGGGTTCGGTAGCGACCGTGTTGATTCAAACCGGAACCCTGGAAGTTGGAGATGCGATTATTGCCGGGGCTGCTGCCGGTAAAGTAAGGGTATTGATCAATGATAAAGGTAAAAAACTTAAAAAGGCGGGTCCTTCGACACCAGTTGAGGTGATCGGTTTTGATGAACTTCCGGAAGCCGGGGACATTCTCTACGCTGTTACCGAAGACCGGATGGCTCGTGGTTTAGCTGATAAACGAATGCAGCTGAAACGGGAAAACGAACTAAAACAAAATCAAAAGGTAACCTTAGATGACTTATTCACAAAGATTAAAGAAGGCGAAATTAAAGAATTAAAAATTGTCCTTAAAGCAGATGTCCAAGGTTCGGTGGAAGCGATTCGGCAATCGCTGGAACGCTTAACTAATGAAGAAGTCAGGGTGAAGGTAATTCACGGCGGAGTTGGCGGTATCGGCGAGGGTGATGTTATGCTAGCGTCAGCTTCGAATGCTATAGTCATCGGTTTTAACGTGCGCCCCGATCCAATGGCTAAAAGGATTGCGGAGAAAGAAAGTGTTGATATCCGCCTGTACCGGATCATCTATGAAATTATTGACGATGTTCAAAAGGCGATGGAAGGGATGTTGGCCCCGGAATACAAGGAGGTAATTGCCGGGCGGGCTGAAATTAGGGTGATTTATAAAGTCCCTAAATTCGGTAATATTGCCGGTTGTTATATCCTGGAAGGTAAAATCAATCGAAATGCCAGTGTCCGTTTAATCCGCGATAATATCGTAATTCATGACGGTAAGATCGACTCCTTAAAACGGTTTAAGGATGACGCCCGCGAGGTTGCGGAAGGTTTTGAATGTGGTATAGGTTTAGAGAAATATAATGACATTAAGGAGGGAGACATTATCGAAGCCTATGCCATGGAAGAAATTAAACGGACGTCAGTAAAATAGCCGTCTACGTAAATTCTTAATTGACCCAAGCAAAATAATGAAAAAGATTGGCGTGGATCAGCAAGTATCGGTAGTATTGTTTAGATAGGAATATGTTTTTTAAAATTGAGTTCAAGAGTTGAAAGGTTTAAAAACATTCACAGTAAGTTTTAAACCTTGTTGTACCTCAAGATACTCGACATTACTATGATTGATTGTGAGAAGTTGACCATCAACTTTTCACAATCAACCTTTCACCTCTTAAAAAGGAGGATTTGAAAATGGCGGAACACCGTAGCGAAAGATTACGGGAGTTAATAAAATCGGAATTTGGTTCCATGCTGCAAAGGGATTTAAAAGACCCGCGTATCGGGTTTGTCAGCGTTACTGATGTTGAAGTTTCTAATGATTATAGCCATGTTAAAATATTCGTTAGCGTCCTCGGGGATGATGAGGCAAAAAGGCTGGCCATGGAAGGTTTGGAAAGCGCTAAAGGTTTTATCCGTTCCGAATTGGGCCAGCGGATTAGGCTACGCCATACTCCGGAGGTTCACATCATTGCCGATAATTCCATTGAGAGAGGATCTCGAATCTTTGAGTTATTGGAAAAAGTAAAGCAAGAGGAGAGTTCCAGTTGAAATTGGATTCACAAGGGTTTTTCAGGTTTATCCAAACAAAGGAGCGTTTTATAGTCACCTGTCATGTCCATCCTGACGGTGATGCTATCGGTTCATTGTTGGCGATCGGATTTCTCTTAAAACAGTATGGGAAACAAGTGGAATTAATTTGCTCCGAGGGTGTCCCGGCAGTATACCTTTTTCTTGAGGGAAACCAGTTAATTAAGAAAGAAAGGGAGCGTTCGGCAACACCGGAGGTTTTGATTTCGGTTGATTGCGCTGAAAAGGATCGTTGCGCCATTGACGCCGGGACGTGGGACATACCGGGGTTAACCATTGTCAACATCGACCACCATATTACTAATACCGGTTTTGGAAAGATAAACCTCATAGACCCTCAGGCCGCAGCTACCGGAGAAGTACTATATCGGATGTTTAGTGAGGCTGGCGCCTTATTAAACCAAGCAATAGCTGCCGCCTTGTATACAGCGGTGGCAACGGATACCGGCTTTTTCCGTTATTCAAGCACATCCTCTTACACCTTGGAATTGGCTTCGCAATTGGTGAAAGAATATGGCATTGAACCGTCCAAGGTAGCCGAACAGGTACATGAACAAAAAAGTTTTAAATCCGTCCGATTGTTGGGTGAAGTTTTATGCACATTAAAAGTTGGCATCAACGGTAAAGTCGCCTGGATGGTCCTAGATCAACCAATGTTAAGTAAATTCCAAGTAGAAAATGAAGAGACAGAGAGTTTTGTGAATTATGCCCGTTCCATTGAAGGAGTAGAGATTGGAATTTTATTTAAGGAATTACGCCCCGATGAAATCAAATTAAGCTGGCGGTCATCGGTAGCTGTAGATGTCAGTAAATTGGCGGCTTATTTCGGCGGCGGCGGCCATGCCAGGGCAGCCGGTTGTACTATCAACGGCTCGGTTGATAAGGTCGTAAATGATGTTTTAAAGTTTGTCGCCGAATATTATGAGGCTCGTTAAATATGTGGCATGGGGTTTTAATAATTTATAAAGAACGGGGTTTAACCTCTCACCAAGTAATCGCAAAACTACGCCGGATTCTAAAGCAAAAGGAGATTGGGCATACCGGAACTTTAGATCCAGCAGCAGAGGGCGTATTAGTGGTGGGACTGGGACAGGCTACCCGTTCTTTTTCTTTTTTGGATGAATCCGTCAAAGTATACCAGGCACAAATAATTCTCGGGCAACAGACTGATACCCAGGACGCTTCCGGAAAAGTTATTGCCGAAACATCCGAAACCGATTTGACAATTGAGGTTATTAAAAAAACAATTACCGAACTAACCGGGGATATCCAGCAGATACCGCCGATGTATTCGGCTGTTAAGTTACACGGGCAAAAGCTGTATGATTTAGCGCGCCAGGGTGTTACGGTTGAACGCAATGCACGTCCTATTACTGTCTATAGCTGGACTATTGAAAACCCTAAGTGCAAATACAAATTTAAGGATCAATTTATCTCCGTAATTACTTGTTCCAAGGGTACATATATCAGGACCCTCATTAACGATCTGGGAGAAAAGCTAGGCTGCGGAGGGCATATGGGTGATTTGCTCCGTCTCCAATCCGGGAGTTTTCGACTGAATGATGCGGTTACTTTGGATCAGGTTAGTGAATGCGTTCAAACCGGATCTTTTAGTGGCTTGTTATTGCCAATATCAAAAGCCTTAAATCATTTACCCTCAATTTACCCAGAAGATGAGGATCTTCTAAAAGTTCAAAACGGTGGTAAATTATCTTTTTATAAGTATGATAAGGTTAAAACTCCCGGAAGCCTGGTTAAGGCCTTAGAAATTGAGACCGATAAAACCATTGCCATACTTCGTTTGGAAGAAAATAGTTCATATCGTTTCTGGCAACCAATCAAAGTATTTCGTTATGATTAGGGCTAACAATTTAGAAAAACAGGAGACAGAAGACAGAAAACGGAAGTTAAAACAGGCATTAGAAGACAAGGGATAAATTCTGAAGTTGTTAAATTAAAGTGGATGCATCTTTAATAACTGGAGTAATCATGAAAATTTGGAATTCAATTTTACAGGCTAGACAGGAAACCGCAAAGACAAAGAAAAGTTCGGTAGTGACTATCGGTAATTTTGATGGAGTCCATCGTGGGCATCAAGCTATTATTAAGCGAACCATAGCCAATGCTCACCGACTTAATAGTTTGGCTATTGCCTTGACATTTTCAAACCATACTGAAAGTTTATTAGGAGAAGCCCCTTTATTAATAAATATGCCGTTAATCAGAAGGGAACTTTTGGCCAAACAAGGGTTGGACGCTCTTTTAGAGGTTGAATTTACCCAAAACCTAGCTGATTTGGAACCTGAAATTTTTTTCAGGACCTGGCTGATCGAAGGGTTAAATGTCAAAGCTTTGGTGGTTGGCCACGATTTTCGTTTTGGATCAGCCGGACGGGGAGACTATCAGTTATTAGAAGAAATATCAGTTACAAACGAGATCCTTTTGGAAAGAATAGCCCCAATCCAAGAAAACGGAGATGCCATTAGTAGTTCAAGAATCCGTCAACTTTTGGCTGAAGGCCAGATTGAACAGGCAAATCGAATGCTGGGGTATAATTTTATAATTGAAGGTGAAGTTATTAAAGGGGAACAACTTGGCCGGAAACTAGGATATCCTACGGCAAACATCAGTTTGAAACAGGAATATTTATTACCATGTTACGGGGTTTATTTAGTTAGGCTATTTGTTGAAAGTAGTTACTATTTTGGCGTTGCTAATGTGGGGATCAAACCTACCTTTGGTAAATCCTTTCCTTTAGTTGAGATTTACCTGTTCGACGTTGAACTAAATCTCTATAACAAAACAGCGCGGGTTGAGTTTCTGAGATTTATCCGGCCGGAAAACCGTTTTGCAGGACCGGAGGCTTTACGTGCCCAAATTGCACGGGATGTAGAGACCGCTCAAGGTTTTCTGAAAAGCTAACGGGCTATAATAATTAAGATAATAGTCATGGAATACTATAAAAAAATCGAATGATAATGCAATTTTTGTGGTTGATTTTCATATACTTTTTGGCAGGCTTAACCGTTAATCCCCTTAAAAAAAAACTACCTAGCCAAAAAAGAGGCCAATATCGGGTTTCGACTAAATCTACCTTAGCACCGATCTTGATTGGGCTTGGGGGAGTTATGACAGCAGACTGGTTAAGTGACGGTAATCCGCTTTGGCCGGCTTTGGGTTTGATATGCGGTGTAGTTGGAGCGTTGTTCCCCTATCCATACCAGTCGAAACCGGATTTTAAAGCGGGATTGGCCGTCTATTTTGGAGGTGTATTCTACTTAAAACCGGTTATCGCTTTAACCGGTTTTAGTATTGCTTTGGAAGTGTTATTGTTGAGTAAAGATCAAATTTTGACGGCAATCATCTTCAGTAGTATCCTTCCGATCCTATTTGGCTTTTCACAGATTAATCCTTTCTTTTTTTGGGCGGCGGCCGTTATTCTATTGATTTTTCTAATTAAGTTAAAAAATAAAATCCGATTAAGAATTAGGCGGTTTTTTAATCAGGAAAAGGGGGATGAAAGGTAAAAAGGCATGAGCGTGGGCAAGGAGGCCGAATAATCAGCCTTTGATGCCTTTTCATCCTCTCGATTTCTTTCCAGCTAAGGTGGTATTAATTTTATCTGCCCCGAAGTTTGGGTAGGGGACTGTCTAGAAAAAATGGACATTGTAAAATTACTATAAATTTATGAAATGAGGGAGGATCTTAAATCAAGAATCGCGAATCATAAATGTCGGGTTTACGTCAGTAGTGGAAAGTGTAACACATTTCAAGATGCACTTTCTGATAAATGTACACATATCAATTATTTGGAGGTATTTGAATGGCAAAATACGTTTACTTTTTTGGCGGCGGGAAAGCCGACGGAAATGAGTCAATGAAGAACCTGTTGGGCGGTAAAGGGGCCAACCTGGCGGAAATGGCAGGACATTCCGGGCTTCGCCTGCCGGTTCCTCCCGGTTTTACTATTACTACCGAAGTTTGTACATACTATTATGCCAACAAGCATTCTTATCCAAAGGAACTTCAATCCCAGGTGGAAGAGGCGCTCGGGAAAATTGAAAAATTAATGGGTAAAAAGTTTGGGGACGTTAAGAACCCATTGTTGGTTTCGGTCCGTTCCGGGGCCCGTAAATCAATGCCTGGAATGATGGATACCGTCTTGAATGTCGGATTAAACGATGAAACAGTTAAAGGTATAATTGAAAAAACTAATAATCCGCGGTTTGCTTATGACGCTTACCGGCGTTTGGTCATGATGTACGCTGATGTTGTAATGGAAAAAGCCGCAGGGATTGAACCAAAAGATGGCAAAGGGGTCCGTAAAATCCTTGACGAGCGTTTGGAGGAAGTAAAAAAAGCAAAAGGTTATCATAATGATACCGATTTGACTGCGGATGACTTGAAACAACTAGTAACCGACTTCAAAACGATTGTTAAGGATGTACTCGGCAAACCTTTCCCCGAAAATCCCCAGGATCAACTTTGGGGTGGAATCGGCGCTGTTTTTATGAGCTGGAATGGCAAACGCGCCGTTGAATACCGCCGCATTGAAAAAATTCCCGATGAATGGGGCACTGCTGTTAACGTCCAGTCAATGGTCTTTGGGAATATGGGTGAAGATTCCGCAACCGGTGTTGCCTTTACCAGGAATCCCGGGAACGGGGAGAATCATTTTTATGGCGAATATTTGGTTAATGCCCAGGGAGAGGATGTCGTTGCCGGTATCCGGACCCCGGCTCCAATCAATGATTATTCCAAGAACGACCAGAGCAAACATCTTCCGACTTTGGAACAGATCATGCCCGAGATTTACAAAGAACTCTATGACATTCAAGGGCGCCTTGAAAAACATTACCATGATATGCAGGACATCGAGTTCACCATTGAGAAGGGCACTTTATATATGTTGCAATGCCGCGTCGGCAAGCGGAATGGTGTAGCTGCCGTTCGAATGGCAACCGAGATGCATAAGGAAAAATTGATCGATGCTGAAACTGCCGTGATGCGTGTAGCCCCCACTCAACTAGTGGAATTGCTTCTACCGATGCTTGATCCGGCTGCAGAAAAAAGCGCCAAAGCAATTGCTAAAGGCCTTCCGGCCGGACCTGGCGGCGCCAAGGGGCGCGTCGTATTCACAAGTGAAGACGCAGTGGCGTGGGCTGCCAAGGGTGAGAAAGTAATCTTAGTCCGTGAAGAAACATCCCCGGAAGATGTTGATGGCATGCACAAAGCGCAAGCGATTCTCACTACTAAGGGCGGTATGACTTCCCATGCGGCATTAGTTGCCCGCGGTTGGGGTAAGTGTTGTGTCGTCGGTTGTTCGGAGATCGAAGTCACCGGAAAATCTTTTACCACCAAGGGTGGGGATGTCATAAAAGAAGGTGACTGGATTACTATCAACGGTACTAAAGGTCTGGTATATCAGGGCGGGCTTTCGTTGGTGGATGCGGATCTTGAACATAACCCATCTTATTTGGATCTAATGAAACTATGCGACCAGCTCAGAACCTTAAAGATTCGGACTAACGCCGACGCTCCGAAAGACGCTGCTAAGGCCATCCAGTTCGGCGCCGAAGGAATTGGCCTTTTCCGGACTGAGCATATGTTTTACGGTGAGGGAAGCGATAAACCATTATTCCTGCTCCGGAAGATGATTATGAGTAAAAACGTCGAAGAACGCCGTTCCGCTTTGAACGAACTCTTCCCATTCGTAAAGAATGATATTAAGGCGACTATGGAAGTCCTGAACGGGTTACCAATTACGATCCGGTTGTTAGACCCGCCACTCCACGAATTTGTGCCCCATTCCGAAGATAGGCTGTCGGCTTTGGCAAAAGAACTTGGAGTAGATCTGGAAGAAGTTAAAAAACGTGGCGAAGGGTTGCGGGAAAACAACCCAATGCTCGGCCATCGTGGGGTTCGGTTAGGCATTACTTATCCGGAAGTCTCCGAGATGCAGATTCGGGCGATCCTTGAGGCGGCAGGAGAGTTGATTAAAGAAGGTAAGAAAGCCTATCCGGAGATTATGATCCCAGTTACCTGTACCGTTAATGAACTTACCGATCAAAGAAAGATCGTTGATCAAATTTATAGTGAAGTTTGCCAAAAACTTGGCCTGAAAGAGATTCCGTTTATGTTTGGAACAATGATCGAGATTCCACGCGCGGCGTTGACTGCCGGGAAAATGGCGGAAGTGGCTGAGTTCTTCTCCTTCGGGACCAATGATTTGACCCAAATGAGCTTCGGCTTCTCCCGGGATGACATTGGCAGCTTCTTACCGGATTACCTCGATAAGAAAGTTTTGAAGGACGATCCTTTCCAAACTATTGATCAGGAAGGCGTCGGCGAGTTGATCAAGTTTGGGATCGATCGCGGCCGCACTACCAGGAAAGACTTAAAGGTTGGTATCTGCGGCGAGCACGGCGGTGATCCTGAATCGGTAAAATTCTGTCATCGGGTGGGAATGAGCTATGTTTCCTGTTCAACGTTCCGGGTCCCGATCTCCCGGTTGGCTGCGGCTCAGGCTGCGGTTGAGGATAAAAGGAATAAATAATCCCTGATTAAAAAGGCGGGAGCTAAAATGTCCCCGCCTTTTTTGTTTTTAAATACTATTTACAGCAATATTTAACTAAAAGGTTTTAGATGTTTATGTTGAATATATTCCTGAAATAAATCTACAGATAGTGGAATTCAAATGATAATTTGAAATTTATTAAGTAAGAAGGCAATAATCCTTAAATATCGCCACTTAGAGAGTTCCATTTTTTAAATGCTTGCCGGAATTTATTTATAAACAAAAACAACATTCTAGTGGAGGTTTTTCGATGAAGGTATTTTATACTTGGATCGCTGTAATGGGTTTACTCCTCTCCTTTTCTTTCGCTGCAACGGCTTCACCCGTATCCGGCGAATTTGACAAGATTTTGTTTTACGGTATTTATAACGATTTTAACGGAGGGGACATTAAAGGGTCCGAGATGGGATCGTTTTCCGGGTCTGGAATCGGTATTTTAGTCCCGCTCTCTTCTACCGGTAGCATTGGCTTGGAGTATTCATCAAAGGATTATGACAATCTTTATTATGAACTGCAAGTGACCACCCTCTACCAGGAAAAATACCTATTACGGTTTAATTTTGCGAAATATGGCCAAGACGGGACCATCTCGCATTTCGGGGCCTATAAAGATTATCCAATCAATGAAATGTTTCAAGCCCTTTTTGGCGCCGGTCTTTCAATGGTTTGCTTTGATGATGATCAGGATCCGGAGGACTGGGCCTATTTCTCGTTGTACTTTGAGGCTCAAGGGCAGATGAAGCTGACTGAAAATACGTTCTTATATGGCGGAGCTTTGTATGATTACCATTTGAATAGCGCTAGTTTAGAGGCTGGGTTGGGAGTGAACTTTTAGGCGCTGTTGCCGTTGATTACTCAGGTGACGCAAATTACATGTTTTTATGAGAGTGGGAAATTATAATTATAGGGTTAAAATGGAAAAACAGCAGGTAACATTGACTACCTGTTGTTTTTTATTCTATAGTAATGCTTTGGTTTTAGACGAAGTATGGAAGTTATACTGACAATATTTATTATCTGGTAAAAATTTATAATAATAGGTTGTTTTACATAAATCTTCATGTTATGATTGATAATGGTTTATAAAGGGAATAAATGGTGAATTTAACTATTGAACCGGGAGGTTTATGACGGTGCAAATAAGATGGAGTATGATAAAATGTTTTGCTTTTGGGGTTTGTTTTTTTGCTTTATTTTTTGGCATGGCTACTCACAGCAGGGCGGAAAGCAAAGAAGAAGGGATGTATTTTAGTATTATCGGGGTAGAGAATAGTATTGGCGGTGATTTTAACGGAGTTAAAAACTATGAAAATGAGGAACTCAATTTAATAAGTTATACTACGGAAATAGAGCCGGATCAGGGCTTTGGATTGGCGATTGGGGGTTATAATCAGAAGATAGCTGGGGAAATAAGTTACCTACGTTCGGTTCACGATACAAGCATTCCATTTGATGGAGATGTTGAATTATTAAATATTGATTTGAAATTGTACATGTTAAAATTATTAAAGCAAAATATTAAAACCTATTTTCTTACCGGGATTGTAATCCCCAAGATTACCGTTGAGAATGCCGGAACCGACGGAACAAACCTAGGAGATGCTATTTACAGAGGATTTGGATTAAACTTAGGTTTAGGCACTGAAATTCGAATTCATAACATTGGCATTGATGGTTCTGTGGTTTTCCGGGGCATGCGTATTAATCGGATCGATGTTTTAGGGACTGAACTGGAACCGAAGGATAACTTTTACGCTAATGGCCGTAGTTATATTATAAAGCTAAATTATTATTTTTGATCGGGATTTGATGGACTAAACGGATTTCGCGGCCCGAGTCATTACCGGTAGTAAAAAATCCAGATTCAAAATTTTATCGAGTTTTCCAATGTTTACCTGTGAAATTCATATTTAAAATATGGGAGGGTTAATTAAGTGCGGATCACATTTTTAAAATCTATTGCATTACTGATATCGATATGCATGTTTCTTTGGCTCTTCAATTTACCAACCTTAGCGCTGGATGAAACAAAATATTATTTCGGGTTAAAAGGACCGTATCATTACCCAGCCGGGGATTTTGACGGAAAAGACAGAGGGGATTTAACGATTGCGCAGGATGAATTGACCTTCGAATTTACATACGACCTTCATGAATTAGTAGATAATTACGGCGCAGGCCTTACTTTTGGCGCCTATAATGGATTTGCCGCTAGTGAAATCAGTTATTATCAATCGAAACATAATACAATATGGGAGGGGATCGAACGAAACCAGAATCAAGCTATACTTGACATTTTAAACTTAGATTTCAAGTTTTTTAAGCCTAATTCCGATGAAAAGAAATTTAGGCCATATGGACAATTTGGGTTATTATTGTCTTCTTTATCGATCAAAAACTGTGTGAATTTGGTTAGAATTGAAACTGTAACCGATCCTGCAACGGGAACTGAAACAGAAAGAGTTACCTTTTCCGGAAGAGGTAATGCCCGTTACCGAGGGAGAGGATATAACCTGGGATTTGGATTAATGTATAATATTGGTGAAAGACTAATTTTGGACGGTTCGGTTATTTACCAGAAAATATTCTTTGAGGACCTTAAAGCATTTGATATCCGTGAAGATGTTCCGGAAGAATTACTTTTAACGACTCGGACTTATAATTTAGGGATCAAGTATTGCTTTTAGAGATTAGGTTACATCCGTCAACCACTTTTCTTTAATAACCACCGGTTGATAGGAATCGATATATTCCAGCGCTTCATTGGCGCTAGTGGCCACATAATACAAACTTTTCGACTCGGGTTTGGCAAACCTTTGGTCAATTATCTCCTCAAATTGCGCCAGCAACCGGCCGTAGAACCCGTAGGCATTCAAGATTACTATCGGTTTAGTGTGGTATTTTAATTGTTTTAATGTGATAATTTCCAGGATCTCTTCCAAGGTGCCGAAACCGCCCGGGAGGGCGATGAAAGCGTCGGAACGGGCATCCATGACCGCCTTCCGTTCCCTTAAACCCTCAGTCACAATCAGCTCGTCACAGCCCGAGTAAACCACTCCTTCGACGTTTAGGGCCTTCGGAATGACCCCGATTACTTTGCCGCGGTGATGATGGATTGCCTTAGCGGTAGCTCCCATTAATCCAATCAATCCGCCTCCGTATAAAAGCGTATCGCCGTGTAAGGCGATTGCTTTACCCAACTTTTCCGCCACTTCAAAATAACAATGGTCAATTGTGCAACTTGAGGAGGAATACACACAAATAACTTTATTCATTTTCATTTCCTTTCGAATTGTCCTTGCAACTATTCTTCTAATCTTAAAGTAAATCCTTCTCAAGGTGAAGTATTGTGCAGGAAAAATGGATTAGGAAGCGAAGAGATTTAGCAAAATAGTATAACGGGGATATAATAATTGTTGGAGGGACAATGGGCGAATTCAATCATATTTCAGGAAATAACAAAGGTAAAGTCCTGCTATATGCTTTAAGCACCTGTATTTGGTGCCGGAAAACCAAGAAACTTTTGAATGAGTTGGGAATTGATTATGATTTTGTCGATGTCGACTTACTGCCTGACAAGGAGGGGCAAAAGGTTCAACTGGAACTAGAGCGTTGGAATGCGAAAGGCTCATTTCCGACTATGGTTATCAATGATGAAAAGTGTATTGTCGGGTTTGAAGAGGATCTGATTCGAAAGGAATTTGAAAAATGAGCGCCGACTTCACAATTAGCCCTGAGGAATTGGAAAAGGCATATCAAAAGTTAAACCAAGAGACCGAAGTTTCCGGTTATCATCTCAATCCGGATTGGGAGTTTACCAAAGCGTTAGTCGAGTCGTTGCTGATTAATCAAGCCAGATATGGTTATTTGGCTTGTCCGTGCCGGCTGGCTTCGGGGAGACAGGATGAAGATTTGGATATAATTTGTCCCTGTGACTATCGGGATCCTGACTTAAGCGAGCACGGGGCCTGTTATTGCGCATTATATGTGTCGGAAAGAGCCCAAAAGGGTGAAATAAACGTAAAGCCGATCCCGGACAGGCGGCCGGGGCGGGCGGAGAGGGTTCGAAAAATGACTAACGATCAAAATAGAATTGAGATTAAGGATCTAACCTATCCGGTATGGCGTTGTAAGGTATGCGGTTATTTAGCCGCCCGTAACGAACCACCCGAGGCCTGCCCGATTTGTAAAGCTAAAAAGGAAAGGTTTGAGCGGTTTTTATGAAAAATGGGACTAATAAAGAACTGGTCAGGTGTGGTTGGGCCGGTACCGATCCTCTATATATTAAATACCATGATACCGAATGGGGAGTTCCGGTTCACGACGACCGGGCTTTATTTGAGTTTTTAATATTGGAAGGGGCTCAAGCGGGTTTGAGTTGGATTACGATATTGCGAAAAAGGGAATACTATCGTAAAGCTTTTCATAATTTTAATATCACAGAAGTAGCGGCTTTTACCGAGGTGAAAATTGCTGAATTAATGAACAATCCGGCGATTATTCGAAACAGGCGCAAGATTGAAGCGGCTGTTTTAAACGCGCGGGCTTTTAAAAAAGTCCAAGGTGAATTTGATAGTTTTGCCAGTTATCTCTGGAGTTTTGTAGACTATAAACCGATCCAAAACAATTGGAATACTTTAAAGGAGGTACCGGCCCAAACGGCAGTATCCCAATCTTTGAGCCGGGATTTGCAAAACCGGGGATTCAAGTTTGTAGGGCCTACCATTTGTTACTCTTTAATGCAGGCGGTTGGGCTGGTTAATGATCATAACTGTGACTGTTTCCGGTATGCAGAAGTTAAAGCCTTGGGAGATAAAGAGTTTGGTAATATTAAGAGGTGAGCTAATTATTAGGGCGGCTTGGGCAAGACCTTCGGAAATATGCGTAAAGGGCTGGTAGGAACGGGATTTTGGGTGAGATGGAATTTGTTAATCCACTCAAAAACAAAACCGCAAGTGAAGATAAAGCTAAAGAATGGGCTAAGCGAGATTGTGAATACTTTGGAATAAAGGAATTGTAATTACTTAGGTTCACATTTATTTAATGAAATAAGTTTGATTTTTAATTGACTGACAGTCAGTCAGTGGAATATAATGTGAGGAAAGGAAATTATAATTGATTGTTTCTTTGGAGGTTTGTAATGCCGAGAGTCACTAAAGATCCGGAAGAACGAAGAAATGAGATTATGTATGCCGCCTATCAGCTATTCGCAACCAAAGGTTTTGAGGAGACGTCGGTTGGCGATATTGTCAAAAAAGTAGGGGTGGCCCAAGGATTGTTTTATTACTATTTTAAATCTAAGGAACAAATTTTGGAAGCTGTTTTAGAACAATATTCGGGTGAGTTGATCCAAAAGATTAACCAGATTGCCCTGGATGTTTCAAAAAATAGTTTGGAGAAAATTCAAGCGATCTTCGACGCTTTTTTTGATTTCGGAGAATTTGACGACCGGATGGTAAGTTACGCTCACCGTCCTGAAAATTCCCAAATGCACCAGCATTTTATGTTCCAGACCATTAAAAAGATATTGCCTAACTTGACAGAAGTGGTTAAACAAGGGGTTAGCGAAGGGTTATTTGAAACATCATACCCGGAAGACACAACCGCGATTATAACTATGGGAATAGGCGCCTATGTTCATTCCATTGAAGGATTTTTTGAACAGCGAGAGGCCTTCTTCGCAAAAAGGAAATCTTTTATTGAGATTATTAGTAAAGCCCTGGGCGTTAACTTATAAGAATATTGGGGTGTTAATGTGGAACAGGCAATCCTTTTTAAGTTAGAAAATGTTACTAAGGAATATGATATGGGCGAGGTTAAGGTTACGGCTTTAAAAGAAGCTAATTTTAACCTTATTAAAGGCGAATTGGTGGTAGTGCTTGGGCCGAGTGGTTCCGGAAAAAGTACCCTACTAAACCTCATGGGTGGGATGGATACACCAACAAAGGGCCGGGTTTTCTTCGATGGAATGGAGATCTCCGCTTTGGATGGAAGGAAATTGACCTTTTTTCGTAGGCATCAGGTGGGGTTCGTTTTTCAGTTTTATAATTTAATGCCGAATCTGACAGTCCGGGAAAACGTGGAACTGGCGACGGAGATTTCTAGGGATCCGCTTGATGTTGATCAAGTCCTAAACCAAGTAGGCCTTGAGGAACGGGCCAATCACTTCCCGGCGCAACTAAGTGGAGGCGAACAACAGCGAGTAGCGCTCGCCCGGGCAGTGGCTAAGGCTCCGGAGGTTCTTTTATGCGACGAACCCACCGGCGCCCTTGACTATCTTACCGGAGTTAAAGTTCTCAGGTTGTTGTACGATTTTAATCAAACTACCGGGAAAACTGTAATCATCATTACTCATAATCAACCAATCGCCGGGATAGCGGACCGAGTTATTAAGATGAGCAGCGGTGAAATTGTGGAGATTGCAAAAAACAGCCAGCGGATTGAACCCGAGAAAGTGGAATGGTAAAGCGGGTTTGTTTCGGATGGAGGATGAGATGAGTAAGCTTAACGTAATGTTATTACGGGAGATCAGCAAAGCTAAAGGCCAATTTATTGCGGCGGCGGCAGTCATTTTGGCCGGAATTGTGATGTTTTCCGCAACTTATCTGTCATATCGCAATTTAAAAAATTCGCTTGACTATTATTATGAGCAGTATCGATTTTTGGATTACTATGCCGAAGCAAGGTACATTCCGGAATATATTGTGGACAAAGTGGAACATATAAAAGGCGTTTTGGCGGTCAGCGGCCGGGTTAGTGCCGATGTCGGGGCTGATATTGGAGAAGAACGCCGAATCACTTTGCGAATTCTCTCGTTGCCGGATAACGGGCGTCCGGCGGTAAACCATATTTTAAGCATATCCGGCGACTATTTCAATGCAAGAGCCGAAAATTCATGCCTGATTAATCGAAAATTTGCCGAATATCACAATTTACATAAGGGTGGAACCATCAAGGCCATTATCGACAAGCGGATTTATGAATTTAAAATTGACGGCGTAGTTGGAAGCCCGGAATTTATTTATGCCATGAAGTCATCCGATTCTATGTTTTCAGCTGCGGAAAACTTTGGTGTAATTTACGTCAAAGAATCAACTGCATTTAAATTACTCGGTTATAATTATTGCTTTAATGAACTGCACGTTAGATTTTCAGCAGAGGCTGATCGGAAAGCGATTATCAATCAGATCGAAAAAATGCTTGTTCCATACGGGTTTATGAGCGGAGTTGAACGGAAGGACCAGCTAAGCAACGCTATGATTGAAACCGAGCTCTCGGAGTTGCAAAATATGGCGGTAATGTTCCCGATTTTGTTTTTGAGCGTGGCGGCAATGATCATTTACAATATGTTACGCCGGATTATCAATAATCAGCGAACTCAGATCGGGGTCCTCAAATCTTTCGGATATACCAACCAACGAATTATCTTTCACTACATGGGGTATGCGGCATTGATCGGATTAACCGGGGCCTTGGCCGGCTCGTTGTTGGGTTGGTATACCGGCTCCTTATTAACGGCCATGTATACTAAAGTATATAACATTCCGGTATTGGAAAATAAGGTTTATTGGGAAGTTTTTTTAATCGGTCCCGTAATTAGCGCGATTTTCTGTTTGACATCCGGTTTTAACTCGGCCCGCAAAGTATTGGGTATCGAACCGGCTCAAGCGATGCGCCCGGAAACGCCGGGGGTAGGTAGAAGGATTTTTTTAGAACGGGTTAATTTCCTTTGGAACAAGCTATCCTTCGGTTGGAAAATGAGTTTCCGGAATATTTTCCGGAGCCGGCAGCGCGCTTTCCTTACTTTGTTGGGAATGATTTTTACGGTGATGTTTCTTATTATTTCACTCTATTTTTTTGATGCGGTAAATTACCTTTTAGAACAACATTTTTTTGAGTTTCAGCGCCAGGATTATAAAGTTTCTTTCTCCGCGCCGGCTTCATTAGCTGATGCTTTGGAACTAAACCGGATCAAAGGGGTGCGAAGGTCTGAACCGGTTTTGGAAATACCGGCGCAGTTGATTAATGGATGGATCAAAGAAGAAACTTTAGTAGTCGGCTTGACCCGGCGGAATACTTTTTACCGGTTGACAGACGGTGACCAAAATGCGATTGGTGTCCCCGCTAAAGGAATCTTAATTGCCGAATCATTGGCTGAAAAACTAAGGGTGACAAAGGGCGCCGCCATTTCTATAAAAACCTATCAAGGACGGACCCTCCAAAAAGACATTATAGTTGCCGGAACGATAAAGCAATATGCCGGCACCAATTGTTACATGGACTTGGAAGAATTAGGCGGTTTATTGGAGGAAGGCGGATTTGCCAATGGAGCGTTACTTGGGATTGAAGATGGCATGGAACGTACCGTCAGGAAGGAAATATTTCAAATTCCCGGAGTCGAAACCCTGGAGTCGCGGTTAAATTCTTACCGGGCTTTTTTACAATTCATGGAGTTTATCTATACTTTTATTGCTTTAATGCTTATCTTTGGTTCGGTTATGGGTTTCGCTATCGTTTTTAATACGACCGTGATTAATATTACGGAACGACGCCGGGAATTGGCTTCGTTAAAGGTATTGGGTTATACGTCCGGAGAAATTGAACGGACCGTTTTCCGGGAAAATCTCTGTTTAGGACTGTTATCTTTATTGCCGGGTTTTATTTTGGGAAGGTCTATGTGTGAAATCCTCTCCAAAATGTTCGGCGGAGAATTGATTTCCTTAGAAGTATTTATTTATCCAAAGACTTACCTAATTGCTACTTTTTCCGCATTGACCTTTATTATCTTGGCGCAATTGGCCAACCGTAAAAACATTACCGGTTTAGACATGGTTGAAGTCTTAAAAAACCGTGAAGGATGAGGTGTTTAAAGTGTTAAAAAATAGGGTAATTAAGGGGATGCTAATCGGATTAGCAATTCTTGCCATAGTATGGATAATTAATTACTTTCGCGCAAACGAAGTTCAGGTGGGGACTGTTTTGCGGGGAGAAATAACCGAATATATCAAAATCCGCGGTAAGGTGGAGTTGGACCGGAAAGAAAAGGTTTGTAGTAAATGGCCGGGTGTGGTTGGAAATGTTTTGGTAAAGGAAGGCAGTACGGTAGGACCGGATACTGCTTTATTAATCCTGGAAGTTTTAAACCCGGGAAATGCCTCCTCTGAATTGGAAAAGGCCCGAATTGCAGCCAAAGCTGCCCTGGAGGACCATAGTTATCAAAAAGAAAAGTTGGGGAAATATCGTCAGCTTTATCGGGATGGAATAGTTTCCGAGGAAGTAGTTAAGGATCAGGAAATGCTGGTAATTGCTGCGGAGAGGGCTCAGATCGAGGCAGAACAACAGTACAAAATTGTGGCTGATAATTATTTGTTCACTGGTAAACAAGAAACAGGGGCAATTAAGGAAAACAACGGATTGATGAGAGTTTATGCCGGTACTAAAGGAAGAGTATTGACAAAGTATATCGAAAATGGGACCCAAGTCGTGCCGGGAACACCTTTGTTTGAAATAGGAGACGAGGATTCGGATTATTATGTAAGGGTAGATGTATTGACCGATGATGCTGTGAAATTAAAGCTGGGGCAGAGGGCGGTCCTTACCGGAAAAGCGCTGGATGATATGGAAGTACAAGGCTGGGTTAATTTCATCGCTCCTAAGGCTGAAACGGTCCTTTCATCCCTTGGGGTAGAACAACAACGGGTAGAAGTTAGAATCGAATATGCCTATCAGAAGTATCCTCTCAAACTTGGGTATGGGGTTGATGTAAAATTAATTACCGCCTCGGAACCGAATACTCTTTATGCACCTGAAAAAGCTGTGTTTGAAAAGAATGGCTGTGACTATGTTTTTGCAATTAAAGACAATAAACTTAAATTACAACCAATACGCGCCGGTATTGAAAATGATGATTTTATCCAAATCCGCGGCGGCTTGCAAGAGGGGGACAAAATAGTGGCCGATCCTGATAATAGTTTAAAACCCGGAATAAAAGTAAAAGTTGGGATTTAACGGTAAACGTTGATCGCTTAAACTTTTAAATGTAACTACCGATAATAAAATTAATGTTAATTCGAAGATAATGCTTCGAACAATGGAGGAGTGGTTTGAATGGATTCATTTTCAGTTGTCTCACGAAAAACGCAGCCCATAGTCAATAAGTTAAATTTCATCAAACCGGTTTGGTTGAGTTATATGGCATTAATTATAACTATCGGAGCCGCCGGTTGTTACATTTTGAGCTTTTCAAACCCGGTATTGTTGCTAGCGGCGGTTTGTTTATTATTGGCTAGGTTGTTATTGAATAATTTAGAAGAAGCTTTAGTCAACTTTGGGAGCCAACTCCCGATGAAAGATCAGATTACCCGGGTTGTGCCGGATATTTACGCCGATGCTATTTTGCTGTTTGGTATCGGATTATCCCGGTTTTGCCATCCTATATACGCTATGCTTGGATTGGTATCGATTTTTGTGATCAACATCAGCGGGATTTTGGGGAAAGCGATCGGTGTTGAACTCCAACGCCAGGGGCCGTTGGGGAAAAATTCTAGTTTAATTTTGATACTTATTTTTACACTATTGCAATATTTTCAGCATAACGCGGTAATCTTCGGGTATCAGCTGACTGTTTTGGAATGGCTTTTAATTATCTTTTTTGTATTGGGACAAATCACGGTATTTAACCGTTTGCGAGGTACTTTCCATCAGATTTACAAATTGGAATGGATGAACGGGGAAAAGTATCAGGAAATTAAGGAGAAAATATTGGTGGTTTATGATTCCCAGACCGGGAATACCGAAAAGGTCGCCGAGGAAATTTCCCATTGCTTAAACTCGGGCATCCGTAAGATCGAAGAAGTCGGAAATTTGAAAGAACGGGACTATGGCTTGGTAATCATCGGATCACCTAATATCAACTCATTACCGTCATTAAAAGTGACTAACTTTTTAAAAGAGCACCCGGATATTAAAAAATATGCGGTCTTCATTACTTATGCCGTTCCGGTATGGGGCTGGCTCTCCACCAGGATATGTTTTGCATATTTTAAAAAAGCTCTAAAACAAAAACCTCTAGCCGTATTCGCCTGTAAGGCCTCTAATCCTAAATCCCAACTCTATCAGGGGCATCCCAATGAGAATGATTTGCTGAAAGGGTTTTTATTCGGCACTAGGATTGCCAAGTCACTCATAACTAAAAAGTAAAGGGTATGTGGCAAGAGTTATGGAATTGAATAACACACATGTGTAATTGTAATCCCCGATATTGAACGGTTTGATTTAAAAATTGATTGGCTCAATTTTAAGCGGTGGAGTGGCTGTCCGAAAAGGATACTTTTTAGATAGCCACTTTTTTACATTCTATAATGCAAAGTAATTTTGGTATCATAGCTGAAT
Source organism: Bacillota bacterium (assembly GCA_023415835.1). Classification (GTDB taxonomy): domain Bacteria; phylum Bacillota; class UBA4882; order UBA8346; family UBA8346; genus JAAYHS01. Next base: position 27,416 of record JAEZJK010000054.1, read on the forward strand.
TAAAAAAAATCTTTGAAGCGGCTGCCATTCTTGGCGGCCTTCAATTTAGGGCGTGTCCGGCTTCACATAGGGTTACCGTTTCGGACGCGAGGATTCGAGAATCTTTAAGGACCGGAATTAAAATTATTTTCGCCTCACCCCTGACGTGACTTTGAGTGGTTGATTTTACGTGGTTGCCGCTCCCCTCTCCATGCAAATAGGCGTTTTCGGATGCTTGGAGAGGGGAAGTATGGAAATGTGGGTTTTTCAATTTTTTCCATCTATAGGTTTATACTCATGAATGACTCGGGCTTTGCGCTATTGTGTCCGGGGAAACAGTAAGGATTGATAATTGCTTGTTTATTTTTAAATTCCTTGGCTTAATCTACAAATTCCTCTGGTGAAATTTCAAAATTTCACTGGCTAAATTTTAAAATTCCTTGGCTTAATCTGAAAATTTCTCTAGTGAAATTTCAAAATTCCTTTGGCTAAATTTGGGACGGGGGGGTAGCCGGCCTAAAAAGATAGTCGTCCACGTGAAAAACCTATGCATATCTTGTGGCATTTTGTCGCGCCATTTAGATATTAAAACTACCCCTTTAGGTTTTTACAACTTAAGAGTTGCAATTTTATTATCATAGCCCACCGTTAATAAAGGACAATAGCACAATTTTCATAAAATTGGCTCAGCCTATTTAGCCATATCAGCGAAATGCACATATGATGATATCACGAAGACAGAATCATTTAGCAGCCCGATGTTATGTCTAATTTAAGAGGTGGAATTTATGGAAGAAGGTTACACTGACAATCCGTATGATGAGATTTATTTAGAGCAAGAGTGCATACTCGAATATGGCGACAATGTGGAAACCTTAGCGGGTGATTTCGGCGTGTCAGTCGATGAGATTCTTGATCTTAACCCCGATTTACCGGGAGACATTCTCCCAACTCAAGTCCGGGTTCCTCGCCGAGTGCCGTTTTGCAGGTTTGGGACACTTTTTACCATAAGGAGAGGTGATACTGCGTTCGAACTTGCCAGGTTATTTGGCATATCAGTTTTTGAAATAGAACAAGCAAATCCTCAGTTAAATATCCGTTTTTTACGGCCCGGCACAATTATTTGTATACCACGTAGAAGGGTAAGGCCAGCTCCTCCAAGGCCGATTCCTCCAAGGCCTGGACCCGGAAGGCCTGGAGGACCCGGAAGGCCTGGAGGACCTGGAATGCCCGGAGGTCCTGGTCCCGGAAGGCCATAACCAAAATTATCGGATCAATATAGAAGCGCTAATGTCTAAAGGCCTCTGCCCAGTAATTGGTCAGGGGCCTGATTTTATCTTGCGATAAAGGTAAGCGTAATCTCCGATTAATTCGGTAACCTAATACTTAAGCCCTTGAATATCAATAGACGCCTAAAGCCTTCAAAAGATTCGAGTCCGGAGTGATAATGGCGGTCTTGAAGTTATCGTAAATCACAAATCCGGGTTTGGATCCGGGCGGCTTTTTCACATATTTTCTTTGAGTATAATCCACCGGTACTTTGGAGGACTCCCGGGCTTTTGAAAAGTAAACCGCAAGTTGGCAAGCGAAATTCAAGGTTTCGTCATCCACTGAGATTCCGGGCTTCGGACGGAGAATTACATGGGAACCGGGGATTTTTTGAGTGTGGAACCACCAGTCGGATGGATCGGCAATTTTAAAGGTGAGCCTATCATTTTGAAGATTATTTCTCCCTACCAACAGGAGATGCCCTGTTGGGGTAGAAAATTGCCTCGGTTCCGTCGGGGCTTCTTTCTTTTTTGAGGGATTAGCCTTTTTAATTGGCTTGTTATCAGCCAAGTCCCATTCTTCCTGGATAAGTTTTAAGTCAGTAGGGTTGGCGGCGTTGAGGACCATAGCCTCGATGCTTTCCAGGTAGTCAAGGCTCTCTTTGGTTTTTGCCAATTGGGTGGCGATGGCCAGTTGTCCTTTTTTAGCCTTATGATACTTTTTAAAGTAGTGTTGAGCATTTTCCCAGACTGAGAGAGCCGGGTTGAGCGATATTTCAATTTCCGAATTGTCCGGATCATAATGATTGATTAAGTGAGCAAATTTGCTTCCTTTTTGAATTTGGGAGCCGTAAGCGGTTAGTAATTCCCCCAGGATTCGCCAGTCATCGCCCTGTTCGGCCTGGGCCGCTTCTTGTTCCTGCTTGCCTAGTTTGGTTCTGGCCTTATCCAGAGACACGCCAACCTTTTTCAACCAATTATTTTTTAGCTCTAAAAAGCGTTCGGCTTCTTGCCTACCGACAAAAACCTCGGCAACGGCACGGTTAATCGAAGGGACAGCCTTGGCGATCAGGCCTCTTTCCGGGTGATGAATGGATAAAGCGGAACAGTCCACCGGTTTCCCTTCGGGGGTGTAGAGACAACACGGTTCAAAATTGCCATTCTTTATGGAATCCGCCCAATGTTGGAAAGATTCATAGAGCTTAACAATATCAATTTCTGAGTATTGGTTGCAGGAAAATTCCGGATTTAAACCGGCGTTTGCGATTATTTCATTAGCCATAGGTGTGGAAAGGCCATACCAGTGTCTCAGTAAAAATTTGGCAGGCGTGACATCCGGCGGGACTTGGGCAGCTAAGACCATAAAATCGGCGCGGCTGACGGTTACCGGCTGCCAACGCCCTCCGGTGGAAGGAAATTCATATTTGACATCAGTGGCAAGCTCCCTTTCACGCGATTGGGGACTGCCGCTTTTACGCCAAAGATCAATAATGGTTCCGATCTCGTCCGTTATAATTAAATTCGAACTTTTCCCGGTGAGCTCAAGATAAATTTCTTTCCTAGTCAGTCCAATCTGTTCCTGATAAACTTCAAAGGTTAGCCGGATGATTCTTTCAAAAGGGACCGAAGCCACATTTATCAATTTAGAACCGCTGAAATGCTTGCGTAGTATCGTACAAAAGGGAGTAATATTAGCGGGGTTATCGATTGCGCCTTCAAAAAGATGGAGCCGGGCATAACGAGAGTGGAGCGAGAACAAAAGCTGAAATGAATGGCCCATTCCATAACAAGACCAAATGAATTCTTCGGGATACGGTTGATAGATCCGATCGGCTTTGACCGGGAGAAGGGCATTTATCTCGGCGGCAACAGCGGCAAATAAAGGCGCGTCCAGCGGCATGGCAATCCTCCATGACTATTATAGTATTCAATGCGGTGAGGCTCCTAGTCTATTGTATCCATCAGTTTTCCCAACGTCAACATTTTTCCCCTCCATTGGTCTGTTAGTTTTTACCCATACATAAGATTGTATAGATGAGGAGAGTTAAAATATTACTTCAGCAACAATTGTGCTACACCCTGCGTGGATGCCACGCAGGGTGTAGCACAAAAGCGACAGTAATACTTTAATCCTCCCTGAACTGGAGGTCCAAAGATGAACAACTGGTTTAATTACAGTCCGGAACAGGTGGGTAAGGCGTTATCAACTAATCTGCAACAGGGCTTGACCTCATCTGAAGCAAGCAGGCGGTTGGAGGAGGTGGGCCGTAACCAACTCAACGCTGCCCGAAAAATCTCGCCCTGGCGAATTTTTTTGGATCAATTTACCGATTTTATGGTCCTGGTTTTAATCGGGGCTGCGCTTGTCTCCGGCATGTTGGGTGAAAAAGAGGATGCGTTGACGATTATTGCAATAATTATTTTAAATGCGATACTCGGCTTTTTCCAGGAATATCGGGCTGAAAAATCTTTGGAAGCCCTTAAAGAATTGACCGCGCCTTTGGCTCATGTCTGGCGGGACGGAAAAGTCCAAAGAATCTCCGCGAAAGAATTGGTACCCGGCGATATCATGGTTTTAGAAAGTGGGGATCGGGTATCGGCCGATGGGCGGGTTGTGGAGCAAGTTGATTTAGAAGTAAACGAAGCCACCTTGACCGGGGAATCGATGGCTCTAACCAAAATAAAAGAGTCCTTACCAGAAGCCAATCCGGTCCTGGGCGATCAGCGGAACATGGTTTTTGCCGGAACGGTTGTCACCAGCGGCCGGGGTAAGGCCGTAGTGTCCGCAACCGGAATGAAGACAGAGATCGGCAAAATAGCCGGAATGATTAGCCAAGTCGAGGATGAAGCCACTCCGCTTCAAAAACGGTTGGAGCAATTAGGCCAATGGTTGGTCGTGATTTGTCTCGGGGTCTGCGCTATGGTAGGGACTATGGGAGTACTGCGCGGGGAAGAACCCCGGCAAATGTTTTTAGCTGCCGTCAGTCTGGCGGTGGCTGCCATTCCAGAAGGGTTACCGGCAATTGTCACTATTTCGCTGGCCATTGGGGTTCAAAAGATGATTAAACGGAAAGCTATCATCAGAAAGTTACCGGCGGTAGAAACTCTCGGCTGTGCGACAGTTATTTGTTCCGATAAAACCGGGACCTTGACCCAGAATAAATTGACTGTCACCAAAACTTGGGCCGGGCAGAAAGAATATGTCGTAAATAGAATAAATGGCCAAGTAAATAATACCAAACTTCCGGCTGAAATTGAACGGCTGTTGGAGATCGGGACTTTGTGCAATAACGCCCAGTTGGAAGAGGAAGGAAAGGGAAAAAACTTTGAATATAAAGTTATCGGCGATCCAACAGAGGGTGCGATTTTAGCCGCAGCAGCCTCTTATGGCATCCTTAACAAAGATCTGCAAAAAAAGTTCCGGCGCGAAGGGGAAATACCATTCAGCTCAGAACGGAAACGGATGGGGGTCTGGGTCGAAAATGCGGATGGTAAGTGTTGGTTAATGGTAAAAGGCGCTGCAGATGTTATCCTAGAACGCTCCACCCTTTTTTTAAACGGTGAAACAGTAATCGTACTTGAGCCGCAAATGAAATTGAGAATCAAGCAGCAAATTGAGGCCTGGGGCGCTGAAGCCTTAAGAGTACTGGCTTTTGCCTATCGTCCGGCTGTTCCGGGGGAAGGTAAGAGGACAGCCAAGAATGACCCGGAGCAAGGATTAATATTTACGGGTTTAATGGGAATGACCGATCCGCCACGGCCTGAGTCCAGACATGCAATTGAAAAATCAAGGCAGGCCGGGATCGGAGTCAAGATGATCACCGGGGATTATCCCCGTACTGCGGCAGCTATTGGCAAACAAATCTCATTGTTAAGGCCGCGGGGGAAAATCATTACCGGAGCAGAACTCGATCAACTCTCCGAACAGGAACTGGCGGAAGCAATCAGTGATATTGACGTTTTTGCCCGGGTCTCCCCGCATCATAAATTGAGAGTGGTTAAGGCTTTAAAGCGCAACGGAGAAGTTGTGGCCATGACCGGAGATGGCGTTAACGACGCCCCGGCCATTAAAGAATCGGATATTGGAGTGGCAATGGGAATAACCGGTACGGACGTTACCAAGGAAGCCTCATCAATGGTTATCGCCGATGATAATTTTGCAACCATAGTAGCGGCGGTGGAAGAAGGGCGGACTATCTATGATAATATCCGAAAATTCATTCGTTACTTACTAAGCTGTAATATGGGGGAAATCTTGACTATGTTTGGCGGAATATTGTTGGGCCTGCCGTTTCCGCTGTTATCGATCCAAATATTATGGGTAAATTTAGTGACAGACGGTTTGCCGGCGATCGCTTTAGGAATGGATCCCGCCGAACCGGGGAACATGTCCAGGCCTCCCCGGCCGCCGCAAGAAGGGATTTTTAGCCAAGGATTGGGATGGAAAATTATTTTACAAGGATTTTTAATTGGTATTGCCACCCTAGCGGTCTATCTAATTCAGCTGCGGGGAGGGGGCAATTTAGCGACGGCCAGGACGGCGGCATTTACCACTTTGGTTTTTGCCCAGTTATGCTTCGTTTTTCAGTGCCGTTCCGAACGCCGCAGCCTGTTAGAGAATAATCCCTTTCAAAACCTGTATTTGGTAGGGGCGGTACTTATCTCCACACTCATGCAAATTGGAGTGGTTTATCTGCCTTGGTTGCAAAAAATCTTTTACACCACCTCCTTGAGAGGAAGCGATTGGTTTTTAATATTATTAGCTGCCAGTTTAGCAACGTTTTGCGGTGATCTGTTTTTTAAGTTTCGGAAAGTTATCCGGAAACATTTGGCTATCTTTCATTGGAATACGAATAGGGCCGGGAGCGTGGTGGTAAAATAGGCATAAACTGGCGACCGGGGTGGCTTAGTGTTTCAAATAGCGTTATTTATCGGAGTAATCTGCCTTTTTTTCTTTGTACCGGTACAATTCAGGTTTTACTACCAAAAAGTCGCCTGGGATGATACTTTAATGATGGAGATGGTTTTTCTGGGCGGTTTATTAAAACGCCAGCGTAAGGTGAGCTTGATTAATCCAGCTCCTAAAGGGATAAAAATCAGAGAGAAGTTCTCCGAAAATTGGTTTTTTATTAAAAATAAGCGGCAAAATAAAAAGGTTGAGCCATATCAAGGAAATTCCCGCAGTTTGCGGGAATTTTTACACCGTTACCACTATTACGGTTTAGGGGCAACTTTTTTTAGTTATTTTATACCAGCCCGTTATCAACACTGGTTGATGGTTCTTGATGGGCTAGAAAAAAAAGGTTCTTTCCACAGGTTTGTCTGGGTTACCAGATTGGGAATGGGCCAATCGGCTGCAACCGCTTTTTTTTATGGCCTAATTTGGGGCTTCAAGTCCGGATTAGTGAAAACCCTTAATCAAAAATTCCGTTTTGCTCAAAAACCTGAAATTAAGGTGATGGCCGATTACCAATCACTAAGTTTGGATACTAGCTTCGATTGTATATTCCGTGTTAAACTAGGCTATATTATTATTGCTTCTTTCCTAGCGTATTGGCGTCATCGTATGATGAAGGGAGGTGTCGAAATTGAATGATCATCCGATTGAGGGTTTAATGAAAACCGCCATGGAAAATATAAAGGAAATGGTTGATGTCAACACAATCTTGGGAGATCCGGTGGAGACTCCTGACGGAAGCATAATTGTTCCCATCTCTAGGGTTACTTTTGGATTTGCCGCAGGTGGCAGTGAGTTTGAGGCCACCGGGGCAAAACCAAGGGAAAAAGAAAAGGATCGCAATCAGGAAGCAACTGCCGATGTAGATAAGCATCCCTTTGGCGGTGGCAGTGGAGCGGGGATTACTATTAACCCGGTAGCCTTTTTGGTGGTTGGTAAAGAACAGATAAAACTGTTACCTGTTGAAAGTAATGTCCTAGTAGATCGAATCTTGGACTCCGCACCCCAGTTACTCGATAAGATTCAAAACATGATTAACCCTAATTCAAGAGGAATACACTGAACAGCCGCGGATGTCCGCGGTTTTTCCTTATGATTTCATAACTGTTATCATACAGTTTTTAAATGTAAATAACTTCTAAATATAGATTAGTAAAACAGGCAGGTTTCTAAGGTGATTTTTAGAATTAGATCCACATTCTAAGCTTAAAGGAAGAAACAACATGAATAGCAGAATATCAAGGGTATTGTTATTATTACTAATGCTATTATTTTTAAAAACCAGTTCGGTTTTAGGGGAATCTTGGCCCAATCTAACAGCTTCAGCAGCAGTTTTAATGGATTTTACTACTGGAAAAGTTATTTATACTAAAAATAGCTCCGAACGCCGGGCTCCTGCCAGCACTACCAAAATTTTAACTGCTTTGGTGGCTCTGGAAAAGGGTGAAATGACTCAGGTGATAACTACCAGTCAAAATGCCAGTAGAATAAATGGTTCTTCTATCTGGCTCACGCCGGGAGAAGAACATACCTTGGAAGAACTTTTATACGGGGTTTTGTTGAGTTCCGGAAATGACGCTTCGGTAGCCATCGCGGAGAGTTTAGCAGGTTCAGAAGCGAGATTTGTAGCTTGGATGAATGAAAAAGCCCAAGCTATTGGAGCTAAAGATAGTTTTTTCAAGAATAGTAACGGGTTACCTGAGTCGGGGCATTATTCAACAGCATACGATCTGGCCTTGATTACTCGTAACGCTTTACATAATCCTGTTTTTGCGGAGATGGTTAGGACCAAAAGAAAAACGATTGAATGGCCGGGTAGGGAGTATGACAGGCTGATGGTGAATCATAATAAGTTACTCTGGAGCTATCAGTTTGCCGATGGGGTTAAAACCGGATATACCAGGCAGGCAGGGAAATGCCTGGTCGCTTCGGCTACTAAAAATGGGCAGCGATTAATCGCGGTGGTTTTAAATAGTAAACAGATATATGAGGATTCTAAGCGGCTATTCCAGTATGGTTTTAATAATTACCGGTTGCTAACAGTTGTCGAACCGAAGCAGATGGTCGGTTCAATATCTGTTGTGAAAGGAATTGATAATCAAGTTCCGGTAGTTACCCGTAGTCCGGTGACGCTCGTTGTTCCTAAGGGGCAGGTAGATCAGGTTAAGGTGAACCTGGAGATTCCCCAATCAATTCCGGCTCCGGTGGAACGGTTACAGCAAGTGGGTGAGTTGGAAGTGACAATCGGCTCAAAGTTAGTAGAAAAAGTGCCGGTTGTAACAGCCGCCGAGGTGCTTAAGAAAGGTTTGTGGAACCGGTTTTGGAATTGGCTTAAATCAGTGATCAATCATTAAAATATAAGCTAGTCTTGACGAAAGCTAATGCCGGTGCTATAATCTTTATACGAATGCGAGAGTGGCGGAATGGCAGACGCGCTAGACTTAGGATCTAGTGGGCAACCGTGCGGGTTCAAGTCCCGCCTCTCGCACCAACAGATAAGTCGGTTCAAATTTGACTCAACTAAGTATTGACAAGTAACTTCAAGAAAGATATTATTTTTATTAGTACTTAACCCCTTAAATGGGGTTTATTTTGTTGAGCCGGAATTCCATAGAGGCTACAGATTACTTGTAAGTCGTGCCTGGCAGTTTTAACCTGTTGGTCCTGGTTCAAACTTCTACTTATTAATTAAATTCTGTTAAAGAGATTATGAATAATGACTAATATTTATGTTTAGCGGTTCCGGTTTGAGTCAATGATCTATTTATCGAGCAAATTTGTTCAAGCTCTCCACTTGATTTAAAGAGTTAGTTAAAGAAAAGGATTTTTAAAACTAGTTGTCGAAATGCTGTTAGTGGGGAAAGAAACTCTAACGGTAAACATATAATAGTACAGATTCAGGAGGAGCATAAATGCAGTTTAACTTGGAAAAGCTAGACAAGAATTTTGTCGCCTTAGAGGTAACGGTAAACGCGGAAGAAGTCGAAGAGGCGCTAGCTGAAAGCTATAAAAGGGTTGTAAAAAAAGTAAACATCCCTGGTTTTCGCAAAGGTCATGTCCCTCGGGCTATCCTTGAGAAACAATACGGCAAGGAAGTCTTATATGAAGAAGCAATCGATATTGTTATTCCCAAAGGTTACCTCGGTGGCCTGGAAGAATACAAATTGGAACCGATTGACCAGCCAAAGTTAGAGGTGAAAGAGGCTTTCGAGGTAGGAAAACCGTTTACTTTTAAAGCTACCGTCGAAGTGGTTCCCGAAGTCAAACTGGGCCAATATAAAGGATTAGAAGTTGAGAAGGCCAAGGTTGAAGTGAAAGAGGAGCAAGTATCCGAAAGGTTGGCTTCATTACAGGAACGCCATGCCGAACTAGTGCTTAGCGATAAAAAGAACCTTGAAAAAGGGGATTTTGCCGTAATCGATTTTGAGGGATATGTCGACGGCCAACCTTTCTCGGGCGGAGCGGCACAGGCTTATTCGTTGGAAATCGGTTCGGGGAGTTTTATTCCCGGTTTTGAAGATCAATTAATTGGAATGGAAATTGGAACCGATAAAGACATCAAGGTGACTTTTCCCGATGATTACCCAAGAGAAGATTTAGCCGGTAAAGAAGCCACTTTTAAAGTATCTTTAAAAGAGATTAAGGTCAAGGAAATACCCGTTGCTGATGATGATTTTGCTCAAAGTGTGGGTAAATTCGAAACTATTGACGCTTTGAAAGCTGATCTGCGTGAGAAATTAACTGAATGGGCCAAACAAGATGCGGAAACAAGTTTTGCTCAAGCTGCCGTTAATCAAGTAGTGGAAAACGCGACAATTGAGGCGCCGGAAACTCTAGTCAAACGTGAAATGGAAGATTTACTGCACCGTTTTGAGCATAACCTGACTTACCAGGGTTTAACTTTGGAAAAATACCTTGAATACGCTAAGAAAACTAACGAAGAGGTATTGGAGGATTTCCGTCCGGAGGCAATCAAAAGAGTAAAGACTGACCTGGTATTAAGGAATATTGCTCTAACTGAGAATTTGGAAGTCAGTGAGGAAGAGCTGAATGAGAAGATCCAAGAACTAGCGGATCGCTATCAACAAAAAAGCCCGGCAAAACTTAGAGAAACTTTAGAAAGCAAGGGGCAGTTAAGTTCAATCAAAGAAGCGATTTTACTTGAGAAAGCGGCTGACTTTGTTAAGGAAAACACTACACCGATTGAAGTTGAAAAATAGAACCGGAGGTTGATTAATTTGAACTTAGTGCCAATGGTAGTAGAACAAACTAACCGCGGTGAGCGGGCCTATGATATATTCTCGCGTTTATTAAAAGACCGCATTGTTTTTTTGGGCGGCCCGATTGACGACAACATCTCCAATCTGGTCATCGCCCAATTGCTCTTCTTAGAAAGCGAAGATCCGGAGAAAGATATTTATTTGTATATCAATAGCCCCGGAGGGGTAGTCTATTCCGGTCTGGCGATTTACGATACCATTCAGTATATAAGGCCGCAAGTAGTAACCACTTGCGTCGGTATTGCCGCTAGTATGGCAGCTATTTTGCTGGCTGCCGGGGCCAAGGGCAAGCGGTACGCTTTACCGAATTCACGGGTGATGATTCACCAACCGCATGGCGGCGCCGAAGGCCAGGCCATCGATATTGATATTCAAGCGCGGGAGATTTTAAGGTTACGCGAGATTGGCAACCAAATCCTCGCCAAGCATTCCGGTCAGCCTTTAGAGAGAATTGAACGGGATGTTGACCGCAATTTTTGGATGTCTGCCACAGAAGCTAAAGAATACGGATTAGTAGATGAAATATTTGTTGGTAAAAAGAAGTGACAAGACCCCGAAAATATTCCGAAATGAGGTGAGATAATGCTTAAGTTCGGAGACGAAAAGGGCCAGTTGAAATGTTCGTTTTGTGGGAAAGCTCAGGAACAGGTGAAAAAATTGATTGCCGGTCCAGGGGTTTATATCTGCGACGAATGCATCGAACTTTGTAATGAGATTATTGATGAAGAACTTAATGAAGAAGTCAGCCTTGATCTGGTCAATAATCCCAAACCACAGGAAATCAAGGAAATATTGGATCAATATGTTATCGGGCAGGATGACGCCAAAAAAATCCTGTCAGTCGCTGTTTATAATCATTATAAACGGATTAATTCCGAGGAGCGTTTTGAGGATGTAGAGTTGCAAAAGAGCAATATCCTGCTTCTTGGCCCGACCGGTTGCGGAAAAACATTGTTGGCTCAGACTTTAGCCAAGATATTAAATGTGCCTTTCGCCATTGCGGACGCTACTTCATTGACTGAAGCCGGTTATGTGGGCGAGGACGTAGAGAACATCCTTTTAAAGCTGATTCAAGCCGCTGATTATGACGTGGAACGGGCCGAAAAGGGAATTATATATATTGACGAGGTTGATAAAATCGCCCGTAAGTCGGAGAACCCGTCAATTACCAGAGATGTATCCGGTGAAGGGGTTCAACAGGCGCTGTTAAAGATTTTAGAGGGGACTATTGCCTCCGTGCCTCCCCAAGGCGGGCGAAAACATCCACATCAGGAATTTATCCAGGTCGATACCACCAATATTTTATTCATTTGTGGCGGTGCTTTTGACGGGATTGAAAAATTAATTGAAAGCCGTACCGGTAAAAAGACAATGGGATTTGGGGCTGAGGTTAAAGCTAAAACCGAGAAGCCGTTAGGAGAAATCCTGCGTCAGATCATGCCGGAAGACTTGTTGAAATATGGCCTGATTCCTGAGTTTGTTGGTAGATTGCCGATTGTTGTCGCCTTAGATGCCTTAGATGAGAAAGCTTTGGTCCGGATTTTAAATGAGCCGAAAAATGCTTTGGTTAAACAATTCCAAAAAATGTTTGAGCTGGATTCGATTGACCTTTCATTTGAACCTGAAGCCTTGGACTTAATCGCTAACTTAGCGATTAAGCGTAATACCGGGGCCAGGGGATTGAGGGCGATTATTGAAACCTTATTGCTTGACTTAATGTATGAATTGCCATCACGGACCGATGTCAAACGGTGTGTGGTGACCAAGAAAATGGTTGAGGAAAAAGGCGAGCCAATCTTGGTAACCGCTGTGGAGACACGAAAGAAAAAGAAAGAAGAAACAGCTTAAAATCGAAAGAGGCCTAGGCGGCTCAAGCCCGGGCCTCTATTATTTTAACGCGAAACATAAAATGTTAAAAATCCAGTTTAAATTAGTATACTTCAGCAGATACTATCGGTAAATTCCCGGAGAAAGGAGCCTATCAAATGGAATTTGTTGCCAATATTATCGGGCTGATTAATCTTTTTTTTGCGATTGTTATCGGGGTATATTTTTGGAACCTACTCCGTTCCCAACAGGGTAACAAAGTCGCGGTTGATCGGGAGTCCCGCAAAGAAATGGAGAAACTCCAAAAACTGCGCCGGATTTCTTTGACCGAACCTTTATCAGAAAAAACCAGGCCTAGTTCGTTTGAGGAGATTGTCGGGCAAGACGATGCTCTAAAGGCGATGCGGGCTGCTTTATGCGGTCCCAATCCGCAGCATGTTATCCTTTATGGTCCTCCTGGAGTTGGAAAGACAGCCGCAGCGCGAGTCATCCTGGAAGAGGCTAAAAAACAGAGATTATCTCCCTTTAAAGAATCAGCTAAATTTGTGGAAATTGACGCTACTACCGCCAGATTTGACGACCGGGGGATCGCCGATCCTTTAATTGGTTCGGTTCACGATCCAATTTATCAGGGCGCCGGCCCTTTGGGGATGGCGGGAATCCCGCAACCAAAAGCTGGCGCGGTCACCAAGGCACACGGTGGAATTCTCTTCATTGATGAGATCGGTGAACTCCACCCGATTCAAATGAATAAGCTTTTAAAAGTATTGGAAGACCGGAAGGTTTTTTTAGAAAGCGCTTATTATAGTTCTGAGGATAATAATATCCCCCAACATATTCATGACATTTTTCAAAACGGCTTGCCTGCGGATTTTAGGTTGGTAGGGGCGACGACCCGGACTTCACAAGAAATACCTCCGGCGATCCGGTCACGCTGTGTCGAAATCTTTTTTAACAATTTAGCTCCGGGCGATGTTAGGCAAATTGCGAGCAACGCTATTTACAAAATTAATTTCGAATATGAGCCGGGTGTGCTGGAGATCATTACTAAGTATGCCACTAATGGACGGGATGCGGTGAACTTAATTCAAATTACCGCCGGGCTAGCAATTACTGAGGGTAGGGGTAAAATTACGGTCAAAGATATCGAGTGGGTGATTCATAGCAGTCAGTACTCACCTCGCCCCAATATTAAAATACCTCTCCAACCTCAGGTGGGGTATGTAAATGGATTGGCGGTATTCGGGCCAAATATGGGTTCTGTGATTCAGGTTGAAGTATCCGCAATCCCTGCCGAACCTGGAAAAGGGAGGGTAACTACCACCGGTGTGGTCGATGAAGAGGAGATGGGCCAAGCGGGAAGGACTATCCGCCGCAAAAGCATGGCGCTAGGATCGGTTGAAAATGTCCTGACCGCAATTAGGAAGTTTTTAGATGTCAACCCGGCTAACTACGATTTACATATTAATTTTCCAGGGGGTGTCCCGATTGACGGACCTTCAGCCGGAATTACACTAGCTACAGCAATTTATTCAGCAATCACCGGTGAACCGGTCGACAATGAACTGGCGATGACGGGTGAGATCTCAATTCGGGGAGGGGTAATGCCAGTTGGGGGCATCGTCCCTAAAATTGCCGCTGCTGTCGAGGCCGGAGCCAAAAAGATTATCATCCCCAAGGAAAATTGGCAGGAAATGTTCGATGCCGAAAGCGGGATTCAGATCATCCCTATAGAACGGATTGAGGATGTTATTAAACAAGCGATCCTGAAACCTCAAAAAGAAGTGGCCACGGTCATGCTTCGGAATACTGACCACTTAATAACTGCCTAAGCCAAAGTTAACATTGGATAAAGTTACCTTGTTTTTGGAAGGTGTATAAGGGTTTTTCGCGAATAAAACCTATTAAGAAGTTGTATATCCCTTATTTTCCCAGCAGTACGAATTAACAGGATTGCAATTGTAAAGATTCTCAAGAAGGTGTCTCCCAATGGTTGAAAAACATTATCCCCGGATTATATTGGCTTTGGGTGGCGGCGGAGCCAGGGGGTTCGCTCATATCGGCCTCTTACAAGTGCTCAAAGAGAACGGGATTCTCCTAGACGGAATTGTTGGGACCAGTATGGGAGCTTTGGTGGGGAGTACTTACGCCGTACGGACCGATATTTATTATTTGGGGCGGTTAGTGGAATATCTGGGTTGGGAAGACCTAATTGATATCAAAATTCCCCGGTTAGGTTTGGTTAACGGTTCCAAGGTGCAAACTTTAATAGACTTACTGACGAAGGGTAAAAATTTTGAGGACACCTTCCTCCGTTTCTGGGCGGTAGCTACTGATTTACATGCCGGAGAAGCGGTTATCTTTAAAGAAGGCCCGTTAGCCCCGGCAATTAGGGCTAGTATCTCTATCCCCGGGGTTTTTACCCCAGTTGAATTAAATGGGAAAACTTTGGTGGATGGGGCCGTAGTCGCCGGTGTCCCGGTGAATATCGCCAAAATGATGGATGGCGATTTGACGATTGGGGTCAATGTCGGATTTGACCATACCCAACACAGTGTTAACAATCTGTTTGATGTAATGTCAAAAGTAATGGATATCATGGGAAACCAGCTGGATTCAGCTCAACTTCCAGTCGCCGATTTAGTCATTACTCCCAAATTGGGGAACATCGGCACTATGGATTTCGGTAGGGCGAACGAATGTGTTGAGATTGGCCGGAAAGCTGCCGAAGAAGCTATGCCGCAAATACAAGGATTAATCGATAAACATCTCATCGAAAGGGACCAAGTGAGTTGAAACCTGATTTAATTGTAGTTGGAGGCGGAGCCGCCGGTGTAATGGCGGCTCTTGTTGCTGCCAAAGAAGGCGCTAAAGTGACACTGATTGAAAAGAACAAAAGCCTGGGTAGAAAATTGGCTATTACCGGAGGCGGACGATGTAACCTGACCAATCAGGCTGATCTGGCGGAGTTAATCAAAAACACTCCGGGGAACGGCCGCTTTCTATATAGCGCTTTTCAACGGTTTGGACCAGAGCAAGTAATCCGGTTATTCGAGGACGAATTGGGAGTCAGTTTAAAAGTGGAACGGGGGCGGAGGGTTTTTCCAGTCTCCGATCAGGCTCAGGAAGTAGTGGGGGCGGCCTTTCGCCAACTTCAAGCTTTAGGGGTAACGATTATTACCTCGACAAAGGTGACTGCTTTAACAATCGATCGGGCCGAAAAAAAAGTTACCGGCGTCAATTGCGATAATGGGAAAACTATTGAAACTTTGGCCATAATCGTAGCTACCGGCGGCCTATCATATCCCGGTACTGGTAGTACCGGGGACGGGTTACGCTGGGCTGAAGAAGCAGGCCATACATTGATCCCTTGTTTCCCATCTTTGGTACCATTGGTAACTAGGGAAGAATGGCCAAAACAATTGGAAGGGCTTTCGTTGACCAATGTTAATCTATCCGTATGGCAAGGCAATAAAAAGCTGGCCACTGATTTTGGGGAGATGCTCTTCACCGGTTTTGGGGTCTCCGGCCCGATAGTACTAAGCTTAAGCCGTTTGGTAGCGCCTTTGGTTTCAAAAGAACCCGGTTCTGTTATTCTAACGATCGATTTAAAACCGGCATTAACCAAAGTCGAACTAGATTTGAGAGTGCAACGGGATTTTAACGGGTTTTCGCGGAAACAATATAAAAACTCTTTAGACGAGTTACTGCCGCAGAAACTGATTCCGGTAATGATTGAATTATCAGGGATCGATCCCCCAAAGTTAGTCCATCAAATCACCAGGGAGGAACGTTTGCGGTTGGTACGGTTATTAAAAAGTTTACCGCTCACCATCGAACGGACCCGGCCTATTACCGAGGCGATTGTAACTGCCGGAGGGATTAATACCAAAGAAATTAACCCGAAAACCATGGAGTCAAAGCTTATTGCCGGGCTTTATTTTGCCGGGGAGGTTGTCGATGTTGACGCCTACACCGGCGGCTATAATCTCCAAATCGCTTTTTCCATGGGTTATGTGGCCGCCTTGGAAGCGGTGCGTAAGATACAAGCAAACATCAAACCGGCGTTAGGAGTTATATGAGTTAATTAGCTATTAGCTATTAGCTATTGGCTTTTAGCTTTTATGGCCTTGGCCTATAAAGCTTGTCTCAAAGCAAACAGCTATAAGCAATCATCAAACAGCTAAAAGCTAAAAGCATAACAGCAAAGATACAAAGGATGATACCGTTGCCTAAATCATCATATCATTGGTATGAAAAACTTTTTTATCGGTTAATAATCCGGGAGCGAAGCTGTTTTAAGTTGGTGATTTACTTGACTTTGATTCTCTTTATCTGTCAGGCATTATTGACCAATGGTTTTATTAGAAAGCATTTGGTATTGGTTGAACGATACGAAGGTAATCCCATTAAGTTTTACAAAAGTTTAAGGGGTGAAGGCTTGTAAGAGCCCAAAAATTATGTTAAATTATTTTTAAATAGAGTAAAGTAAACATGATTAATACTAATCGGAAGCGCTCATCAGGGTGCTTTTTTAGTCCTTAAGGGGGAGTCTTTCATGTTGGAGACCGGTAGCAGGGAAGTTGCCAAGGCGGCGCTTTCGATGGCCATGACCGCCTCACGGGATGATGAAAAGTTATTAAAGGAAGAACTTCGTGCCCGTGAGATTAGGGCAGCGGCAATTGATTATGGCGGGGAAGCGATTCCAGCCATGAAAACCATTGTAGAGAGGGCGGTAGTCGCCGCCAAAAGGGAACTCCTGATCAAAGAATGTCATGCCGAAGAAGGGGCTATTGCCGGAGCGACCCGGGAAGCATTATCCCAGATCCTCTCGAAAGCGATTGGCTTAAATATCGGCGGTAAAGTTGGGATTGCCCGTAAAGGCGACCATGTAAGCGTGGCGGTATTTTTCAGCATCGGATTAATCCATTTGGATGAGGTGGCGGTAGGACTCAGCCACCGGGCGATAGCTTAATGGGAGAACAGCTTTGGGCCGTAAGGGGGGCGATTACAATCCCCGAGGACACGCCAGATGAAGTTGCCGCCGCCACTAAAGAATTATTGATCGAGGTTTTTAAGGAAAACCGGATCGAGCCGGACAAGATTGTTAGCATTATTTTTACCGTCACCCACGATATTATTAGTGAATTTCCAGCAACGGCGGCTCGCCAATTAGGGTTGGATTCCACTCCATTACTGTGTACCCGGGAAATCCCCAAGCCGGGTTCTTTACCTTTATGCATTCGAATATTGATGCACTTCCACACCACTTTAGCCAAATCCGAAATCAAGGCCGTTTATCTTAGGGATGCCGTGAAACTAAGGCCGGATCTTCAAAGAAAGTAAGAAGAGTAAAGCCTGAGTCATTGATTATAAAAACACTTACCATTACGGGCATCAGAGGGTACTTTATTTATTGAGTTGTGATTACTACCATGAATAGGGGAGCGATCTATTTGAATATTGAGCGCATGGTTAGGACTTGCATTGAAAAGATTCCTCCGTACATACCCGGTAAACCCATAGAAGAAGTTGAACGGGAGATGGGCATTAGCGGAGTTACTAAAATGGCTTCCAATGAAAACCCTTTAGGGCCGTCCAAAGAAGTCCGGCAAGCTATTACCCAAGTTTTGGACCGGGTATCATATTATCCGGATGCTAATAATTTTTATCTCAAAAAGGCCTTGGCTGAAGAACTTCGAGTATATAACGATCAGATTTTAATCGGCAGCGGCTTAGATGATGTCAACCGAATTTTAGCCGAGACTATTTTAAAGCCCACCGATGAAGTGGTGATCCCGCAACCGACCTTTAGTATGTATGAAACGGTCACCCTCTTGATGGGGGCTAAACCGGTTTTGGTCAAAGGAAGCGGGTTGGGAAACGATCTTACGGCTTTGGCTGCGGCCGTCACTAAACGGACGAAACTAGTATTCATCTGCAATCCCAACAACCCTACCGGAACTATAGTCAAGCAAGATGAATTGCGGGAGTTTCTAAAAAGCCTGCCCGGGAATATCCTGGTAGTAATCGATGAAGCATATTCCGATTTTGCCGATGACCCTGATTATCCCAATGGCATAGAACTCTTGAAAGAGGGTTTTAATAATATCATAGTTTACCGAACATTCTCTAAAATCCACGGTATGGCTGGCCTACGCTTGGGCTTTGCCGTCACTGGCCCGCTATTGGCAGAGAACATGTCAAAGGTGAAAGATCCGTTTAACGTCAACTTATTGGCTCAAGCCGCCGGACTGGCAGCTTTGAAGAGCAAAAAACATGTCCAATTAAGTAAAGAATTGGTCCAAATGGGGCGGCGTTTTTTCTATAAGGAACTGGATGAACTGGGGCTTGAATATCTTCCGACCCAGGCAAATTTTATCCTGATCAACTGGGGCCGGGACAGTAAGGAGATTTATCAGTTTTTACTACAAAACGGAATTATCGTCAGGCCGGCCCATTCTTTTGGGCTGCCTGATTATTTCCGGGTCACCTTCGGCACGGCCGAACAGAACAACCGGTTTTTCCGGTTCTTGCATGAAGGGGTAAGGAAACTAAAAGCGGGTGACAGCTGACTGTTGGCAGTAGAACTACTCGTTATGCTATCATTTAAAAGATAGCGCGTCCGTAACCTCAATCATTAGGACCCTTTTTTCAAGCATTTTAACAAACCAATACAGAGTACGAGCGCGGCTAACGAGTGTATGTAAAATAACGGGGAGACAGATAAACCTTCTTAAAAAGCGGATTTGATTTTAAAATCGCAGATTTGGGGAAAATATATATCGGTTCAAAATTCTGATTTTTTCGGTATGGCCTATATTTTGATTGAGGTCTTGGTTTATTTTAAGGAGGGACCTAAGATATGGAAAGCACGGTTAATTTAAAAAGGCAACCGTCGCGGGAAGAGATCCCGGATGAGTTTAAATGGAAACTAACGGATATTTATAACTCCAATGAGGCTTGGGAGGCTGATTTCCAACGATTAAAAGGCCTTTTAGCGGAAATGAACGGTAAACAGGCGGATTTTCTAAAATCGGCGGCTAGCATTTTAGCCGTTCTCCAACTGAAAGACGCCATCGGAATGGTCCTGGATAGGCTTTTTGTCTATGCCAGAATGCACAAGGATGAGAATAACGCTAATCCGGTTTACCAGGCAATGACCGACCGGATTCAAAGCCTGGCTACTGAGGCGGGAGGAGTTATTTCTTTTATCGTTCCCGCGTTAGTTGGTTTGGAATCGGGAAAGCTCCGGCAATATTTGAACGAACTGCCTGAACTTCGGATTTATAAACGTTTCTTTGATGAGATTGAACGTCAAAAAGCGCATATCTTGTCAGCGGCTGAGGAGAAGATTTTGGCCGAAAGCGCTGATTTAGCGGACAGTTCGGGGACTATTTTTGGAATGATTGACAATGCCGACCTGAAGTTCCCTTATATTAAGGATGAGAACGGAGAAGAAGTAGAATTAACCAAGGGACGCTACTCTAAATTTTTAGAAAGTCCGGATCGCCGGGTCCGTAAGGAAGCTTTTGAGGTTCTATACAGCAGCTACGGTAAGCTTCGCAATACCTTGGGGGCAACCCTTAATTCTTCGGTAAAATCGGATGTATTTTACGCCCGGGTGCGGCATTTCCGATCGGCTCTCCAGGCTTCGCTCGATGGTGACAATGTTCCGGAAACCGTTTATGATCGGCTGATTGAAGTGATCCATAGTTATTTACCCGAGCTGAACCGTTACTTAAGGCTCCGTAAGAAGATGCTTGGGCTGGATGATTTGCATATGTACGACCTCTACACTCCACTTTTGCCCGAATACCGGAAGAGTTTTGATTATCCAGAAGCGAAAAAAACCGTGCTTGAAGGTTTACAACCATTAGGAGGCGACTACATCAATCAGGCCCGGCAAGGCTTGGAAAGCGGTTGGGTTGATGTTTTTGAAAACGAAGGCAAAACTAGCGGGGCTTATGCTTGGGGCGCCTATGATAGCCACCCTTATATCCTCTTAAACTATCAAGGTAAGATTCGGGACGTTTTTACGATTGCTCACGAAATGGGCCATGCGATGCATAGTTATTATTCCAACCATGCCCAACCATATATTAATGCGGGATATCGGATTTTTGTGGCTGAGGTCGCTTCAACCGTTAATGAAGCCCTATTGATGGAGCATATGTTGAAAAACACCAATGATCGGCTTGAAAAGCAATATCTGGTCAATCAATACTTGGAACAATTCCGGACTACCGTCTTTAGGCAAACTATGTTCGCTGAGTTTGAAAAGATAACCCATCAAGAAGTGGAGAATGGGGGGGCTTTAACCACCGATTGGCTCTCCGAACGTTATTTGGATTTAAATCGGCAATACTACGGCAAAGAGACGGTGATCGACCCGGAAACCGCGCTGGAATGGTCGAGAATTCCCCACTTTTATACTGGTTTTTACGTCTATAAATATGCTACTGGTTATTCGGCCGCTATTGCGTTATCACGGGGAATTTTAGAAAAAGGCCAGGAAGCGCGCAAGCGGTATTTGGAGTTTTTGAAAGGCGGGGACTCCGATTACCCCCTAAACTTACTGCGAAAGGCAGGGGTAGACATGGAATCCCCAGCTCCGGTGCAAGCCGCTTTGGATGTTTTTAAACAGTTAATCGATGAAATGGCGGAATTAACAGGCATTCAGGTTTAACATGAGACATAATCCAGGAGCCAGGAATTAATAGTGCGGTAACCCTTTAGGCCATCCAAAGGGCAAAAACAAGTACTTATCAGGAGTTAGTGTCAATCTGCCACGGGTAATAACTGTCCATGTAAACTGTAAAATCTTAACTCTGAGGCGAGGTGGAATTATGTTAAAACATTTACGGAGTTTTTTCTTTACCGGACTTTTAGTTTTATTGCCGATAACCATCACTTTAAAACTAGTCTTTTGGGGTTTTGAAAAAGCCGACCGGATTTTGGGGAATCTCCTGCATCAAATATTATTAAGATATTTTAACTACCCAAAACCGATCCCCGGATTGGGGCTAATAGTTTTGGTGATTTTGATTACCCTAACCGGTATCTTCGCCAAACACTACCTCGGTAAAAAATTAATCGCGGTTGGGGAAAGAATTTTAAGTAAGATTCCAATTTTCCGCAGTATCTATAACACATCTAAGCAAATCATGGATAGCTTTTCCAATAAAGAAAAGAGCGCTTTCCGAAAAGTTGTCTTGATTGAATACCCTCGCCCCGGTATCTATAGCCCCGGTTTCTTAACCGGCGACGCACCCTTGGAAACTGTAGACAAGACTGCTAGGAGATTGGTGAATGTATTTGTCCCCACAGCCCCTAATCCAGCCACCGGATATCTTGTTTTTGTGCCTGTAGAAGACGTAATCATGCTCGATATGAGTGTCGAAGATGGTTTTAAGCTCGTAATCTCCGCCGGAATAATCAAAATCAAGGAAAACGGCAGCACCGGCGGCTGTAACATGCCCCAGGCAGCCGTTATTGATAAGGCAAGGCAATGCCATTAAAAGCATATTCAATTTTCAGAATATTTTCCTGTTACAGAAGGTAATTTTAAACTCGTGTCGAAAAAATATACGATAAAGGCAGATAAATTGGTTTTTGAGATCTAATATTTTATCTAAACGTTTATTCAAACGATGGGGTGAGAAAATGGCTAAAGAAGTTTGGGAAAAAGTTACGGAAGCCGAAATTCAAGCCGGAAAAATTATTGAGGATGCCAAACTTCAAAGTGTTACCAAAATCAAAAAAGCCAGAGAAGAGGCTGTTGAGTTTATTAATGCCGCCGAGTCTAATGCCCTCAAAGAGGGAGAAATAGCCTTGGCTGAAAGTATTAAAAAAGCTCAAGCTTTTAAAGAAGGACGGATTCAGGAACTTCGCAACCAACAGCAATCCCTAAATAAAACATGTGAAGCCCGGATGGGCGGCGCAGTTAATTTGATATTGGAAAAGGTCGTGAGATAGATGAGCCTGGCTCAACTGAAGAAAGTTGAGATTTATGGCCTTCAGGAAGAGCGGAATCATCTTCTGAAGGAGTTACAGGAACTCGGCTTGATGGAAATCACCGAATTTACTGAAGAGGAAGAGGCTCAAGGAAGATTGATTTCTCCCGATCAAATTAGGGAGGAATACCTGGAGCAAAATGGGATAATCGACCGTAAACTGGCGGAGATCGGACGGGCTCTCAATTTTTTGGAGCAGGTGGCTCCGGTCAAACCATCTTTTATTCAACAATTCGCCGGAGTCAAAACTTATCTTACCGACGCGGAATTTAAAAAATTAGCCGCCGATGAAGGGCGTTTAAAGAAAGTATCCGGGGAATTGTTAAAAGTCGACCAGGATTTAGTCCAGATTCAGTCAAAAAAGAACCAACTGGAGACCTTATTGGAGGCCTTCAAACCTTGGCAAAAATTAGACTTGGCCGCCCAGGACCTGGAGGGAACAGCTAACACTCGAGTTGCCCTCGGGTCATTTGAGAGCCGGGTTGAACAGTTGCGGCAAGCGCTGGTTGAAAAAGGGCTACCGGTTTATTTGGAAGTTATCAACCAGGAACAGTTAAGTTCGTTGCTGCTGTTGATTATGTTACGTGATAATCAAGAAGAGGTTTTAGCCACTTTGAGTTCTTATGGCGTAACTATTGCAACTTTGCCTCCGTTTGAGGGTTTACCGGCTTCGAAAATTAATCAAATCCAACAGGATTTGGAACGGCTTTCCCAAACTGAAACAATATTAAAGCAAAAGGCAATTTCCTTAAATCAGGAACGCCCGTTATTGCAAGTTTTTTATGATTCACTCCTTAGTGAAAAAGAGAGGCTCGAGATTCATAGCCAACTGATCCAAAGTGAACGGAGCTTTGCCGTAAGGGGGTGGATTATCGCCCATCAACTATCATTGTTACAGGAAAGATTGTCACAAGCCCACTTAACTTATGTGCTGAGATCGGAAGACCCGGCTGAAGGAGAAGCGACTCCGGTAGCGTTAGTGAACAACCCGGCATTAACTCCTTTTGAATACCTGGTAGAGAGTTTTAGTTATCCGCAGGCGCATGAGATCGATCCGACACCCTTTATTACCCCGTTCTTTTTTATCTTTTTTGGGATTGCTTTTGGCGACGCCGGTTACGGCTTAATTTTATCCCTAATATGCGCCGGTTTGTTGTTATTTTTAAAGATGGGGCCAATCGGCCGGAAGCTCTCGTGGATGTTTTTAATAAGTGGAATAGCCGCAATCGGGTTTGGTTTGATAACCGGAAGCGTTCTTAGCCTTCCCAATATTAAATTTGGCATCTTTAATCCTCTGGAAAACCCAATTATGTTGCTGATAATAGCTTTAGCCCTGGGATTGATCCAGTTATACCTAGGTGTGATTATCAGCGCTTGGAATAATATTAAAGCTGGACGTTGGGCTGATGTAATCTGGAACCAAGGATTTTGGTTGCTCTTTTTGACCGGGGTTGTTTTAGTCCTGGCTAAGGATGCAATAGGGTTAGGGGAATATTCTCAAGTAATTAATGTTTCTTTACTAGCCGCTGCAGCCGGGGTTGTGATAAGCAACGCTAGAGGTAAGAAGGGAATCGTTAAAAAACTCTTAGCGATTCCGGGCGGTTTATATACGATATACAGCAGTATCGGTTTTTTTAGCGATGTTTTATCTTATTCCCGCCTGATGGCGCTAGGGCTTTCCGGTGGGGTCATGGGTGGAATAATGAACCAATTGGCTTGGCTAGTAGTCCAAAGTATACCGGTGCTTGGGTGGGTATTGGGAGGGGCGATCTTTCTTTTTGGGCATACCTTAAACCTTGGTTTATCGATTTTAGGGGCCTATGTCCACTCTAGCCGGCTTCAATATTTAGAGTTTTTCGGGAAGTTTTACGAAGGGGGCGGAAAACCCCTGACACCTTTTAAATCGAAATCCAAATATACTTTTTTAATCAATGAAAGGGAGGCATAGTTATGGATATGAATTGGGGTATGTTTCTTGCTTATGCTGGAATCGCAGTAGCTGTGTTATTTTCAGGGTATGGTTCGGCAAAAGGGGTAGGATTATCCGGACAGGCAGCATCGGGAGTAGTGACCGAAGATCCTTCGAAATTCGGTAAAACCATCATTTTAGTTGCATTGCCAGGTACCCAAGGGATCTACGGTTTCGTAATCGGGATGTTAATGTACATTAAAATTAGCGCTTTAACCCAAATAACTGTTTTGACCGGGCTGCAATACCTAATGGCTGGGTTTCCGGTAGGCATAGTCGGCTGGCTTTCAGGGATCTGGCAAGGTAACGTGGTTGTGGCCGGATTGGGAATCTTAGCTAAACGTCCGGAAGAGTCCACCAAAGGAATCATCTATGCCGGTATGGTTGAGACCTACGCTATTTTGGCCTTTGTTATCTCATTCTTCCTGGTAAATAACATTAAGTAAGGAGCTTAGAGTGATGGATGATCTGCGGGCACTTACCGACAATATAATCTCTAAAGCAAAAAATGAAGCCGATGCTTTGTTGAAACAAGCAACCAGTGAAGCGGAAGAGATTAGATCGGCCACTAAACAAAAAGCTCTGGAACAATCAGAAAAAATAGCCGGTCAATTCCGACAAAGGGCTGAAGCAGAAGAACGTCGCTTGAAAATTGAAGCCGAGTTGGAAGGAAGAAAGCTACTGCTTGAGACCAAACAACGCCTGGTGGGACAGGTTTTTGACCAAACTCTCCAAGCCTTAAAAAACCTGCCGCCGGAAAAAAGGATTAGGTTTCTGGCAGGACAGTTAGCTGCCGCCGGGATGCAAGGCGGCGGTGAAGTAATCGGATCCGGGAATCCGAACGAATGGACGGCAATTATTACGGCAGCAAATGAGATGATCGCCCGTTCCGGAAAATCGGTTCAGCTACTCCTGTCAAATGAAAAAGCTGATTTTGAGGGTGGTTTTATTTTAAAAGGGCCTAATTATACTGTTAACGGCTCTTATCAAGCGATTTTAGAAGAATTAAGAGAGGCTTTAGTCCCGGAGATCGCCGAATACTTGTTTAGACAAGAGAAAGGGTGAACCAATGCGGGAACGAAATTTTGCATATGCAGTCGGCCGCATTCGCGCTCTGGAAACGAAACTCTTCGACCGCGCCAAATTAGAGAGGTTAAGTGAAGCCACTAGCCTAAATGAAGTCATTTCCGGACTGGCGGAATCGGAATACGGTACTGCAATCGCCAATTTAAAAAACCCAGCCCAGTTCGAAACGGCTTTAAACGCCGAATTAGCTAGGGTAATCAAGTTATTGTCCGAACTGGCCAACAGGGCTTCTGAGTTAATGGCCTTCGTTTACCGTTATGATCTCCAAAACCTGAAGTTGATTTTAAAAACGGAGCATGGCAACCCTACCGGTTTGTCCCGTTTAGGGCATTGGGATCCGGAGTGGCTGATTCAAAAATTAAACGAAAATGATCTTTCCGAGCTGCCTGAAGATTTTCGGCAGGGTATTTACCGGGCCAAAGAGGCCTTTAAGTCTACCGGGGATACCCAAGAGATTGACCGGATTATGGATGCGGCTTGGTTTAACTATGGTTATCAAACTTTAAAAAACGGTATCTCCGGCCTACTTTTCAATTGGTGGGTGGCTTATATCGATCTGACAAATTTGCGCACCTTTATCCGGTTACGGATGATCGGTTCTGGATTTGGGGAGTTGCAAAGGTTTTTTATTGATAACGGGATTATAAAAATTGAAGATTTTAGGGACTTATGGGATCACCCCAACGAAAAAGCCGTTACTTGGCTTGGGAATACCATTTATTCAAAAGTATTGGCCGATGGGGCGGCTACTTTAAGCTCGTTGACCCAGTTGGAACGGGAATGCGATAATTTTTTACTGGATCTGATCGCGCCGGCCAAGATGATTTCTTTAGGAATTGAACCCCTGGTAGGATACTTGCTGGCTAAAGAGAACGAAGTCAAATTGCTCCGGATTATTTTAGTGGGTAAGGTCAATCAATTATCCAACCCGGAGATAAAGGAGCGTTTGCGACGTGCTTACGCATAAAATTGCCGCCATTGGCGAAGAAGATATTATTTTAGGTTTTAAAGCGTTGGGAATCGAAATTTATCCGGCGACTTCCCCCGAAGCGGTACCGGAGATTTTGAGGCGCATGATTGAAACCGACGAATATGGTATTATTTTTGTAACCGAATCAATAGCTGACAAGGTGGAATTAGTTATGGCCGAGATCGGTACCCGGCCGCTGCCGAGCCTGGTATATATCCCGGGGAGTCAAGGAAGTCAAGGTTTCGCAATGCAGAGGATTCGAAAGATTATCGAAAAAGCGGTCGGGGCAGATATCCTGTCAGGAAAAGAGGTTGAAGGACGATGAGCGTAGGTAAAATTACCAGGGTTTCCGGGCCTTTAGTTGAAGCCGAAGGCATGCAAGAGGCTAAAATGTATGAGGTGGTCCGGGTTAGTGACAAAAGGTTAATTGGTGAAATTATCGAATTACGTGGCGATAAGGCTTCGATTCAAGTTTACGAGGAAACTACCGGCCTTGGTCCCGGAGAAGCGGTATATCTGACCGGAGCGCCCCTCAGTGTCGAGTTGGGACCGGGTTTAATCGAAGCCATCTATGATGGAATTCAACGTCCTCTGGATCTGATGGTGGAGAAGGCAGGCGACCGGATTACCAGAGGAATTGAGACAGTCGCTTTGAACCGCGCTAAGAAATGGCAGTTCAAACCGGCGCTTCAAATTGGAGCTAAGGTGCAGCCGGGAGATATTATCGGTACTGTCCAGGAGACAGTGGTTGTCACCCATAAAATTATGATCCCACCGGGGATCTCCGGAACTTTGACCCAGATCAAAGAAGGCCACTTCACCATCGAGGAAACGGTGGCCCAGATCCAAACTGGCGATGGGGTTAAAGATATTTGTATGTTACAAAAGTGGCCGGTCCGTAAAGGCCGACCTTATCAGGAAAAATTGGCCCCTACCGAATTAATGAGCACCGGACAGCGGGTGATCGACACCTTCTTTCCAGTAGCCAAAGGCGGCGCTGCATGTGTTCCCGGACCGTTCGGAAGCGGTAAAACCGTGGTCCAGCACCAATTGGCCAAGTGGGCCGATGCCGAGATCATTGTTTATGTTGGTTGCGGCGAGCGCGGTAATGAAATGACCGATGTATTGATGGAGTTTCCGGAATTAAAGGACCCGCGCACCGGTGAAGCGTTGATGAAACGGACAGTATTGATTGCCAATACTTCAGATATGCCGGTGGCGGCCAGGGAAGCCTCTATTTATACCGGAATAACCATTGCCGAATACTTTAGAGATATGGGTTACTCGGTGGCTATTATGGCCGACTCCACTTCCCGGTGGGCCGAGGCCTTGCGTGAAATGTCGGGACGGCTTGAGGAGATGCCCGGTGAGGAAGGTTATCCCGCTTACTTGGGTTCCCGGTTGGCCGATTTCTACGAGCGGGCCGGACGGGTTGTTTGCTTGGGAAGCGACCAGCGTCAAGGGATGTTAACTGCCATCGGAGCGGTTTCGCCTCCGGGCGGAGACCTTTCGGAACCGGTAACTCAGGCAACCTTACGGATTGTCAAAGTATACTGGGGATTAGACGCATCGTTAGCTTACCGGAGACATTTTCCGGCTATTAACTGGTTAATCAGTTATTCGTTATATACCGACCGTTTGGAAGAGTATTTCACCAAGTCGGTAAGTCCGGAATTTAACGAATTACGCGCCAAAGCCATGCGCACCTTGCAGGAAGAAGCGGAGTTGGAAGAGATCGTAAGGCTAGTCGGATTAGATGCGCTCTCCTTTAAAGATCAGCTGACAATGGAAACCGCCCGGTCGATTCGGGAGGACTACCTCCATCAAAACGCTTTTCACGAAGTTGACACGTACGCTTCATTAAAGAAACAGTATCTGATGCTCAAAGCGATTATCACTTTTGATAAAGCCGCTCGGGCTCAGATGGAGCAAGGAGTTGCACTCAAAAAGATTCTGGCGGATCCGGTCCGGGAACAGATTTCCAGAGCTAAGTATATTAAAGAGGATGATTTGGCGAAACTCGAAACAATAGTTGATGAATTGCAGAAGAAAGCTGCCGTAGGGGTGGAGGTATAACCATGTTCAAAGAATATCAAACTGTTAGGGAAGTAGCCGGGCCTTTGATGTTGGTTGACCAGGTAGCTGAGGTCAAATACGGTGAGCTGGTCGAGATTCGATTGGGAGATGGCGAGTTGCGCCGGGGCCAAGTGTTGGAAGCCAACGGTAATCAAGCCCTGGTTCAGCTCTTTGAAGGTTCGACCGGTATTAATTTACAACAAAGTAAAGTCCGGTTCTTAGGAAAAAGTATCGAAATCGGAGTGGCTCCGGATATTTTGGGACGGGTCTTCGACGGTTTAGGGAGGCCAAGGGACAAAGGACCCCAAATTATTCCGGAAAAAAGTATGGATATTAACGGCGCGCCGATTAACCCATACGCCAGGAATTATCCGTCCGAATTCATTCAAACCGGTATTTCGGCCATTGACGGTTTAAATACCCTGGTCCGCGGCCAAAAGCTCCCGATCTTCTCGGCTTCCGGTTTGCCCCATGCTCAGTTGGCGGCGCAAATCGCCCGTCAAGCTAAGGTTTTAGGCGCTGCCGAGAAATTTGCGGTCGTCTTTTGCGCGATGGGAATCACCTTTGAAGAGGCTGATTACTTTATCGCCGATTTCCGCAAGACCGGCGCGATTGAACGGGCGGTTCTCTTCATGAACCTGGCGAGCGACCCGGCGATTGAAAGGATATCCACACCCCGGATGGCCTTAACTGTAGCCGAATACCTGGCCTATGACCTTGAAATGCAGGTTTTAGTTATCTTGACCGATATGACCAACTATGCGGAGGCGCTCCGTGAGATCTCGGCAGCCCGGAAAGAAGTCCCCGGCCGACGGGGCTATCCCGGATATCTATACACCGACTTGGCCACTATCTATGAACGGGCCGGCCGGATTAAAGGACGAAACGGCTCAATCACTCAAATACCAATCCTGTCAATGCCTGAGGATGATAAGACCCATCCCATTCCCGACTTGACCGGTTACATCACTGAGGGACAGATCATCCTGAGCCGGGAGTTGCATATGAAAGGGATCTATCCTCCCATTGACGTGTTACCGTCTTTGTCCCGTTTGAAAGATAAGGGAATCGGCAAAGAAAAAACCCGCGAGGATCATGCCGATACTATGAACCAGTTGTTTGCCGCTTACGCCCGGGGCAAGGAAGCCAAAGACCTGGCAGTCATCTTGGGTGAAGCTGCTTTGTCGGATCTGGACAAGAAATTCGCCAAGTTTGCCGATGAATTCGAAACCCGCTATGTGGCCCAGAAAGAAAACGAGGATCGGGCAATTCTGGACACCCTCGCTTTGGGCTGGGAGCTGTTAACGATCATACCTAAGGCCGAGTTGAAGCGGATTCGGGATGAATATATCGAGAAGTATTTGCCACAGAAGAAAGAGGCGTAAATATTGTAGAAGACAGTAGTCAGGAGCCAGTAGTGCAAGTGAAGTATTTTGAGCCTAAGAACGGATCCCTTGCCCTTTAAAAGGGTAACCACAATGCTTTGTGGTCAATTGTTTAAGGCCTACAAAGGCTAGCCAATACCCTTTAAGGGATAGGGTAACTTAGGATTAAGAGTCAGAGTTTAACGTAAAACCAAAAAAGATTTTTGAGTTCGGAGCATCTGCAAAAATCTTACTGGCTCCTGACTCCTGTCTCCTGACCACTATAGGCCTTATTGAATTACTCAAGGAGTAAGAAGATGGAAATTAGAGTCAACCCGACCCGGATGGAATTGCTGCGGTTAAAGAAACGGCATAAGGTGGCCATTCGCGGGCATAAACTGCTAAAAGATAAATTAGACGAGTTGATGAAGGACTTCATGAAGCTGGTGGATGAGAACCGCCGGCTCCGCAGCCAAGTAGAGGCGGAATTAGCTTATTCAGTCCAGGGTTTCATGATGGCGCGGGCGATTATGTCCAAAGAATCGGTGGAACAGGCTATCGGTTTCCCTAAGGTTAAAGCGGAGATTACCGCTGGTACTAAAAACCTAATGGGCATCGAGGTTCCGCTCTTTAACTTGAAAGAGAGCGAGGTTAAGGGGGGCATTTACCCTTACGGTTTTGCCCAAACCTCCGGCGAACTGGACCAGGCCATCCGGAAGCTCTCGGATAGTTTAAAAAGCTTGATCAAATTAGCTGAAACTGAAAAAACCGTTGAGCTGTTGGCCAGCGAAATCGAAAAGACCAGAAGGCGGGTTAATGCGTTGGAGTATGTGTTGATTCCGCAACTTCAGGAAAAAATCAAATTTATCACCATGAAGCTGGATGAGAACGAACGGGGTAATTTGACCCGGTTGATGAAGATCAAGGATATGGTGAGGGCGAAGTAGGATCGGGATTAATCAGGATTAGGCAGATTAGAGGATGATAACCCATAGTTAATTGCTATGGGTTTTTTTGTTTATTGGTAAGATTTGCTTCATGCTTATAACATCTTAAAGCAATTAGAAGCAGGTAAAGAAAAACGGAGAGGTTGTTTCAAGTTACATTTATGACCCCAACGGTTTCAGGGTTGAGAAACTCGGTAGCAAAGGCAAGATTCACTATGTGCCGCTTTTGAACGGCGAGGTCGGTTACAG
The DNA here is from genome assembly GCA_023415835.1 of Bacillota bacterium. Classification (GTDB taxonomy): domain Bacteria; phylum Bacillota; class UBA4882; order UBA8346; family UBA8346; genus JAAYHS01. The sequence continues at coordinate 58,404 of JAEZJK010000054.1, forward strand.
GAAGGAATTTGCAACCAATACGGAGTATTCATTTATCTATACCGGCGGCCAACATCTAGCCCGGGTCAACGGAGTCATCGGCGGTAGCGGTAAAAAGTTCTATTACCACAACGATCACCTAGGTTCGGCGCTGGCTGTTACCGATGAGTATGGCAATAAAGTCGTTGAGAGGGATTTCACGCCCTTCGGCGAAAGGATCAATACCGATGTTTATGATGATGTACCGCGAGATATAGAGGAAGATGAGAGCGGGTTTACCGGGAAGGATTGGGATGAGGATGTAGAGCTTTATTATTACAATGCGCGATGGTATGATCCGGGGGTTGGGAGGTTTATATCCGAGGATTCGGTGGCGGATGATCCGAATTTGTATGGGTATTGCGCTAACAACCCGATTAACAATATTGATCCGACGGGGCATTTTTCGGTTGGTGTTGTTAATACATCGTTGGCGGTTTTCGGAGCTGCGTTGAATGCAGTAGCTATTTTAAGTAAAGATGAGAAGTTAGGCGCTATAGCTTCAGCATTTAGCTTGTTTGTGGCGGTTTACAATAAATATTATGAGCCTAAACAAGCTGAAACTATAAAGGATGATGTTGAAAATAACAAGCCTGTGGAGAATCCAGTTAAACAAGTGGAAACTGAAACCGTTCCAAGTGGTGGGGATACTTCAACTACAAATACAGGAAGTCAGGAGGCTACACAACCGCCACCTGAAGAGAATAAGAGTAGTGCTGAAGATACTCAATCAACGACAAGTAATCGTCAACTGACGACCGAAACGCTTCTTTACGCACCGCTAAGTGAACTTCTATATCTTTCAACAGAGGCAAGTGAACTTGAGGTTTTAGAGGCGGAAATAAAATACAGGAATTTAGATCTACGTATAAAATATGGGGAAACGTTCATTTTACCGACACAGATTAAACAAGTTAGAAATGTTTGGGGAAAGAGAGTAAAAGTATTATGTGAAAATGGGTTATGGAGTACTCAAAACCATGCTGGATGGGATCTCGGCAATGATATCAATACGGAAATTATATCAATGGCAAGTGGAGTAGTGAATGAAAAAGGTTGGAATAATGTTCGTGGTTGGTATGTTGTTATTGATCATGGCAGCGGCATATATTCCCATTATTATCATTTAAATAGGTTTGCGGATATAAATCAAGGAGATTTTGTTGGCCAAGGTCGGATAGTTGGTTATATTGGCAAAACAGGTTCAGCTACTGGATATCATTTGCATTTTGCGATATCAAGAGGTGGTATGTGGAGTTACGTAAATCCAGCGAATTATTTAACTCTACCGGCAGGTCTAGATATGGCGTGGGATGTTCGTTATAATACTAAAACCGGGCGATATTATAACTATATACCTCCAGCACAAAAACCTCAAAATTCAGCTAAAAAGAAACGGGGATGGTGGTTTTGATGAAAAAAAACATTATATTGATTATTTGTATAATTATTGGTCTTATTTTTAATATTTCAGTATTTGGCAGTAAAGAAAATTTATTTACTTCAAAAAATGAATTGCAGAAAAAGGATTTTGAAATAGCTGAATTAAAATTGGGTATGCCTATGACAGAGATTTCAAAAGTATTAGGGAACCCTCTAAAAATCACAACAGATAAAAAGAAAATTCTCTGTTACAATTACCCTCAACTTCAAATTAAATCTTTTTATTTTGAAGGAGCACCAGAACGAACCGCTGATCACATTGTAATACTTGGCAAAAACATAAAGACTTTTCGAGGTATCGGCGTTGGAGATAAAGAAAAAGATATATTTTATCATTACGGAAAAACGGAAAAAATCTCAGAGCGATTGACTTATGAAACAAATTTTGAAATAAATTTTTATGCTATTAGTTTTCTTATGAGTAATGGTAAAGTTAAGCAGATCGACATTTACCTTGCGGCTGATTGATCGTTCTTTTACTGGAGATATGCCACTCTTTTCCCGTCCGGTGAAGTTGATCAAGAAGCCGAGATCACTCGCCATAGCCGACAGGGTGCCTCTACTCTGAAGCTTATGAAAAGCAGGCTCCGAATATCACCGGAGAACCACGCAAAAACCGCCGTCGTTCTCTGGGAAAAACACTCTGTCGGCGACACTCGGCTAAAGAAACCTCTCCCCCGCCTCTCCGAACGATGCAGCTCAAGGTTGCCAATTCACGGAGAGGGATGTCGGAGTGGAAAAGCGGGTCTTTTGACTGGTGGCTCAATGAAGATTTCTGGTTGTAAGAATTTATAAGTTTGATAGGGGCTTTGAAGATGAATGCAGATCGAATCATTATCGGTCAAAAAGTTAATCCGGATTAAAAAAGAACTGGCTAGAAAATTCCGAAAAGAAATGACGCCGGAGGAACGTATTCTCCGGCGATATTTGTGTAACAACGCTTTAGGGTTTAAGTTCAGGAAACAACAGATAATCGCTAAATTCATCATCGACTTTTTATTGTCATGCCGTGGGGTTAGTTATTGAGGTTTGACGGTGGAATGAAATAATTTTAGGAGTCACCTGATGAACGAAATATATGATGCGCTTTGGAATGATATTTGATGTTCTTGATGATTACGATCCAAACTGTTTTGAACCATCTTAAATTCCTTGCGGTTTTCTTCAATATGAGCGTCCATCTTATTATTCAATTGCTGTAAACCTTCGCCAAAAGTGCAGAATTGAGACATCGATTCTTCAAGTAGTAGTTTCGATCTCCGTCATCCTCTCTGTGAGCCGGCATCTTGAACAGGCTCCGTTCGAAGAGTATGAACCCGGGTGGCTTAAAGTACGGCGGTCCATGGATGGACAAAACGCCGGTGGGTCAGGGTGAGGTGCAAGATGGTGAAAAAGTTTATCAAAAGGAATAAATGAAAATTGATCCTGAAGGCAACCTTGAGATTTTTGACGAAGCTAATTTTGAAGGGTCAATAGTTGATAATTCGGAGTATTCATTTATTTACGTCGGCCGACAGAGAACGGCGTAAAGGAAAACAAAAAACCGCCTCAAATCTAATTTTGGCGGTTATGCGACATCAGGTATTTTCATTTACAAAATCCTTACTAGAGTGATGGACTATTTCTCGCGATGCGTTATTTTACCCGTTAAATCTCAACTTGAACTTCCTTACCAAGTTTCTTAATCATTTCCATTATTTGCTGGTGTTCCTGACGGTTTTGGTCGAGGTGAGAATCTAGTTTTTGTTCCAATTGATGGAAACGATGATTCATTTCCTCTCTAAGCCCGTCCAATCCTTCACCAGTCACTCCTTGGAGACTTGACATGGCTCTATTTTATTATGTTTTTGTAACAGAAACAAGAATTGTGCCTATCCCAAATTGTTTGGCGGTTACTCGTTGGTTGCCGCCGTCTGCTCTTGGCGGGGGGTAAATCCGGCCGATCTGGCCAGGATACCCAGTTTCTCAAGGTAGTCCGGGATGTCGGCCAGGGCCACTTTGGCGATACCGCGCATGTCGGAGATGAAGGCGGCGAGCTCGTCTAGTTTTTGATCCCGGGTCCGGGTAGCCTGTTCGGACTCGCCCTTCTCTTTTTTCTGCCGCAGATCTTGCTCAATCACTTGTTTTACCATGTCATACTCCTGCTTGAGCCGGTCCTCGGGGTAACCATACCCGGCCATGGCCTCCAATAATTGGGGGTCGTTCATGGTGTTGGCGTAAAATGATACGGCTTGTTCCTGCCAGCCATTGAAGCTTTGTTTTCTGACTCCGTAGAGCATCGCCGCCTGATCGGCCTTGTAGAGATTTTTTAAGACAATCCGGGCGACTTTCAAGGTTTTCATGTACTGCTGGTCTGCTTCCGCCCAAAGGTTGTTGAACTCGGCGGTCGCCGCGACCTTCTCGCCAGATTCTCTTTTTTGGGCGAGATCGAGTTGAAACGCTTCGTCATATAGGGCTTTCCCGGCTTGAAGCTTGGCCTCGCCGTAACCGTAACTTGCCAGCGCTGTTTTCACCGCGTCGTCCGAGAGAGCGTTTTCGATCATGGTTTTGGCCGCCATCAGGAAGTCGTTAACCTTGTTTCTGGATACACTCATAATTTTTTAGCCTCCTTTTTAATATTTTTGGTTTTATACATTATTTTGCGGTTTAGTCATTATTTCGCGTCGTTCTTCCGTTATTTCGGGTAGTTCCATGAATATTTCGGATCGTTTTATAATTATTTTAGATCGTTCAATCAATATTTCATGATGTTCTTCCATTATTTCATGAAGTTTCATAATTATTTCGGGTCGTTTGATCGTTTTTCTCTGCTGTTTAGTCATTATTTCAGATGGTTTTATGATTCTCTCGTACGGTTGGATGATTTTTTCCCGCGGTTCGATGGTTCTTTGGAGCAGTGGGAAGTTTTTGCAGGTGGTGGAGTGATTTTTCCGCAGGACGGACCGGTCTCATGGTAAGGTGGAATTTGTTTAATAATTATTTGGACTAGTTTTCCATGGATTTTTGGATGTTCTGTTAACAGATACCAGTAATATTCGTAACTAATTTTTAAATTCCTGTAAAATGTTGGAATAATTTTGGGAGAGTTGTAAAAATTTTGGAGGGGGGGAGAGGTCAGGTCATTTCTTGTCTCCTGTTTTTCTGAAGCTTAAGTTGATCACATTGGGGCTGGGGGAATGTTATTTAACTCGTTTTAGTTGAATAACTTCAGTATCCAGTTTCTTGACTTCTTGGTTTAGATCGCTAATCATTTGATGTAATTGTTGGTGTTCTTGATGGTTATTTGCCTCCATCCGCTCCATTCGAGTTTCCATTTTGTCCATTCGGTTATTTAAGATATCAAAGCCCTGCACAACCTTATCATTCAACAATTGCAAGCCTTCCCCGAAAGTCCGGAATTGCGCCCGTAAATCTTCTAACAATACCGCTTCTTTGTTATCATCCATTAAAAATCACTCCCTAGAGATGACTTGGATATATTTTATCATAGTTTGTTCAGAGCAACAAGAAACCGTTTTGAATCACTACGGATTAACATATTAGCTAGATTGTATGGCTCGAGAGTAGATTGAAACCTTTGGGAACCTTTTTAGTTGATTTACCGTAAATTTGCAGGAAAAAATCGGATTGATATGGAATTTATGATAACTGTTGTAGAACATGTCAAAAAGAGGTGTATTGGATGAGAAAATATTTAAGCATTTTATTAATCCTAACTTTTATACTGGCTACTTTCAATGTCCAAGCTGAAAGTTACACGGAACAACCCCTGTTCTTGCTTGGCCAAAATGAAAAAGCCGAAGTAATAATCTCCGGGAAGGCCACTGCCTTGGAACTCGGAAAAAACCCGATACAGATTATTACCGGCAGTGAAGGGCGGAAATTGGTTTTATGCGCCGGAGAGGCGACCAAATCGGGGGAGATTAAACAAGGAGCTTCACTAGGGCTATTGTCTTCCAATTTCCAAAAATATGAAAAGGCAATTCAATGTGATTCAGCCTTGACAGCTTACACTCTTAGTAATGATTTATCAACTATCTGGCTCGCTACCAGGGGTGGCGTCATTAATAAGGCGGTTGTAAAACCGAAAGTATACCGAGTAAGTTTAGGATCGCTCGAGATGAGTGAGGTTGCTTTAGATTCCATTCCCTGTGATGTTGTTATTTCCGGGGATGGGAAATGGTTGGCAGTAGCGGAATTGGGTGGCGCCGAAACGCCGAATTCAACTTTAACGCTTTATGAAGCGGGCTCAATGGCTCCGGCCGGGCGTTTTGAGATTGCCAAAAATCCGGGAGCAATGTTTTTCAGTAATGATAACCATACTTTAGTGGTAGCCGGGTATGGGTATAAGTATCAAGAAAATTTCCCTATTCCAACTGTGTATTCGGTAAAACTCGAACAGCCGGCCGCGGCCGGAGTTGATCTTATTGATTTAACTTCGTTACAGAGTAAAAAAATCGACTTGGGATTCATAAATAACGAATTTATCATTGGCGATAACGGTACGGTATATGCGGTTACCAATGAAAAAGCCAATGAAGCAACCAGTCAGGAAACTAATGGCAATGTTAAAGCTGTTGGGCCTCAGGGATTATTGTGGGAGCAAAAATGTGATTTTGATCCAAAGTTTATTCAAGAGAGGCCGGGGACGGAACAAGTATGGATCAGCGGCGGAAAAAAAGTAAAGATCATCGAAAAACCAACGGGTAGGATACTCAAAGATATTACCGGGCCAAATGAGATCAAGCCTATGCTATTTTTGGACAATTCCCCTTATGCTTATGCGTATAACATGAATAACCGTAAATTAAATATTATCAACCTGGATAATCTTTCAATCGAAAATACTTTGGCCGCCGGTAGCGCCGGATTGGCCATGATGAAAACAATGGCGGTAGTTGCTTCCTTCGCCAATTACTACAATAGTTTACAACCCCGGTACGTCAACGGAGTCCGGATGCCCACAAATGTACAGCCAATTTATTGGGTCCATTCGCCCAAAGGGAATATAGTAGCCTGCCCGGAACAGAATAAACTTTACATGCTCAATTCGTTTCTGGCTCAAATCCACACTTATGATATGCAAAAGGGGGAAGTTGACAAGAAGCTTGGCTCCCTTGGCCAAAGCGCCATGTATTTGCAGATGGCGCCCAACGGCAAATACGTTATTTTAGTTTCGGGTGATAATTGGAAATTGATTAATGTTGAGACTGATAAAGCGGATCTTACCTTTAATCCATCGGGAGTTTCGGTCCGGTTGGCATTTCAGGCGGTAGAGGCTCCATCGCCTTATTTTAGCCCCGACGGAAACCGGATGTATATCCCGAAAAATTCTAAAATTACCGTGATAGACCTAGAAAAGGCTAAAAAATTAGAGAACCTTAAAAGTGTTACCGAAGATGCCATTGTTTGTTGGTGAAGCCTTTACATTAAGCCCTGACCGTTTGGTTCAGGGTTTTTCATATCATCAAAACAATACCGCTACTTTCTTGACATCCAGCGAAAAATGTTATTGAAGATTAATCGGGAATAATTCCTAATATTTTTAAAGATGCAATCAAAAATCTTTAAACCCGATTGCTTAACGGTTTTAATCGGGGATGGGATTAATATCAATCAAAAAACTCTCGAATCTAAAAGTTGTTAACGCAGGAACAATTAACCTAATGGCGAAATTAAAAAAGATTAAATCCGAATAAAAAAGTTACCGATGATTACAGTATTATTTTCTAGAAAACTTTAACGGAGGCGCTTTCAATGAGAGTTCTATTAGTCCTGTCCTTATCGATTTGTCTTTTATTTTCCGTAGCCACCATGGCATCGGCTGACGTATTCCGGATCACCCCGGAGATATCAAATGCCAAATTGGAAACCGGCAGCCTTTCCGAATCCGGTAATGTTTATTATTTAAGCGGCGATTTGAATTTCATAGTAGTCCGTACCGGGATCGATCTGGGATACGGGGAAATAGAGGATCTGGAATACACTACGAGCGGCGTCCGCATCGGGACTGAACTGCCCTTGTTCTTTTTCAAATTGATCGCTTATGGCGGATACCAAAATTATAAGTTTGAGGGTAACGGCCTTTCTGACGAATTCAAAGGTACAATCCTGGGCGCCGGTATCGAATATGAATTGAACGACTTCTTTTCCTTACGCGGCGTTGTCCAGGTCCCGATTGACATGGAACTTAAGGGTTCCAACGATGATATCGATTTTAACAGCGCCAAGCTTGACATGATATTTACTACCCTTCCTTTGGTCGATGTTTTTGTCGGATATCGGGCCGTTAAATTTGAAACCGATAGCCGCGACTGGGATCTTTCCGGATTTACAGCCGGGGTGCGGGTTGGGATCTAAGGATCGGCTAAAATATTGTTTCCGATACTTTTTTGGAATGCCCCGCTGTAGTATTCTGAAAAAGTTTTAGCAGAAGTTATATTTTAACGATTCCTAAACTGATCTGAGGTGATTTCTTGAATGCCCAAAAAGAGTTAACTCAGGACCAACAAAATCTGATCGCCAAGTGGAAGGCTATAATTAGTAGATATGAAGTTAATGGTGGCGAAGGGTTTTCGTCCGACAAGGTTCAGGAAGTTCTGGATGAGATCCAGGATTTTATCAGATCCGGATTACCGGATCATCTCTTCGAAAACGTCAAAAAAGTCACCGACGCCATATTTGAAGTATCACTGATCCTGGCGGAACCGGAAAAATACGACGGCCACCATCAAAAAGCCAGTCATCTTTTGTGCCTTGCCATCAAAGAACTGTGTAGTTGATCGTAATAATTGGATTATATTGCCAGATGGATTTGTCCGGAAAATGTCCAAGCTATACATGTCAAAGAAAGTTTTTTCCGGGAAAAAGTTAACGAATGGTTGCAAGTCCTATCCGGTGGTTGTTATTTGGTAAAACCTATGATAATATTGTACGGATAGAATCTGAAAAGGGGATCGCGATGAAAGAAAAAGTTACCGAAGCATTGGATAAAATCAGGCCATCATTACAGGCCGACGGCGGGGATGTCGAGTTGGTGGATGTGGTCGACGGAGTGGTTCAGGTCCGGTTAAAAGGCGCTTGCGCCGGTTGCCCGATGTCGCAAATGACATTGAAAAATGGCATTGAACGGTATTTAAAACAAGCCATACCGGAAGTAAAAAGCGTTGAAAATGTGAACCAGCCCTAAGAAGGTAAAGAGGATTAACAGTTTAGCAATACCCTTGGAAACAAGGGTATTTTTATGCTAAGCTATAAAAAAATCCTGTAAATCCAATTAATCCTGTCAAATAAGGAATTTTTTTAGACAGGATTAACACGGATTGCATGGATTTTAAAAGACCGCAATATTGTGGGATAGAGCATGAGAAAGTTATTGTTAATAGCGTAAGCTATAAAAAAATCCTGTAAATCCAGTTAATCCTGTCAAATAAGGAATTTTTTTAGACAGGATTAACACGGATTGAATGGATTTTAAAAGACCGCAATATTTGTGGGATAGAGCATGAGA
>JAEZJK010000037.1 GCA_023415835.1 Bacillota bacterium
GAGTTTATTGAGATTGATTACAATCGAAACCGCCGTCATTCTTCGATTGGTAGCATGACCCCGGAAAACTTCGAAAACCGAAGAAAAAGTGCTAAACTTTGTGTCTAATTTATCGGGGGAAACCCAATAGCTTCATTATAGAGAGGGGGATTAAGGGGGTGAGTCGGTTTTAGACAAGGATTAAAAACTTGAATTGCCTTACCTGAGTTAACTTTATAACCACATAATTCATTTTGATCTTGCACTTTAAAACACCCCAAACCCTATCCTTGACTAGTCAAATATTTAAAGCTTGCAACGCCCAGCAATTTCCCTATCAGGATATAATTACTTTAAAACTCCATAAAACCCTGCCATTTTTAGTTATCGGCTTCCAGCTGGAAAAACTTAGTCTAAATACTGATACGGCTTCCATTAACCTCTTACCCTAATCCCCGGATACCAACTATCAAAAAACTATCTTTCTCCATAAACACCACCCCCCAAAAAAATTTTCCTCCCTCCACCTCCCCTTTTCCCATCCATTTGAAACAAATCTAAATCATGGCAGGAGTCTGGAAATTAATTACCGAATTATACAAATGCTTCAAAAATTTAAAATGGAAGGGAGAATTAACATGAGTCAAAAAAATCGAGTTTCTCTAAACATCCCCGAGTCCGACCTGGCCGAGATCAGGACCTGTATCGCCACCCTCCGGGAAAAACTCCTGCCCCACCTGGTCTTCATCTCCCCGGAAGAACGTCAGGAGATGCTGAAAATGGGCGACAAGACCATCGGTTTCGTCCAAAAATCCTTGGAATACTGCCGGAGCAACCCCGACCTGGTCCCACCGTATATCAACCTCGCCGAGCTGGAGGTTGACGTCGCCGCCGTCGAGATCCTCCGCTCCCTCTATCAGCCAGTCTCACAAATCTACGAAGGCCTCTCCGACACCATGTCCTTATCCGGCAGCGAGTCTTACGCCACCTGCCTGATGTTCTACAGCGGCGTCAAAAACGCCAAAAAACAAGACGTTAAAAAAGCCGAAACCATCTATAGCGACCTCTCCGCCCGCTTCCCCGGCCGGCCCCCCAAAAAACAACCGGCCGCCGGCGAATAGGCATCATAAACCCCGGTGTCCCAACCGCCAACCCGACACCGGGGTTTTGCTTCACTCCCCCAAAATTATTGACAGACTCCCTCCGAAGTCCGAATTAACCTCCGAGGTACAAATTGCTACCTCCGAAGATCTAATTAATACCTCCGAAGTACTAATTGCTACTTCGGAAGCTCTAATTAGTACCTCCGAAGTACTAATTGCTACTTCCAAAGCTCTAATTAATGCTTCCGGAGTACTAATTGTTACTTCAGAAGCTCTAATTAGTGCCTCCGAAGCACTAATTGCTACTTCGGAAGCACTAATTTCCACCTCCGAAGTTCCAATTAGAGCCTCCAATGCCCTAATTAATACTTTCGAAGTCCAAATAGACTTCCAGTTCTTAATGATTGATTGTTTTTGGCCTTCCTTCGCGCCCTTCCTGGTTGATAATTTCTCTGTTGAAATTCTTTAGAAATTCCCTCGCCTGAGTTAACTTAGGCGGTTTCATAATTCCTTTTTTCCGGCTTCGCATACAATATATTGATAGACTAAAATAAAACCTACACTATATATTGCATGCGAAGATAAATTTTTGTAATTATGAAACTCGCTCAACTATTAAATAAAGCTCAATTTTGAATAATGGCTGATCCAAGATATCTATTTATTCTCCCGCAGAGACGCTGAGGCGCGGAGAAAACCTTAAAAAACACATTTTTGTTTTGCCCTTAAACTCTGCGCCTTTGCGCCTCTGCGCCTCTGCGCCGGATATTGTTTTTGGTTTTAGATAAGCAGATCCTCAATCAACCATTCTTGAGAATACAACCGTAAATAATATTTATGCACAGGAGATTTACGTGGACGACTAACTAACTTAACAGAATGAAGTTTAGATGAAATAGGCAACCTACTCACGGGTGAAAAAGATGCGAATCCGGCTCGGTTACGTAGCCATGGCTCTCCGATTGAAGGATTGTTCCCCTTCTAAAACAGTGACCCTCAAGAACCTAAGTAAAATCCCAGACTACCAAGACCAAATCGGCCGTTTAGCCCGGATCGCCCGGGAAAACCTGGCGAATACCCTGCGGATTTTAAAAGCCAACTACTTTGACGGGATCAACTTCTATCGCTTCACTTCCCGTCTAGTCCCCTTGGCTACCCATCCTCAATTCTCAGCCTGGAATTACCGGGAAGAACTAACCGAGGAGTTCAAAGCAATCGGTGATTTCGTAACCGAACATGGAATGAGAGTCGGCCTGCATCCGGACCATTTTACCCTATTGAACAGCCCCAAGCCGGAAGTGCAAGAAGCCTCCGTCCGCGATTTAAATTATCATCTGAATCTGCTGGAAGCGATGGGACTGGGAACAACCTCGAAACTGACGATCCATGTCGGAGGCAAATACCAGGACCGCAGTTCGGCCTTGGAGCGGTTCACGGAACAGTTCAAGGCCTTGCCGGAAAAAGTGAGCGAACGGCTGATCTTGGAGAATGACGACCGTTGTTTCACCGCCGCCGAAGTGTTGCGGCTTGCAAAGGAAATAGGCGTTCCGATGGTCCTGGATCTTCATCACCACCAAATATTAAACAATGGCGAAGCTATCACCGCTCTACTCCCGGAGATCTTCGCCACCTGGGGCAACGCGACCCCCAAGGTCCACCTTTCCAGCCCCCGTTCGGAAAAAGACCCGCGCAGCCATGCCGATTACCTCGAACCAGATCCGGCGGTAGCTTTTTTAAACCTAGCCCGAGATTTGGATCGCGACTTCGATATCATGCTCGAAGCCAAACAAAAAGACCTGGCCCTGATCAAGCTGGCCGGGGATTTAAAGGAACGGGGCTTCAACCTTCCCACTAGCGGTGAGATAATAATTTAGGGATGAACTAATTTAATTCATCCCCCATTGCTTTGATTAACAGTATGAAATCTTCTGGACCCGCAGCGGCAGTCACTCACTCCCCCAACCCGTAACCCGGAACGCGTAACTCGGAACGCATAACCCGGAACTCGGAACGGGTAACGCTTACAAGCTTATGTGCTTTGCCAGCGGTAGATTTAATTCTTTGATTTCCCGGACGATTAACTTTGCAATTTCGGTAGCGCCCTGCTCCGAAAAGTGAGTGTCATCTTGGACCCCCTCCGGATAATTAACGCTAGCTCCCGGTTTCAACCAAAGAAAGAGCTTTTTAGTATTTTCCTCCCCGAGTCCTTCGAATAAAACCCGGCTTCCCTCGGTTAAATCGATCAACGGCACATTCTGTCCTTTAGCCAAAGCGGTCATCGCCCCCGGGTAAGCGCCATGGGTCAAAACCAATCTGCCCTTCTCAAAATTCCTCCGGTTTACCGGGGTGATTAACACCGGATTGGCGCCTGCCTTTCGAGCCCCCGTCACATATTGGGCGAGATAGGATTGGTATGTTTCAGGATCGGTATAACGGGCCGGATCTTCTATTTTGGCGTCATTATGCCCGAATTGAATCAAAAGGTAATCGCCGGGTTTAATTTCAGCTAAAATTTTGGCTAATACGCCCTCGTTGATAAAGCTCATGGAACTCCGTCCGGAAACCGCCAGGTTTTGAATTGAAACATAATCCGGATCGAAAAACCGGCCGATCATTTGGCCCCAACCAGCCCGAGGCGCCCGGGACGGTTCATAATTACAAGCGGTGGAATCACCGGCGATGAAGGCCGCAACCTTGGCGCGCGCTGTATTACATTTAAGATTAGCTGTTTCCGTTAGCTGTTTTTCCGGCATTGAAACCATTTCCTTCCGAATGATTACCTATTAATCTATCTAACAGGTATTTTAGGCGGTTTTATAATTCCTTTTTTCTGGCTTCGCATACAATATATTGATAGACTAAAATAAAACCTACACTATATATTGCATGCGAAGATAAATTTTTGTAATTATGAAACTCGCTCATTTAATAATTTCGATCCCTGGCCTTAATATTCCTGCCGTTTAAAATAACAGGGCCCTTTTCGGACTCTATTTCCAGGGCCTTTCTCCCAAGGAAGACCTTTTTAACTCGATCTCCGCCAAACCGAACTTATCAATCAACGTCCGCGCCAACCTCAAAAACCAGTCCTTGGAATCGGGAAACAGGTATACGGAGTCCAGCAACTCCCTTAAATTCACTTTTACATTAATGCCGCTTTGGTCCTCCTCGGAACACTCCTGTTTCAAGATAGCCCTTAATTCGTTTTCATGTTGAAAACTCAACCTTTTCCAGAAAAACGGTTCAACCGAGGAGAATATGGATTTCCCTTCTCCAGGTATTGCTGGCGGCGTCCATTGATCATAATCAATATATTCCACTTTACCAAGGCAGATTTGCTCCGATCCCATTTGAAAGGCCCCTTTTAACTTTCCAATGGTCGACTTAACGGCGATCCCTTCGAAATTATGTGAGTACAACCGCCACATCGCATCCGATTCATACTCGCTGATATACCAGGAATTGATAAAATGCGAGGGGATTACTTTGGCGATCAGCAATTTTTTTAGATCGGACGCCTCGCCCTGAAAGGATGAGCCCTGGCCGAGATTTTTCGCCCACCAATCCAGCATCCCTTTAGGATAAACCCCTTCCCACTTGTCGTGAAGTTGGTCTAAACGGCAAAAAAAGAGGGCCTCCTCGGTGAGCATGGCGATAAATTCGGTAAAAGTATTGTAGCGCCAGATAACGGTATTGTCGGGGGGAATCAGTAGTTTCGAATCTTTGTAGAACAAATATTACCAAGCCTTTATGATTAGTGATCGATCGTTTTCAATTATATTATTAAGTGTTTATGCCTAATTTAGCCTTAAATGGTGTAAATAATATTTGCTAACTATATAGGTCGCAATAAGTTTCAGGGACACGCCCGGATTATTGCGGCCTATATTCCTTGATTCATATGTTGAATAAAGTTCAATAATTTTACCATTCACAGCCGGTTTTTGGGATGTGAATGTTTTACATAAAACTTATTTCAACATATATATGTTAAAAGCGGTTCGAATTAGGTATAATTAACAAAGAAACTTTTTTGGAGTTAGGCCAATGGGATTCTATCTATCCGGCCTCCGCTCTTCTCGAGCATGGGCCGGATAGAATCTTTAAAGCTTAACCGGATACCTGTTTGTTTGTCGCGCCGGTATTATTGTTTTTAATAACGAAACTTAGAAAAACTCCGAATAAAACTAAAGCGCTTATTATTCCAATCGGATAAGAGATTGAGGTGGACAATTTGAATCCTTCCGGCGCCTGCAAAATGTAGGTGACCGAAACGGCGCTCATAAAAGTAGCGGGAACCGTAGCAATCCAATGGGGTAACCGTTTTTTAACCAGATAAACGGCTGCCGCCCAGAGGACGATCATTGCCAACGTCTGATTGGTCCAGGCGAAATATCTCCAGACAATATTGAAATTAATCTGTGAGAGAATGGCTCCGATAATAAATAGGGGAACAGCAATATATAAGCGGTTGGAAATCGGTTTTTGTCCAAAATTAAACGTATCGGCAATAGTCATTCGGGCGGCCCGAAATGCCGTATCTCCCGAGGTTATCGGACAGACAACCACCCCGATAACGGCCAGTACGCCTCCGATTGCGCCCAAAAGATTAGTGGAGATCTCATGGACAACCCCTCCGGGGCCACCGGCTTTAATAGCCTCAGCCAAACCCGGGGTTCCATTGTAAAACGCCATCCCGGCAGCGGCCCAGATCAAGGCGATTACCCCTTCGGCAATCATGGCCCCGTAGAAAACTTTGCGGCCATCGGTTTCTTTCTTGATACACCTGGACATAATCGGAGATTGGGTGGCATGGAACCCGCTGATTGCTCCGCAAGCAATCGAGATAAACATTAATGGCCAAATAGGAAGTTTTCCCGGATGAAGATTGGCTAGAGTCAGTTCAGGTATCTGGTACCCCTTAAATAATATTCCTCCGGTAACTCCAATCGCCATAAATATTAAAACCGCCCCAAACAGCGGGTAAAGCCGACCGATGATTTGATCGATGGGGAGAATGGTCGCCAAAAAATAATAACAAAAGATTATTACCAACCAGAAAGAGAAATTTAAAGATTCCGGCGTAAGTATGCTTAACAGTTGGGCCGGCCCCGACACGAACACAGTCCCTACTAAAATCAAAAGGATGACTGAAAAACCAATCATCACTTTTTTTAAGGTTGAGCCGAGGTATTGTCCTACGATATCCGGGACATTGCACCCTTTATGCCTGAGAGAAAGCATGCCGGAAAAATAATCATGGACCCCTCCGGCAAAAATGCAACCGAAAACGATCCATAAAAATGCCGCCGGTCCCCATAAAGCGCCTGAAAGAGCTCCAAAAATAGGACCTAAACCCGCGATATTAAGCAATTGAATTAAAAAAGCTTTTGGCGTTGAAATTGGAACATAATCGACGCCGTCAGGCATGGCATACGCCGGCGTTGATTGGGAGTCATCCGGTTTAAATATTTTGTCCACGAAAGCTCCATAAACTAAATAGCCAAGAATGAGCAAGACGAGTGATAAAAAAAACGTAAACATAAAATCCCTCCTTTTTTATGATATAACAATGTTTAAATTGTACCGCCATATCGCGCCAAAAGGAGGCTTTATCGCCTGAAATGCAAAAAATTACGTTTGTTCGGCAAAAATTAACGTTTTAAATATATTTTAAAAATCAAACAATAACCGGAAATCTTTAATTTTATTCCGGCTGATTACAATCTCCTCTTTCTCATACCCGCTCATCTTTAAAAGATAGGTATGATTGAACCAAGGCAAAATCTCCAGGATATGCTCGAGATTTACCAAGTAACTTCGGTTTACTCTCAAAAAACCGGCTTCCCTAAATTTGCTTTCAAAATAATTAAGCGGCTGGCTTGAAATATAATTGTTTCTTAAAGCGCAAACCCGACAGTGTCGTCCAGAAGTAGCGATAAAAACAATCTCATTAATATCGATTAAGATAACCCGGTCGCCGTTCCATAACGATATTTTTCGGATCTTCTCCGCCATTCCGGTCAATATGCCTTGATTGATCCCGGAACTATTTTTAATTCGCGCTAAAGCAGTTTTGATCCGATCAAGTTCGAAAGGTTTTAAAATATAATCCAAGGCGTTAAGTTCGAACGCCTTGACCGCATAATCATCATAAGCCGTCGCAAATACAATTCGGAGATTCTTTTGGAACTCCACTAATTCTTTTGCCAATGAAATACCGTCGATATCGCCTAGGTTGATATCGACAAAAGCGGCGTCAAAACTTTCGTCGGCAATCTTTTCCAATGCTTCGCGCCCATTTTTCGCTTCCCGGGTTTGGATATTTTCAGTTGAACACTCTATTAAAAACTTCAATTCTTTCCGGGCCGGCGCCTCATCATCAACAATTAACAGTTTCATCGCTTTTCAAATCCCCTTCCACCCAATCCGGGATTCTCAATTGAATCCGTGTCCCCCGTTCTTTTCTGGATATTTTAAGTCCGTAATCATTACCATAGAGGTTTTTCAACCGTTTATTCACATTGGATAGGCCGATGCATTCTTTAGGTAATTGATCGGCGTCCAATTTACGGATAATCTCTTCCTTGATACCGATCCCGGTATCTTCAATAACAATATGAGTTTCATCATTTACTTTTCTGGCGATAATCAGGATTACGCCCCCGCTTTCCATGGGCAGAACTCCGTGTTTAACGGCATTCTCCACCAGAGGCTGCAGGATAAATTGGGGTAAGACACATCCATCCACCTCTTCCGGGACATCGGTAATAATTTTCAATTTGTCTTCAAATCTTGCTTTTTCCAATTCCAAATAGGAGTTAATCAACCGCAATTCTTCACCTAAGCGAATAAGGCTGTCGCTATGTGCTAAAGTTTTTCGAAAGTAGGTGCTTAGGTTAATCAAAAGTTCTCTGGCGCGTTCCGGCTTGGTCCGACAAAAAGAGAGGATGGTATTGAAAGCGTTAAAGAGAAAATGCGGATTGATTTGAGATTGTAACGCCGAAAGCTCCGCTTTCTGACAAAGTTTTTTCTGGTATTCGATCTCGGCTAGTTCCAATTGGGTGGAAAAAAGCCTTGCCAGTCCCGTCGCCAATGTAATATGAACGTTGGATACGGCATTCTCCCGGTCTAGGTATAATTTAACGGCTCCGATTACTTCGTCGCGTCTTCGTAGCGGCACGATTACGGCTGATCTCAATTTACAATCGGAATCAGAACATCCGATTTCCGGTTGAAAGCAACCTATGACCATACTTCCCGTCTTAATCGCTCTTTTGGTCAGTTTGGTTTGAATAGGCGTATTTCGTTTATGATGTTCCTCACCAACGCCTACATGGGCCAATATCTGCCGGCAATCAGTGATCGCTACCGCGGAAACGTCGGCCATTTGAAGAATTATACGGGCAACTTCGACGATTTCCGGCTCCGATAGTCCTTTCCGCAAATAAGATAGACACCGGTCGGCGATATCCAGAGCTAATTTGGTTTGAATAGCCGCTTCTTTCTCCTGTTCTTTATAGATCCCGTCGATAAAACCGGCGAAAAGTGCGATTCCCATCGGATTAAACAACACCATGGGTATCCAGATAATCTTCACCAGCTCCCAGGCATCCGGTAATGGTTTAGCTACTGTTACGATAATTAACATCTGGATGATTTCAGCTGCCATTCCGGTTACGAAAGCATAAATCCAGTTGTGATGACTGTTCTTAAAGCGTTTTGACACTAGCCCTCCGATAATTCCTTCAACTACCGTCGATAATCCGCAAGCCAAAGCGGTAAATCCGCCGATATCAATAACCCATCTGTGGAAACCGGCTATCAACCCCGCGCCAAGTCCCACCAAGGGACCGCCGAAAATACCGCCGACTAAAACACCGATAATCCGTGAATTGGCAATCGCGCCGTTCACCGAGATGCCGGTGTAGGTAGCTAAAATCCCAATCAGCCCAAAGATGGCCGCCATCGTTAACTTGCCGGTTAAGGTATTCCTTTTACCGGTCACCAAATTTTTAAATATTTTTATCTTGGATAAAAAATAGGTAATTATAAGGATAATGCTCATATTACTGATTAAATTTTTCAAAACGTAAATTATAGTTTTCATTCTATGGAATCCTCTTAAATTGTTATTGTAAGTCTTCTGTATAATCTAAACTTTCTTAAATTCATACCTACTCTTATAATTTTAAGTTTAATATAATCCGTTCGGATCGGCAATAAAAAAATAGTATCTCAGCGGATACTTTCATTATCACTGCTCAAAATCTTATGTTAAGGTCATTCTGATGATGAAGCGGAATATACCGTCAAGCTCGGCTTGAGGGACTGAAGGTAACCAAAATTGGGCCTTCAAGCTTTAAAGCGGCGTTTGACGGAAACGGCAAAAAGGAAAGAGCGAGCAGCATGAGTATCAAAACTGTTCTCCAAGTTTTCACGGCATTTCCCCTTATCATTCCGATTTTGACCAACAAGTGCGATATTCAATCAATCGACAAGATCTAGGTAGACTTTACCATAAGATACTGCTACAGTAAAATGTTCTATATTTCTAAAACCATTTTCAAAACCAGACCTCCAAAAGTAACATTACCTTTCAAAAAACAAAATAAAGACAAGCGGATCAATTTAAGGTAAAATAAAAAATACGGTTATACTTCCATAAGTCAAAGATTGAAAGTAGAAATTTAATACGATAATTTCTCTGAAACCTAAACCTCCCCTTCCCTCCAGATGTTCGCTTCTTTGAATACCCTGAGGGAAGGGGCTGGGGGTTAGGTAAAATAGACATCTTGGATCAACCAATCCTGATAATAAAGCCAAAACTTAAACTAAATACCGAACGGAGACCGCGCTATCATGTTGTTGGAAAAACTCAAACTGGACGCTGGGGAACCGATATACGAAAAAGCAATCGCCCTTTATCAATCCGGCGCGATTAAATCTTATAACTACACTACTTTAAATTAAATACATTTTAACATTCTAGTTTAATTTCGTCTGCTTACCACAGTACAAACCTATCGGCTTTTATCAGTACCTAAGTACTTGTTTCCATTAATCGCGCCAGGCCAGCGGCGTTTGGATCAGTACCCTTCATTCAACAACGGCGATAATTTCCCGCTATAGTAAATATACAGCTTATGTAAAGGCCGGGTCATGATTACGTAAAGCAGTTTAGTATCTAATTCATTTTCCCGGTAATTACGGCTATCGGCATTGGCGACGATTACTACGTCAAATTCCAATCCCTTGGCAAGGTAAGACGGGAGCATCACCAATCCACTCCGATACTCGGTCTCTTTTCCGGTCATAATCACCGGCGCTTCCGTGCCCTTAAAATGTCGGGCCAAGCTTTCACATTCCGCAATTGTCTTACCGATCACAGCGATTGATTGATAACCCGCTTCTTTTACTTCGGCAATTTTTCCCTCAATCGCTTTTGCAATTCCCGGAATACCTTCTTCTTTTATTATTTGAACCTGCTCTCCATGCCGCACCACCGGTTTGGCCAGTACCAGTTGTCCCTTATTAATCCGGTTGATAACCCGGTTGGCGGCCTCCATGATTTCAACGGTGGTCCGGTAACTCTGCTCCAGCGTAAGGAATTCGCTCTTTTCCTCTCCAAAAACTTCCCGGCGTAATAATTGCCAATCATTTAAGCCCCGGTACGAATGGATCCCCTGGCTAAGATCGCCGAAAATAGTGAAGGAGCTATCCTTGATGATCTTTTTGATTGCATATAATTGAAAAACGCTAAAATCCTGGGCCTCATCGATCACAATATGTTTGACGGGAATCCTTTCCTCCAACCCGTAAAGACAAAATTTAAGGTAAACTAATGGCGCCAAGTCCTCCAACTCAATTTGCCCCGAGTTTAAACCGGCCAAAGTCTCCCGGCGGAGGTGCCCCAAAAGCTCATGTTCAACCTCATTTTTAGCAAAGCTAGCCAAAAACGCCGGATCGCTAAGCAGGTCCCGATAATATCGCGCCGGGCTTAACCCGGATATCTTTTTTAGATACTCTTTAACGCCCTCTCTGACAAACCGCTCTACCTCTTTGACCAGTTCGTTTTTACGGTCAATCGTTTTAACGATCAGGCCCTGGCGTTCGTCCGAATCCGGCATCGTTAATTTATAACGTTCGATTTGTAAGTTGCATTTGAGTTGTAATTCCTGAATATATTGGTCTTTCCGATCTTTTAACCTCTTTGTAAAATGTTTCTTTAATTCCTGGATCCGTTTCAAGACCGGCCAAGAACGGTAGTCCCTGAAGAATAACTCCAAAATTTCTTGATGGGTATAAACCACCCAGTCCCCAACCTGGAAATCCTCCTCCGGAACTAATTTATGTTCGATTTGCGCCATATACTCATCCAAGATATCTTTAAACCGCATCGAAGATTTAAAAGCGATCATCCGTTTTTCCAGTTCCATTTGGGCTTGTTCTTCGGTTGTGTCGCCTTTGTTCAAAAAGTCGGTCAGCCGGTAATTAGGATCCCGGACCTTCAGTTTCTCACCGATCAGTTCTAAGGCGAACTCTTCAAAGGTTGTCTGCCTGACCCGTTCCACGCCCAACTCCGGCAGTACTTCCGAAATATAGTTGAGAAAGAACCGGTTGGGAGCGATAATCATAAAATTCTCCGGTTTAAACGAACCTTCGTAATTGTAGATTAGGTAAGCGATCCGGTGCAGCGCAATCGTGGTCTTGCCGCTCCCAGCCACTCCCTGAATGATTAAAGGCGTTTTTAAATCCGCCCGGATAATCCGGTTTTGTTCCGCTTGGATTGTTGAAACAATCTCCTTCAGCCGGTTATCGGCGCTGGCTCCCAAATGGGCTTGGAGAAATTGGTCGTTGGTGGTAATGTCGATGTCAAAAATCTCCCGGAGCTTCCCCTCTTCGATGGTGAATTGGCGTTTTAGAGATAATTCCCCATTAATCTCGCCCTCGGGGCAGAGATACTTAGCATTGCCTAACCGTTCCTCATAATAAAGGTTGGCTACCGGAGCCCGCCAATCGATAATAATTAACCCTTGATCTTCTTCCCTGGCCAGGCACATTTTACCGACATATAACTTCTCCGGCGCCGGTTTCCCAGTTTCCCAAAAATCGATCCTGGCGAAGTACGGTTTATGCCGGGCTTCCTTTAGATTTCGCAATTTCAGCTCCAACCCGCCTTGGAGAGCGGCGTTGACCATCAGATCGATGAATTCCTGACTGCCTTCGGAATTGACGATTCTCCGAAACCGGTTAACCTCCTTGTCGACATGGCTCTTTTTCCCAGTTGCGCTCTCCAAGGTTTTCTCAATATACTCGAGGGTATAATTCAAATGGTCCTTTTCTTGGTGATAGGCGCGATGTTCTTCCGCAGGCATAATACGCCTCCTTCGCTCTTATGATTTCAGGTGGAACTCTATTTTAATCGAAAGTGGTAAAAAAGCAAAGCTTAATGAAGGCTTATTTTTGTATCGCCCGTCCATTCTCTCGCCCTTTTTTAAGCATCCTTGGTTTTCTCCAGTTTTTGATAGTTTTTTCTTGACAAGTTGGTATTTTTTCGTTAATATATATTAAGCAAATTAAAGAGCCTCTTCACAATTTATATTGTGAAGAGGCATTTCCTTTTTATAGCATATTTGTTAATTGATTTCCTGGTCAGCTTTTTTCCCAGGTTATTGCCATACTTAACAACCCGCTTCCGACCATCAAAACACTTGCCAAGGCAAAGGTAAAGAACGCTCCGGAATAGTCGCTGATAATCCCGGAGACCGTCGGTCCCAAAAACATTCCCACCGCATATACCGCTTGAAAAATTCCCATGGCCGTTGTCTTCAGCGAGTCGTTAACCCCTTTTTGGCACATTCCCATCAAGGCAGGCAGCGCAATTCCCCTTCCCAGGCCACCCAGAGCCAACAAGAAAGATAATACCCAAAAACTCTTAGTAACCGGTAAAAATACGAGGCCAACGGCGATACATAAAAAACTGATTAACAGTAAATAACTCCGGTTGATTATTTGCAGCAATTTGCCAAGTAGGAAAGAGCCAAAGATCGTTGGAACCATCCCGAACAGCGAAAGAAGTCCGAGGTCTCCTTTATTCGCTCCCAAAGCTACGGCAAAGACCGGGCTAAAACTGATTAAGGACCAGGAACCATACTGCAGCAAAACCCCTAGCGCTGAAGCCGAAACCACCCAACGCTGGGCGCTGACCTCCAATAAACTTCTCCAATCAAACTTCCTTGGTTGGGCCTTTACTTCTGTTCCCATTAGACTCAAAGTAAACATGCCTAAGACTCCGGTAATCAAGGCGGCTATGAAAGGAGCTTGCCAGCCCCACAGTTCCGCCAGGTAAGCCCCGGATAATGATGCGATTAACTGTCCCACATTGGAGACGGC
>JAEZJK010000016.1 GCA_023415835.1 Bacillota bacterium
CTTTTGATTTCTTTGTTGCTGTTGGCAGACCGCAGCTTATTATATCAAAAGGAGTTTTTATATCACCCTCACCGCTGTAAGCTTTTTTGAACCCCACGCCTAGCGTGGGGTTTTCACATATAAAAAAGCCGCCGACACCAGCGGGATCGTCGGGTGGCTCCTTATTGCCGCAGTTGCCATGTGCTTTTTTCAAACATCATTCGAAGTTATTCTCCGGTCAACTATGGCCGGACTGATTCGCTCGTTCTCCGTATCGCTGATTGTTGCCACCTCGCTGTTGCAGATGGCATTAATGGAAAAAAGCGGAGCGTTGAAACGGATCATCATCTTTGTCAAAACGATCGCCAGCGAAAACCGGGCAGTTCAGATTATGATGATCAACATCGGTTTTGGTACCTTGATGGTGGCTGTCGGAGCGACACCTGTCTCGCTTTTGCCGCCCATTCTCATAGCGATGGGGTACTCGACCTATGTTGCAATCGCGCTGCCCGCCATTGGGTATGATTCACTTTGTACCTATGCGCTCTTGGGTGCGCCGATTGTTGTCTTTGTGGATATCGCCAATAGTTTTCTGGGATCCGGTAACGAGATCACGCTGTATCAAGCGGGCATGATCTTCTATATGTTTCTGCCCGTGGTATCCACCCTAATCGGTTTTTGTATGCTTTGGATCGTCGGCCGGTGGCAGGCGATTAAAGAGGGCTGGCTGCCATGCCTCATCACCGGCGTTACGATCGGTATCGTCTCCTACTTCACCAACCGCTTTGACAATCTGGTGGTTTTGACCGGGGTTTTATGCGGGATTGCAGTCATTGCCGCCATGGCGGTTTACTTACGGGTAACCGGAAAAAGGATCATTGATCGCAGCCGTCTAGGCCAGGATGAATTGGATTATGAGAAAAAGTTTCCCCTTTGGCGTGCGCTGACGCCCTGGACGCTTCTGATCGTGATCGTTTTGGCGCTGAACTTACCGAAAGATATCTTTAACCTTCTTTACCGGACGCTCAAACTGCCTATCGAAGGTTTGGCCGCAGATGGCAAACCCTTGGATACACGAGCTCTTTGGCAAGCTTATACCTGGATTTTCGTCAGTACGGTTTTGGCTGTTCCATTTTTAAAGCCTTCCGGCGCTCAAATCAAGGATACCTTAAAAGTGTGGCTGAAGCGTGCGCCTCGCCCTGTGTTTGCGGCTGCCATTTTCTTCGCTATCGGTGAAGTGATGAATATGTCCGGTTTCAATATGGCAACTGGGCAGTTTGCCGTTCCGAGCATGGTCCAGATCCTGGCGGATTATTCCGCGAAATTCTTTCAACATTCCTATGGAGGGATCGTTGCCTTTATCGGCCTCTTTGGCGGTTTTATCACCGGGAGTGAAGCCTCCTCCATTGCCATGTTCGCTAAGTATACGCTGACCACGGCCAAGAACCTCTCCATGCCGCTTGCGGGCTTGCTCACCATCACCGCCGGGCTAGCCTTCGGCAGCGGTTTAGCAAGCGTCATCTCCCCGGCTAAGTTGCAGAACGCTGCAGCTTCCATTGACAAAATCGGTGAGGAAAACAAGGTGATCCGGATCGCCTTTGTTTTCTCAATTTTACTAACGATAGTCACGTCCGTTTTTGTCGTCGCCGTTCTCAATTGGAGAGGGTTATAACGGGAAATGATATGAAAAAGGGCCGTCCGAAAATGGGCGGCTCTTTTTTTAAAAAATTTATTTCATTTCAGATTTTCTCTTGCTGCTATTGTGTAAAAAAGCAATAGGCACTTATAATTGTTATGAATTGGTACGAATCATTAAAACTTTGTATCTCAGAAAAGAGACGCTGCTACAACAAAAGAAGTCAGCCTGTCAGGTGGATTCAAAGTATCTACAAATAGCGGAAGACTTGTTATACGGCGAATTAGCAATTCCGTTAGAGATAACCAAGGAGCAGGTTGTAAGTTATATTACCGGGCAAGTGCAACAGATGGAAAGTGAATAGGTGCTGCTTATGGTAAAGCCGAAGAAAACGGATATGAAAAAACATGATTGTATTTACTGCAAATATTACAGCAAATGGACATGCTCACTTGACTGCTGCTTTTTGGAAACAGAGCGATCGATGAGCCTAAGAAAAAACCGCCGGAAACAAGCCGCCAGAAGGGTAATCGTAAATACCTAATGCAACTATGTATTAGTGGTTAAAATGAGGTAACTGTGACATTGAACAGTAAGGCTATTCAAATGTTGACCTTTAACGTATGGATCTCAAACGAACCAAAGGATAACATCACTTCACCCGCTTGGATTTGGAGTTGAGACTGATCGCAGCTTTCTTCCATCAGGTTGACCAGTTCCACCGATTGGTAGGGGAGATGGATTTTGAGCAGGGCAACGGTTTCCCGCCCTGCGCTTTCGTAGAGACGGACGATGATGGCCGGGCCGGTTTCGGCCATTTTGAGGGTTTCGATGATGATGTTAGCCGCTCCCACTTCCGCCAGGGAGTACTGAAGCGGTAAATTCCCGCTATCATTGGGAGTTATGGTTACCGCTGTCAAAGGGATATTAAGCTCATATCCGGCTCGGACTACTTTGCCATCAAAGAAGTTGCCTTGATGCGGAAAACAGGAATAAGTAAATTCATGTTTCCCCTGGTCAGCGGTGGGGTCCGGCTCAATGGGGCTCCTTAATAGGTTAAGATCCAAAACATTATTAAAAACTTTATGCCCGTATTTGCAGTCATTGAGTAAAGCTACTCCATATCCGGTATCGGAAAGATCAACCCATTTTTGGGCGGGGATCTCAAATTTAGCCATATCCCAGCTGGTGTTGGGGTGAGTGGGACGCTTGATGTTCCCGAACTGGATCTCGCAAGTCGCCTCAGGGCTCTCAATAGCTACCGGAAAAGATGTTCGTAACATTTTTTGGCGTTCATGCCAGTTTACCGTGGTGATAAAGTCCACCCTCCGGCTGCTGTGGATCAGCGCCAGCTCTTGCTGGAGAACGGAGTTCCCCCAAGCAAACGTCTGTTTAATATAAGCCTTGGGTCCATCGATCATACAGGTGGCTTGTTGTAACCGCATGGATTCAGGGGGGCGATCGGCATACCCGATTGGGATATCCCAGGCATCTCCTTCATCGATATAAATGGCTAAACGATTGCCTACACCGTTGAGGATCTGACGGTTATTTTCCTTGTCATAAATTCCGGTTAGCCAGCCATCCTCCGCCAAGTTAAGCAGTAGCCGGTCATTTTCGAGCCGGGTATTGTCAACTTTAGCCATGCTAGGGATTGTCGAAGGAAAGGACAGGTCGATTACGGTATATCCCAACGCCGGGACCCTCACCAGGTACCAGTGGTTATTGATCTTGAGCCATTCTTCCCGTTCCCAAGAGGTAGAATTCCAAATTACAGCGGGAAGATTGGATTTTCCAGTATTGATCATTCCGGATATAGAGTTGATTGCCCGTTCCCTTAAGGAGCAGACCCGTCGCCATAAGAGATCATACCGGGCCGACGCCTCACTGTAAACTCGGGTAATAGCCGAACCCGCTATAATATCATGGAACTGATAGAGCAACACCTCTTGCCAAATACTCTCGAGATCATCGGCTGGATACCGGTCACCTCTCCATAGAGCGGCTAAGGCTGCATAGAACTCTAAGTCGCGTAAGGCTATTTCCATCTTCCGGTTATAACGTTTATTACGGGCTTGGCTCGTGTAAGTCCCTTGATGCCGTTCCAAGTAAAGCTCTCCTTGCCAAGGCCGGTATCGGGTAGAACGTCGGGTCAATTTCTCGAAGAATTCATGGGCCGTTTCCTGACGAACCGGGGACAAACCCGCGGAATCTTTTTCCCTTTTCAACATTTCCAGATGCTCTTCTCCCGGTCCCCCTCCCCCGTTCCCAATCCCAAAAACGACTAAACAATGTTCAGCATTTCCTTTGTCAAGATAGTTCGCCTCCGCTTTTTTGATAGCCCGTGGGGCAGCTGAACTGTTATAAGTCCCTTCGGGCGGCATATGGGCCAGGACGCAACTACCGTCAATCCCCATCCAAATGAAAGAATGATGGGGATATTGATTAAAGAGGTTCCAGGAAAGCTTGGTAGTGCAAAAATAGTTTAGCCCAGATTTTTTAAGGATTTGCGGTAACGCCCCGTTAAAGCCGAAACTGTCCGGTAGCCAGAGTAGCTCGGTATTTTGGTTAAATTCCATTTTAAAGAAGCGTTTACCGTATAAGATCTGCCGGACAAGGGATTCCCCTCCCGGGAGGTTGGTATCTGTTTCCACCCACATGGCGCCCAATGCTTCCCAACGGCCTTCCTTGACGCGGGATTTGATTTTTTCAAATAACATCAGATAAAAAGATTTAATCCATTGATATAGCTGGGGCTGGCTAGCGCCAAAGATATAATCGGGATATTTGTCCAGCATCATCAATGCAGTGGCGAAAGTCCGGGCGCCTTTGCGGACCGTCTCCCGGAGTGGCCACAACCAAGCCAGATCGATATGGGAATGACCCAAAGCACTGATTAAAAGGGAAGGATCGGCCGATTTTTTACCGAGCTCAACAATGACGGCCTTCCGGGCGGCCTCAACCTTATCCGGAGTGAGGCGGTTTAAGATTAACGCTGCCCGATATAGGGTAAATAAGATGCTGTCCCGTCGGGCGCTATCCTCAGGCAAGCTTTCCATTAGTTCAAATAGATACTCTAAATCATAATATAATGCTTTCAACGAATCATCGCAGGTTGCGATATAAGCTTCTTGTACAATACCGTGGTCTGTGTATTTACCAAAAAGGTCATTTGTCCCGGCATCGGCCCAGAGATCGATTACTTCACCGCCTTTAGCCTTATCCGTCAAGTCAACCACTCGCTTACCCGGTGCTCCCAGGGAGTGATCGAATTCGGAGTGGACATTGGTCAAACCTTGTGTGGGGCAACCATCCCGGTCAACCAGGCAAGCTTCTCCTCCCAGATCAATTAATAAGGCTACTTTTTTTCCGAAAGCGCTGGTGGGGATCTTGCCTGAAAAATGAAACCAAGCGCAGTCCCAGGGGTTTCCCCATCGCTCGCCAATATGTAACACTTTTTTGGCTCCGGTCATCCGGGCTTGATACGGGACCGGCTCGGGAGTGACCCAAGCAACCATTGATAAATCGCCAATTATGACATAAATCCCTTGTTTTATTTTGGCAATAGCCCGCTTGATCTCGGCGAGCATTTGTTCTTTAGCATAAGGCATGCATTCCCCCATCCGCTTCTATTTTGTTTATATCCCGCTCCAAGAAGCCCTGCCACTGTTAGAGAAAACCGTTCAATGTTGAATTCCATATAGGAGAACAGCTTGAAGAATTTGATTTTACAGTAGGAATATTGATTGGCGGCGGAGCTTTTCAGGGCATCCGCCGTTGTAATTTGATGGTTATAAATTCATTGATTTCATCGCTGTAAAAGGCTTTCTTTTATTGGCCGTGTTTGGAATCCTACTATTATATATTGACATCACTTTAAAGTATGCTTCCTCTTATTGTTGCGACGATTCAATTGAATGATTTGACGCCAAGGAATTTGTGTCGAGGCTTAAGCGATGGTTTGTCGGTAAGCCTCCAAACCGGAAAATGAAACCCTTCATTTGAAGGGCTTAATTAAAGGTCCACTTTTTTTTACGTTTAGAATAAATTAACATATGCGAACTATAGTCAATGGTACAGGGTTTAACCGAGGCTATCTCCGGGATTGGGGAACAGGTAACCGGGAATGAACTCGTAATTATGCTTGTAATTCCAGCCGATCCGGGAGATCCCGTCGCTCCGGTTGGACCCATAGGACCAATGCATCCTGTAGCCCCCACAGGTCCCGTAGGTCCGGTCGCTCCAGTTGCGCCGGTTGGTCCAATAATAGTTACCGGTAGTTTGATTAAGATCTGTTGTAAACAATGAATGCTGAGCAACAACTTTTTAATTACCGAATAGTGGCAGCATGACAAAATTACGTAAGTATGTAATTTACCGGCAAGGACCCCCAAACAGTTGAGTACACCCAAAATATTTTTTCCTTTAAAACACTCGGTAGCCAACTCGATATCTTCCGAAAGGGTTTCCCTAAAACCCTCTGCTACGTCCAATATGGCGATTTGATCGTGGATCTCGAGTAAACGGCTTTCAATCGTATGCTTTAATGGTTTCAAATACCGCTCACCTCCATATGTTTTTAATTCATTATACGGAAGAAGGTGTGCACAAGTACTATCTGAAAAAGATATTTTAGGTAGAAAAAGATTGGATACCATCATGTTGTTTGCGATGGTACTAAACTATAAGATGATGACGTTTTTAGCCTGAACATCTGAGGTGTCCATCTCATAGGATATTGTGAAATTATTAATAATACAACGAGTGTGACGATGAAGAGAGTGCCATTAAAAACCATCATCAAAATTTTGAACGGCCAAATAGAGCAGGGAACTGATAACTTGATAATTGGTGATTTAGTCACCGGAATAAAAGAGATTAAGCAGGGCTCATTGCTTTTTGACTTACCTCGCGGCAAAGAGAATAATCTCAACCTATACCAAAAAAATTGGCCATATGCCATAGTAACCGATAAGCCCGTCAACTTTACCGGGCTAATGGAAAATATTACAATTATTCGGGTGACGGAGATCAGCGAAGCTTTCTGGAGATTTGTTGATTTTTACCGAAATCTCTTTGATATCCCGGTCATCGGCGTAACCGGTACCTGCGGAAAAACAACGACCAAAGAAATGATTAAACATATTTTAGCCGGAACTTATAAGGTAAACGCTACCTATAAAAGTTACAATGCTTTGTTTCGTAATTTAGGTTATTTACTGGATATCGACGTGGATACTCAGGCGGCAGTTTATGAAATGGGGGTTGCCTTTCCCGGTGATTTAAAAATATCCTGCCGATACTTTAAACCGCAGGTTGGGATCATTATCAATATCGGTATTGATCATTTGCAAGGATTCAAGACATTGGATGCTTATATAAAGGCAAAAGCTGAATTCATAGAAGGCCTTGGCTATCAAGGGACGCTTATCTTAAATGCGGATGATGAAAATATTCAAAAGATTAATTTAGATCAATTTCGAGGAAACGTTATCTATTTTGGATTTGGAAACAGGTCACATTTTAAAGCTTCGAATATTACCCATGAAAAGGGAGCTTTGAAATTCATACTCCAATATCAAGGTAGTACCTATCATTTTTCAATTCCGGGCTATGGGGATTTTAATGTATATAACGCTACAGCTGCGATTGCTGCGGCGCATGCCATCGGTTTTGAGGTTGCAGAGGCTGGAGCTAGGCTGGGATCGTTTCAAAATGTAGAAAGACATTTTGAATTCAATGAAGGAATTAACGGGAGCACAATTATTGATGACACATGGTCCACTAATCCGACATCCATGGAAACGGCGCTTAGGCTCCTTAAATCTCTTTCGCTCGGGAAAAAAACCATTGCGGTTTTGGGTAAAATGTCGCTTCTAGGAAGAGAGAGCGCCCGATATCACTACAAAACGGGTGAGAAAGTTGCCGAAATCGGGATAGATCAGCTGATTGTAATTGGTGATGGAGCTGACGGGATTGGGTTTGGAGCATTACGTAAAGGTATGGATCAAGTTAGTGTTCACTTTTGTAAGGAATCTGACGAAGCCTATGAAATTCTCAAAAAATCTTTGAATAAAACTACGACTGCCCTTGTTAAGACTTCAATGCTGGCGTCATATTCAGACTTACTCGATAAAATAATAGTCAAAAATTATTGAGTATGCAGGAGGTATTACATGATTAAATCAAAGTTAAATAGCGTAAATTCCTCTGGGATCCTTAAAGAAGCAGTTGCCAATGTTATTAAGGCAACTGCAATCGAAGAAACAGCCCTTTCCAACATTCATATTTTAGTAAGGGATATCATCCCCAAAGCAAAAAAGAACTCAGCCAATCTGGAACAGTTTGTCTCGATTGATGAATCGGTAAACAACATCATTAGAAATGTTGCTAAAGTCCAAAGGATGACGCAAATTATCCTGAAACACATGGAAAAATTAATTCGAAAAATCGAAAATTTTAGTGACAATGGTGGTTGAAAGAATAATTTTATAAATGTCCCGACATTCCCAGGTGTTTTTTATTTTAAATAAAAGAGCGTGAGATTATGTGGGCTAAAATAAAAGTTGTTTACTGTGACCAAAAAATTGTTTATCTGCCATCGACACTAGCGCTGCAATGTGGATCAACAACAATCATAATATTTGGTGGAAAATCAACCGAAACAAACATTCAGGGTCAGGATGACCTCAAACCAGCAATTGAAAATTCTTTTGAGAATCCCTGTGAAATAAAGCTTTCGGACAAATTAAGGGATGAACTCAATATTCCGGAAACGCAGGTTTACAAGGTAAATGTTACCGATTCACAGATAACGTTCGGTCCGGTTATCGGACTGTTGCTTGGTAATGCCACCCATCGCTATAATCCGATTCATATGATGAAATATTCCGACCGGTTTGGCATTTACCATAAAGTTGGCGGCCTGATCTATGCTTTTTCCCCTAAGTTTATTAATTGGAAAGAACAAACTGCTTATGGCCTTTATTATAATAATGATACGGCAGTATGGGAGTATGGGTGTTTCCCTCTCCCCGATGTTATTTACCGGAGGGACTTTCATTCTGATCCGGACCTGATCAAACGGTTGGTTAAATATACGGGAGGAAGGCTTTTTAATTCTTACCGTTTTAACAAGTATGAGCTATATGAATTTATTAGGCTGAATGATGAATTAAAAAAACACCTCCCTCCCACGGAGTATTCACTGGAATTTGACCAGATAAAAGAGTTCATTAACTGTCACAATAAGGTCATTCTGAAACCGATTCATTTATCAAGGGGCCGCGGGATATGTGTTATTGAAAAAATAGATTCCAAGTATAAAGTGATCGATTTTAGGCCTAAACGTCCAACAGTTTATGAACTATATAATGATAGGCTATTAGAAAATTTCTTTGACGTTTATCAAGATTTATTTGAAGAATATCTGGTGCAAAAGCACATACCATTGTCTAAAATCGGTAATTCCCCTTTTGATGTCAGGGTTGTCATGCAAAAAGGCCCGGATCGGGATTGGGGATGTACAGGGATTGAATGTAGAGTTTCGAACAATGGTTACTTGACGAATATTTCTAAAGGCGGTTACGCTTTGCCTCTGGGTGATGCTTTACAGCGAGCATTTGTTGGGGATAAAGAATTACTGTCACGGCAGATTGTCGAACTCAGCCAAAAAATTTGTTTATATTTGGAGAACTCCGGAGAACATTTTGCCGAATTTGGTTTGGATATTGGCATCGATACCGACCGAAAACTGTGGCTTATTGAAGTAAATGTATTTCCAAGCTTTAAAGGGTTTAAAAAAATGGATCTAGATAATTACCTTTCCATACGTTATACTCCGATGCTTTATGCAGCTTCGCTTACCCATTTCGGAGAGTAATAACTCTTAAACCTTTACCCTTTTAAGGAGAGTTACCGTGAATAATGTTGTCAGCATAAAAACCAATAGGGACCAACGTTCCGAATTTGTAATTCATCCGGGAAAAGCTACTGCAATTAACCTTGGCAGTAGAAAATTTGCTTATCTAAGCTTTGGGAATCAAAAACAATATGCCAAAATCAGATTAAATAATGAAATTCCCCAAGAGAAGGTCTCGCTTTCAGAAAATCTCATTAAAGAACTACATTTACCCGATTATCCCGTCTATGAAATAGGAGTGAAAGAAAATGAGATTATTTTTGGGCCTTATATTGGACTTTTGATAAGTCAAGCAGATAATAAACTGACCTTGTCACGTTTAGATAAAATGTTGGTTGATGTAAAAGAATACCCAAAACTGCATGGAGCAGTCGTAGTGTTTGCTTTAAATAAAGTTGATCGTCAAAGCAGGCTCATCGGAGGTTACTGTTATAACCCGCTCAAGAAATACTGGCAACAAGGGATATTCCCTTATCCTGCATCGATTTACCGTATGATAGGGCTCGATGTGGAATGGAAAAACCATTTTCTGACGGTGATTGGAAATAAAGTATTCAATAGCCGTTTTTTCGGTAAATGGGAAATGTATCAATGGTTTTCAAAAGAGCCTGAGATAAATCAATATCTTCCTTATACCATATTATATCATTCGCCTGGGGATATACTTGAAATGCTGGGAAGGTTCCCCAAAATATATGTAAAACCGGTTTTGGGGTTGCAAGGCCGTGGAATCGTCCGGATTAGCAAGGAAAACAAGCAGTTTATCTTCAAGTACCGTGAAAGTAAAGCCAATCATATTGTTGCTTTGGAAGATCCCAGCCAAATAAAGGAATATATCGGGGGACGCTTTCACCACGGAAGGTACTTGGTTCAACAAGCTGTAGACCTGCTTGAATATAAGGGAAGATTAATTGATTTCCGTTGCGTCGTCCAAAAAAACCAATCCGATACGTGGGTATGTCAAGCTATCATCGGGCGGGTGGGAGTCAGAGATAGCATTGTAAGTAATATTTCTAGCGGAGGGACCGCTTTTACTATAGAGAATATTTTGAGCAAGGCTATCCAGGCGTCCGAGGAAAACATTGCTGATTTAAAGAAAAAAATCGCAACTTTTGCGATAACAGTTTGTAATAAATTGGATGAATATGGAATCAACTGTGGAAACCTTGGACTGGATATAGGGATGGATCCCCAAGGGCGCCTTTGGCTTATTGAAATAAACAATCGTAATCCAGATCCGGGAATAGCCTTGGATATTCCTGACGTGCAGTTATACTATACTTTGAGGACAGGTCCGTTATTCTACGCAAAATACCTAGCCGGTTTTAAAAAGGAACTATAAAATAATAATTTCAACTTATTTCATCCAATGTATATGTATTGGGAGATGGATTATTTTGTTTGATCAATCATCAAACAATCAAAAACTAGGAAACTGGGACTTTCATGAAATAAAGCTGGAAGATATCAATCTATATTCGGAGTTCATCAAAGCCACTGAATATCCAGCCAATCTATGGTCGTCCAATTTCGCCTATCTTTGGGCATCATCCCAATCCCGTTTACGGAAAGTATTATGGAAAATTATCGATGACATGTTGGTAACCTTTGGGCATTCCTATAAAAACTCATTATATTTGTTTTGTTTGCCTGTGGGTAAAGGAGGCCCCGAAAAGATAACAGATGTAGTCATCAAGAGTATGAAATACTGCTATGACTGGAATAATCAAGAAAACAACCGAACAATGGTCAGAATGATTAACCATAGTCAGCTTGAATTTTTACGAAACGTCCCTGAGTTTGATCGTTCTTTTAAACTGGTGACGCTACAGGGGATTGAAAGGCATTTGGGTGTTAAAAAATTGGTTGCTCTAATCGGTAAAGATTTTAGCACTATCAGAAATAAAGTCAGTAAATTTTGGAGGGAAAACCCCAATGCCGTTATCCGCAGATATCGAAAAAGTGATTATGACGGGTTGATTGAGTTAGGAAAATATTGGAGTAGGGCTGCGGGGAGAAGATATGCTAATTTATTTGATAAAGCATACTACCGGAAAATGATCCATCACTGTGACGAATTAAATCAAAGCATATTCGTTGTCCAAAACGGCAATAAAATAATTGGGATGGTTTCCGGTGGGGAATTACCAACCGGGCAGGCATGGGGCAGTTTATTAAAATATGAAGAGGGAATACCGGGGTTATCGGAAACTATTTCCGTCGAGTTTGCGCGGGAGCTAAATAAAATTAACCCTATGATTGAATTGATCAATGTGGGCAGCGATCTTGGCCCAGGAGGCCTAAGGGAATACAAGTTAAAGTTTAGGCCTGTATTAAATTTGAAACGATATCAAATATATTTTAAATAGATAAGTTGAATTAAATTTCTAATATGCATCAGGTCCCTAAAGCCGGATCTGATGAAATAAATACGAAATTGATTTTATTTGCATTCGGCTTTAGGAATGCAAATCTGGTTAAGAAATTTATTTCATACTATATAGATGTATGCCCAAGCGGAAAAGACAGGCGTTGCTCTTTCTTAGCCGGTTTCTGGCGCCGTTCCAGAAGATCTCGGGCAAACCATCCGGCAACGGTTGCAATTGCATACGGAGAAGCCCCGGGAATTGCTGGTATTAGTGTATTGGCGGCATAGTTTTTGATTAACCGTTTGGCCGTCAAGGGCTTGTGGCGGGCAATTATCCAAGCACAAACGGCAGTTGGGAATGCAAATTTCCGGAACCAAAGGATCGGATCGAAGTTCCAAATCGGTTAGGATCGCTCCGATATTAATCATATTGCCGTACTGACGGTTAATAACTAACGTGTTCTTACCCATGCTTCCGATCCCCGCTAATACTGCCGCGTGGCGCATGGATAAGACGCCCCGGCCCTCCAGACTTTCACTGTCCCAGTAATCATAGGGAGCGTCGGATGGTATCGGGACAGCGTTTCCGCCTAAATTTTCAACTTTAATGCTGCCCATATAACTGAGACGGTCCAATTCAAATAGTGTTTTATCGGTCATGTTATTATAGATAATCCTGGGGTTTACCGATGCCAACCCTCTTGGGATACGTTTTGCAAAGACAATGACCGATTTACAATCCTTATATATATCGCACGGGTGAAAACCGGATGGGGCTGTTTCAAACCTCTCGATTCCTGCGATACCGCAAAGATCTGCCCCTAACCCCGTCAATATGGTTTTAATTTGGCCTTCCATATCATCAACCCCTGAAATTTCGGTTTACTGTTTCAAATTACAAGTATTTATTATTGTTAATTAGTATGTTACCATAGAATGGATTAACAGTAAAATTGATAATTTCGAAGAAAACATTCGAAAATAATGATATTGGGAGTGTGACTCCGCCTTGGATATCCGGCAATTAAAGTCTTTTATAACCATTACGAAGTTGCAAAGTTTTTCATTAGCAGCCCAAGACCTGGGTTATGCCCAATCTACCATTACTACTCAGATTAAGCTGTTAGAAATAGAATTGGGAGTCAAATTATTCGAACGGTTGGGTCACCGGATAACCTTGACGTCAAAAGGTAACCGGTTACTCCCATATGCCGAAGAAATATTGAAGCTTACTAACGAAGCAAGAGATGCAATGGAGGATTCCGGCCTTCCAAAGGGAATTCTGACTATCGGGGGAGTCGAATCATTGTGCGTGATGCGTTTGCCCAAATTATTAAAAGAGTACCGCCTCCGCTATCCTGATGTGGAAGTTGTTTTAAAATTGGGCAATTATGCTGATTTTTTCAGTTCTATGCGGGATAATACCATGGACATCGCTTTTATCCTCGAAAAAAAGATCAATGAAGAAGGGTTTATTACCGAACTTCAGTTTCCGGAAACAATAGCCATGCTTGCAGTGCCGGATCATCCTTTGGCACATAAGGATGAGGTTTATCCGGAGGACCTAGCAGGTGAACCCTTTATTTTAACAGAACCCGGTTGCAGTTACCGGACGCAGTTTCAAAGCATGTTACATCAATACGCCATCAAACCGCGTTCTATCATGGAAACTGGGAATATCCAGGCTATCAAGCAATTAGCGATGAGCGGGTTGGGAATCACCTTATTGCCGTTGGTTACAGTGGCGGAGGAATGTAATGATGGACGTTTGGTCAGGTTAAACTGGAAAGGGCCGGTTTTTGAGATCTTAACTCATGTCGTCTATCATAAAAACAAGTGGGTTTCAGGGCCGTTAAAAGCTTTTATTGAATTGCTCCATGAGAAAGATACTCAATTAATCACTGATCATTAAATCGCCCCAAAGATCAAAAGATGCATTTTGATTTTGACCTTTATTCGGTTAGCTTGATAGATCTGTTTCGGTTTATTCTGCAGTCAAAGTTGATGGTGCTTAGCACCAAATTGATCGTCAATTCCAAGTGGATCGCATCCAACTTGCTGTAATTGACGGGATTAACTGGCTACAACGCCCGGTTAGTTCTTTGGCAAAGCTTTGTTCGTCCTGGGGAATTTGGGGAGAGGTTCGCTGCCATACTACACGGGTTGAAGAATTGACTTTGGAACTTTAGCGCTGAACTTTTATTTTGGGGACTTGTTTAAATCGCCATTTTTGGACTCATTCTTATCCACTCCTCGTTTTATTTCCATTTCAGTTTAAAAAAATTTCTGAAATGTATTGCTTGTACCATTCGGATTTCAATTCTAGCCCTGATTCGCTATATTGGCAATTACCAGCAGGATGCCCCCGGAAAATGGTGAATAGCTTTGATAACAGGAACGTAGGACAACAAGGGGATGGTTGGAGATGGACGACGTAACCAAGGAACAGATTAAGCAATTGAACCGACGGCGCTGGATCATCTGGGCGCCATTGGCGTTTGCGTTTTTAGCCACCTATTTTCACCGGACAGCCACGGGTGTTGTGGCCGACAGTTTAATGCGGGAATTTTCAATTACGCGGGCGTCGGAGATCAGTGGTTTAGCTTCGGTTTATTTTTATATTTACGCTGTGATGCAGGCTCCGGCCGGTATTTTGGCTGATACTTTCGGGCCGCGGCATACGATTCTGTTGGCGTTAGTCACTGCTACTCTGGGATCGATTGTGTTTAGTTTGGCTCAAAACATCCCAATGTTATATATCGGCAGGGTCCTTTCCAGCATCGGTGTGAGTTTGATTTATATTAGTATCGTCAAAATCCATGCTGAATGGTTCCGGACACGGGAGTTTACCACGATGACTGGGCTGATCGTGGTAGCCGGCAGCGCCGGGTTTCTGTTAGCCGCTACTCCGTTAGCAATAATGGTGGATTGGTTTGGTTGGCGAATTGCATTTTTGGTTATTGGAACTTATTCAATGATTTCGGCCATTGCTTGTTGGTGTTTGGTGAAAGATCGCCCGGTTGATCTGGGATTACCGGATATTGTTACTGTGGAAGCAGGGGAAGGTGTGGTTAAGGAACCAATTCCGGTGGAGCCTTATGATGTAATCGATGGCCTCAAAACCGTTATCAGTAATACGGCTACCTGGTGGCCGTTTTTAGCGTCGCTAGCTATTTATGGGGTTTATATGGCATTCATGGGCCTATGGGGAGTGCCTTATTTTATGCAAGTTTACGGGATGACCAGAGTGGCTGCATCCAATTATATCATGGCGATGTCCATCGGAACGATGATCGGCGCGCCTTTAGTCGGCCTGATCTCAGATCGGTTCGCTCTCCGCCGTTTGCCAAATTTGGCATTCTCGATGGTTTTTTTAGCTTTATGGTTGGCGCTGGTTCTTTGGAACGGCGGTAAACCGCCGGTTTGGGCGTTGTATCCCCTTTGTTTTGGGTTAGGTTTGGGAATGTCAGGGGGTAATTTGAATGTCGCTTGCGGCAAAGAGGTGAATCCGCCGTCCATGACCGGGATGGTAGCCGGGATCGTTAACTCAGGATCATTTATCGGGGCAGCATTATTGCAACCATTGTTCGGGTGGGTACTCGACCACCATTGGCAGGGGACGATGGAAGGTGGTGTCCGGGCCTATCCGTTATCAGCCTATCAAAATGCCTTTTGGTGGTGCGCAATTATTTTGGGGTTGGGGGTGCTCTTTACTTACTTGATCAAGGAAACTAAAGGGGTTAATATCTATCTCGACAACAGGGATGGATGTAATAAAAATATATTATGAATGAAAGGCAGTGAAGGATGGATAAGGTAATTATTTTTACTGAGACTGTCTTGACATCGGTGGAGCCAAAAAAGACATTCAAAGCGGCCGAAGAGTGTTTGGTAGAAATTAGGATGGTCGAAAACCGTAAAGAAGCCTCTTCGTGGGTGTATGAGTATGAGGTCAACGGTGAAATCGGAAAAATCGAGAAATTTTTAGGACGGATCAAGAGCTTGGAAATATTAAAATAGTATATTAATTGAACAAATTTTAAAATTGGTATCTCCACGGGTATGAAGTATGAGTAATAAAGCGTGGCGGAATGGAACCAGGAAAGAAGTTTATATATTGGTTTGATTAATCTCCAAAAATACCTTCACCAAATCTGGATCAAATTGACTACCGGCGCAGCGGGTGATCTCCTTTAACGCTTTTTCCGGGCTGATCGCTTCATGATACACCCGCTTATTAGTCATTGCGTCATATGAATCCACAATTGAAAGAATGCGTGAAATTAACGGAATTTCAGCCTGCTGTAACCCTAGCGGGTAGCCACTGCCATCCCAGCGCTCGTGATGGGCTAGGATCGCTTCGGCGATATGAGCCAAATCGGGAATTGCCTTAATAATACGATGGCCGATAGTAGGATGTTTCTTCATGACAGTCCATTCCTTAGGAGACAATGAACCCGGTTTAGACAGGATTTCTTCAGGGATTGCCAATTTCCCGATATCATGGAGGGTGGCCAATAAAGCCAAGTCATCCATTTGATTGGAGGCGAGGCCGATCTTCCGGCCCATCTCAAAGGCAAGTGTTTTTAAACGTTCGGCATGCTGTTCAGTCTCATAACTCCGTTCGAAGAGCGTATTTTGTAAAGATGAAATAATAGCGTTCCGGGAACTGTTATTTTTAAGCAGTTTATTACGGTACATCCGTTCATCAGCAATTTTAATTGCTTCCGATATATTTTGGGAGGCCGATTCCTTGATGGCGTATCCCAATGCAATACTGGGCCGGATCGGGACAAAGGCGGTCTCTTGACATTGCCAGTTAATTTTTTGGCAAATATGTTCAGTGGCTTTGGCGTTGCTATTGGGCAGTAACAACAAAAACTCATCGCCACCCCAGCGGATGACCAAATCTTCGGGGCCACAGGAGTTGAGCAAGAGCCGTGACATTTCTTTTAGCAAGTCATCACCGGTTTTATAGCCGAAAACGTCATTGATCAACTTTAAACCGTTCAGATCCCCAATTACGATGCTAATTGGTAAATAGTCCATATTATCAAAGGCCTTCAAATTTTCCTCAAAATACCTTCGGTTAGCTAAACCGGTAAGGCTATCGGTATAATGTAGCTTCCTTAGTATTGCCTCAGCTTGCCTACGCTCAGTGATATCATGGATGATACTCATCCAAACCCGATCTCTACCGATGACAGCTTCAACAACATGAATCTCAACCGGGAAGCGGGTCCCGTTTTTACAATAATGGACTGTTTCGAAGGGGAGCCCCTTTTGGCCGGCTTCCACCAGTTGTTCTTCAATAAGTTTGCGGTCGTAATCGCGGCATAACTGAAAGATATTCATTTCTAGGAGTTCTTCCTTAGAATAGCCATATTTGTTGATCGCCGCTTGGTTGGCGTCGATAATTCGGCCGCCTAATCCGACGAAAAGGATAAAATCATTGATATACTTGAAAAGCGTAGTAAACCGCTCCTTGGAAAGATTGCTTTCTCGCCCCGCCTCTTCAACAATTAGCAGTAGCATTGAAATAGTAGTGATAAATGCAAATAGGCTGGAGATTAAATACCCATAAGGAGCCCAGTTGGGTATATAGCCAATGATGGGTTGGCCTAACTTATGCAATCCCCATAACAACATACTCCAACCAAGCACATTTATAGAAGTGTATTTTCGAGTACTATTTTTGGTTAGTAAAATGATACCGATTATAATTTGAATTAAACCAAAGGTAACAATGGTAGGAAAATTTGCCAGCCGGGGGAGGTGGAGCAGGTTCCAATAAAAACTCCAAATGGAGTTGGTGATGGGCAAAAACCAGAGCCAATAATATTTTGATACAGGCAATTGAATCAGTTTTAAGATGCCAAAGAGTAAAAAGATAATTGAAAATGCGCTAAGGCAATCACTTAAGCTATTTATCAAAAATGAGCCGGGCCGGTATTCATCGGCAATCACTATTAAAAAATGAAAACAATTTAGGCTCCACCCGATCATCCAATCTAGGAGAAACCTTTGACGGGCTCGAAACCAAAGAAAAAAGCTGACGAAAGATAAAGTTCCGCTTAAAATAATGATGGCGATCATTGATAACAAAAGGCTATTTAACAATAGCATTCCTCCGCCGGAAATAAAAGCATTATCCGTATGACTATGTTAAACCTTGGTTTTAGGATGTTTATGGCACTGGATTATTAATTAAGGATAATATAGTTACACATATTTAACTTTCGACACTTTTGTCAAAAAACTTTAAATAAAAATGTTCTATAGCTGGGAAGATCATTAAAGAGCACCCTATCCGAGACAGGGTGCCTTTTAATGGTTTTGAAATCTTATTTACCTACTACAGGATAACCTGCTTTCAGCCAGCCGTTATTCATACCGCCATTTAAAGAACGGGCTTTAAACCCGGCTATATTTAAGAGCGCTGTAGTTTGGCCTCCGGTTTGCCCGGTATAGCAGTAGACGACAATAGCTTTATCTTTTGGCAATTGGTTAAGGTTTTGGCCTATTTGTTTAAAAGGGATATTGTACGCTCCGGGGATATGTCCCGAGGCATAGTCTTTTGGGTCGCGAATATCAAGAATATAAATGTTATCCGCTTTGGAACCGACTAATTCCATTAATTCAGCTTCGGGAATCTTGTAAATATGTTCCGGTATTTTTTCGTAATATGCGACAATAGCTTGCTGAAACAGTTCGGAAGCATCGGTTTGCTTTCCGGGCTTAGGCCAACCACCAATAGTGGCTGCTACAACCAGAAATACGAGTACCCCTATTGTTATGGACAGAAGAGCCTTTTGACGATTTTCAAACATGGTTAAATTCCTCCTTTTATGATATTTCGCCAATTATTATTAATTAAAGATTATCGTAATTGGTATTTATTACTCGTTTTTCTTCCCAAAGGTCAACCAGGAAAATGACACCGACTAAAAAGACACTATAAATTATGGCGGCTGAGAAGTGGTCGATTGGGGTTATATCAATTAAACTGACCTTTCCCAGATCAAAGGCGGATAAGGAGAAGCCCAAATATTGTTGGATTAATGAGAAGGCCAGCACTCCAAAAAGTCCGCCAAATACAACATAACGGGCGTCTTTTTTGCCTTCTCCCATGGCACCGATGCTCGTGCCGGGGCAATAACCCGTCAAAGCGAAACCAACTCCGAATATTAGACCGCCAACAATGGCGGCGATCGGGTTGGCAGCAATTAAATCAAGGGAAATTAACCCTGCTCCGCGCAGGCTGAAAACTCCAAGGGTGGTTATGGCGACACTAAATAACATAAATTTTGGGATTATTAAATCTTTTAAACGTAAGGCATTGATGATATTTTCAAATTCAAAAGCTCCGACCCGCTGTAGGATATAACCAAAACCAATACCGAAAATGATTGCCAACCATAGGTTCATTACCGCACCTTCTTTCGATAAAGAAATAATGCCGTTGGGATCCCTGAAGCAAATACGGCTCCGGCAAAAATAAGCCCGCTAACCGCCATCTGGCTCATACCGTTGATAATATGGGAACTAGTACAGCCACCGGCAATCCGGGAACCAATCAGGAGTAAAAACCCTCCCCAAAAGGCATGAAACAAACGAAGCTTAGGCCGGTTACCAAATCTCTCCTCCCAGAGCGCGGGGACTTCCGGAGGGTTTTGTTGGCGATGAATCAGTTTTCCAAATAAACCGCCGAGAAAGATCCCAAGCACTAAAAGCCACTGCCAGCTAACCTGAAGGCTGCTTCCAGTACCGCAAGTACCAGCGGTCCAAGCGCTCGCCGGAATAAGCCCTGGCCAAAAAAATTGAGTAATGTACCCGGTTGTTTGGGCATAAGCGGTAGTAGTCCCGAGATGATTACCTTTTAAAAAGATAAGAATATTCCAGATACCAAGGGCAATTCCACCGGAAACCCATGACCATTTTCGCTGCATACCAAAGACCTCCTTAATATAATACAGATACCGGTAGGGGTATATTATAAATATAGATTATCACATTTCCAATTTTAGCGCAATGCCAAAATTAATGGTTTGAATGTTGAAACTGAGGGCTTTATGCATATCGGCCTCCTATTCATGGGAATATTACTTACTAAAGAAACTACCATGAAAGGATGGTTATCTTGAAAAATAAATTAGTTATCCCCATTTTGTTTCTTGCCCTAGTCTGTACCGGTGGTTGGGGCTACTCCCAATATCAAGCAAAGCGGCAATGGGAAATAAATGCTGAAAACCATTATCAACGGGCATTTGAGGATCTAACCGGTGATGTATATAATCTGGATACCCAGTTATCAAAGTCTTTAGTCGCGGCTTCGGGTCCGCAATTAATTAGGTTGATGAACGATAGTTGGCGGGAAGCTTATGCTTGTCAGGAAGCTATTAGCCAGCTGCCTCTTACTTCGCTAGATTTGTCACGGACTAAAGCATTATTAGCATCAATAGGGACTTTTTGTTTTAATACCGCCCAAAATCAACTAGCCAAAGGGACCGGCCCAAATGAAGCCCAATGGGGTACGATTAAGAAGTTTCGGGATCGATCCCGGACTGTAGCCCAAAACCTGCAGAACCTGAGAGCGGAGTTTTATAACAAACGCGCCCGGTGGCTTGAAGTAGACCGTTTGGGGACATTGAGCGCTGTTGCCCCGGCACTGAATGAAAATAAGGTTACCAAGGCTTTCCTAATGCTTGAAGACGGATTACGCCGGGTCCCAGATATTGCGTTCGAAGGAAATAACCTTGATTTCGTCCCCAAACCTACCGGGCTTACCGGAGGCAATATAACTTCGAAAGAGGCGGTAAGTAAATCGAGGCAATTTTTAGGCCCGGATTATAAAAATGCCAGGCTAAAATATGAACGGATCATTAAAGGGGATATTCCCAGTTATTTAATTACTGCGGCAGTCCCGGGTAAACGGGGCAAACAAAGCCAATTAAGCGTCAGCGTCAAAGGAGGCCATTTAGTTTGGATGCTGACTAATCGCAATGTCCCTAAAAAAAACCTGAATTTGGATCAATGTGAGGCTAAAGCCAAATCCTTCCTTCAACAGATAGGATATCCCCAAATGGAAGGGGTCAGCCGGGAGGAATTCGCCAATGTCGCTATTCTCTCTATGATCCCGAATCGAAACGGGGTTTTACAATATCCGGAATTGGTCAAGTGTCAAGTAGCCCAAGATAATGGTGAAATTTTAGGGGTGGATTCTGTCCCGTACTTAACTTTCAAAGATCCTAACTCCCCAC
Source organism: Bacillota bacterium (assembly GCA_023415835.1). Classification (GTDB taxonomy): domain Bacteria; phylum Bacillota; class UBA4882; order UBA8346; family UBA8346; genus JAAYHS01. The sequence continues at coordinate 21,165 of JAEZJK010000016.1, forward strand.
AGCCGAAGAATCCGCGCTATACGGAAGCGCAAATCAGATCAAAACTCAACCCGCACCTGAAGGTAGGACGGATCCAGCGGGCACGGGTACTTGATGAGATGTTTAACATAGTTCCTTGTTATGAGGTTGACGGGACTCAAGGGACGGACCGGTTTTTAATTTACTATAATGCCGCTACCGGTAAAGAGGAAAAAATTCGCCGTGTAGACCGTAACGGGAATGAACTCTAATAAATTTGTGAGGCGCTCTTGACAAGAGTTCCCTTTAAAAGATATAATACATAATAATACTTTAAGGCTATGAAGAGGAAGAGTAACCGTATTTTGGCCTATAGAGAGCTGGTGGCCGGTGAAAACCAGCGCCTATCACGGTGAATCCCCCTCGGAGCAGTGGGAAGAAATAATAGTAAGTCCCACCGGGCTAGCCCGATACAGCTACCAAAGAACCGGAATATTTCCGGAAATAGGGTGGTACCACGGCCTTTCGTCCCTAACCCAGACGAGAGGCTTTTTTTATTATATTTTTATAAAGGAAGGTGTATCTATATGGCTCGAGTTTTAGTAAGTGATCCAATCACTCCGGCTGGGATTGGCCTTTTAAAAGAGGCCGGGTTTGAGGTGGAGGTCAAAACCGACCACACCAAGGAAGAACTGCTGGCGAAAATTAAAAATTATGATGCCCTGATTGTACGAAGCCAAACCAAGGTGACCGCTGATATTATTGACGCGGCTAGAAACCTGAAAGTAATCGGACGGGCCGGGGTCGGAGTCGATAATGTAGACATCGAAGCGGCAACGAAAAAGGGTATTATTGTCTTGAACGCGCCTGACGGTAATACAGTTTCTACTGCAGAATTAAGTGTGGCTATGCTCTTGGCTTTGGCCCGCAACATTCCTCAGGCCCATGCTTCACTAAAAGGCGGCGCTTGGGAAAGAAAGAACTTTACCGGAGTCGAAATCAACGGGAAGACTCTGGGAGTGGTTGGAATGGGCCGGATTGGAAGTGAAGTAGCTAAGCGGATGTCGGCTATGGGAATGAGAGTGTTAGCTTTTGACCCTTTTTTCACCGAAGAGAAGGCGGCTTCCTTGGGAGTAAAGATGGTTAATTTAGATACAATCATTACCGAATCGGATTTTATTACGGTACATACCCCGCTTACCGCTGAAACCAAAGGGCTTTTCGGAGCTAAAGAGTTTACCAGGATGAAAAAAGGGGTTCGTTTGGTTAATTGCGCCCGGGGCGGGATCTATGATGAAGCAGCTTTGGCGGAAGCAATCAAAGCCGGACAGGTAGCCGGGGCAGCGCTTGACGTCTACACTTCCGAACCTCCGGCTGACCGGACATTGATTGATTTGCCGCAGGTAGTAGTCACGCCCCATCTCGGCGCCTCCACTACGGAGGCTCAGGAAAATGTAGCGGTCGATGTGGCGATCGAGGTAATTAAGGTCTTAAAAGGGGAATCATTTAAAAACGCAGTCAATTTGCCGCCGCTCCGGCCTGAAATTCGGGCTGCCTTGGAGCCATATTTTGGAGTGGCGGAAGCATTGGGAAAATTTCTGGCTCAATTTTTACCACCGCAACTTACCAAAATTGAACTCAGCTACCTGGGTGATGTATCCAAGCTGGAGACTTCATACTTATCGATGCTCTTTATCAAAGGGTTACTCCAAGCTAGCATGGCGGAGGAAGTCAATCAGGTTAATGCCCTCTTCCTTGCCAAGGAACGCGGCCTAAAGGTCACTGAGAATAAATCGCTCGAATCTAGCATCTATTCTAGTTTGATCAGGATCGAAGCTAAAGTTGACGGCAAAACATACACGGTATCCGGAACCATTAATGAGCAAAATGAGGCCCGGATCGTTGAGATTAACGGCTATTATTTTGAAATAGCTTCCTCCGGTAATATGGTTATCATCGAACATACCGACCAGCCGGGAGTAATTGGGGAAGTAGGGACTATTATCGGCGCTAGCGGAATCAATATCGGAGCGATGCAAGTGGGTAGAAAACAGCCGGGTGGAATAGCGATCATGGTTTTAAATGTCGACACGCCAATTGATATGAATTTAATTCTAAAAATTGAAAATGCTAAAACCGTAACTAAAGCGCGAGCTATTAATTTTTAGGCGCCATCCCTTGCTTAACCGCATATTATAATTGATAAGTCCAGGAGTTGTTCTGGTAAAGGAGGGATTTGAATGAAGAATTCTCATTCTCCTAAAACCCTCCACCTGTTAATTAAGGCTAACTGGCTGGTAGATAGCATTACCAATCTCGGTGGTGGCTATTTAATTCACCTGGCTTATCAAGCATCGGAAATAGACCCGGAAGTGCTCAAAGATATTATGAGTCAAAAGTGTGGAGAGGGAGTATCGGGAGAGATTATCCAGTTTCGGCCGGAAAAAAACCGGCCGGTGGCGACCTGCGAAGTTTTTCGGATTGATGACCAAAAGACAGGATATCGTTTCGAACTTCGGATTTTAGAAGTAGTTCCGTATTTACGCAAAACAAGGGTTGACTGTGATTCACTTTATTTATGCCATTATTCGGAAAAACCGGCTTGAAAAGCCGGTTTTTTATCGAAAATCGAATAGCATAAGATTGGCTAAGGGATCCATATTATAAGTAAAGTTGAAAGTTTAAAGCCAAAAAGTTCAATGTCAAAACCCAAGTCCTAAAGGGTCATGCCCAAAGGGGCTAAATGTAAACCTAAGGCCATCTTTTTAACCTTTAGGTTTCACATCGGGCTAAAAGGACAACATCAAAAGTAAAAGTTGGAGGGTGCCAAGTGTTATTAGACGTCTTAGTCCTGCCTCAACTCGGCAATAACCGGGCTCAAGCTAATAAGCGAGTTATAGTGCTTGATATTTTAAGGGCCACCAGTACTATCGTCACGGCTTTAAACAATGGGGCAACCGAAGTCATACCAGTCCAGGAAAATGATGAAGCTTTGAACCTGGTCCGAAGCATCGGGCGAAATATCTGCCTGTTGGGAGGGGAGCAAAAAGGGTTTAAAATTGAAGGGTTCGATCTGGGAAACTCGCCGCTTGAGTATACTAGGGAACTGGTTTCCGGCAAAAAAGTAATTTTTTGTACCACCAACGGAACCAAGGCGATTAAAGCGGTTTCAAGCGGGGCGGAGGTTTTAATCGGGTCTTTTTTGAACCTGAATCAGATAGTAGATTATTTAGTTGGTAATATTCAAGACACTACGCTGGTATGTTCAGGGAGAGAGGGAACCCTTAGCCTGGAGGATCTCGCCTGCGCCGGGATGATTACCCGGTTAGTAACGGAAGCTATCGAGGCGGACTTGACTGACTCGGCTAAGGTGGCGCTGTATACCGCCAAACAAATCGGGAGGGTCAGTTTGGAAAAGTTTATTAGCGGAACGGAGCATGCCCGGTATTTAATAGAAAATGGGATGGGTAAAGATCTTAAAGTTTGCTCGGCCATAAACAGTACTCCGATCCTGCCTCGGTTTGAAGGCGGGAGAATATATATCTGATCAATTGGTTAACGCTTGGAGCGGGGCTGGGATCCGGCCGCCCCGTTTAACAAAGCGTTCGGAATTGAAAGCGCGGACCGGCATGATTGGAGCGCTACCGAGTAGGCCCCCAAAATCCACTTGTTCCCCGACGACCTTTCCGGGCACCGGGATGATCCGAACCGCGGTTGTTTTATTATTAATCATGCCAATGGCCATCTCATCGGCGATAATAGCAGCGATAGTTTCGGCGGTAGTCGCTCCGGGGACGGCGATCATATCCAAACCAACTGAACAGACAGAGGTCATTGCCTCCAACTTTTCAATGCTTAAGGCGCCGACCTGAACCGCTTCAATCATCCCGGCGTCTTCGCTGACCGGAATGAAAGCCCCGCTTAAACCCCCGATGGATGATGACGCCATCGCGCCGCCTTTCTTAACGGCGTCGTTTAAAAGGGCAAGCGCTGCGGTAGTCCCGGGAGCGCCACACCGTTCCAGGCCCATCGCTTCCAATATATTAGCGACACTATCTCCTACCGCGGGGGTGGGAGCTAACGAAAGATCGACAATTCCAAACGGGACATGAAGGCTTTCCGAGACTTTCCGTCCGATCAATTCCCCGACCCGGGTGATCTTAAAAGCAACCCGCTTTATTTCTTCGGCTAGGGTTCGGAAGTCGCAATCCGGAAAACGTTCGACCGCCGCTTTGACCACGCCGGGTCCACTGATGCCGATATTGATGACTGCTTCGCCTTCGCCACTGCCATGAAAAGCCCCGGCCATAAAAGGGTTGTCTTCCGGAGCATTGGCGAAGACCACCAGTTTGGCGCAGGCGATCCCCTGTTGGTTGGCGGTGAGCTCGGCGGCTTTTTTAATTACTTTAGCCATTTGGTAAACGGCATCCATATTAATCCCGGCCTTAGTAGCGGCCAGGTTTACCGAGGAGCAGACTTTTTTAGTGGAGGAGAGGGCATCGGGAATCGACTCAATTAACCTATTATCGCCAGGAGTGGCTCCCTTTTGGACCAAAGCCGAATAACCTCCGATAAAATCAATACCTAATTCAGCGGCAGCTTGATCAAGGGTTTGAGCGAGAGCTGAATAATCTTCAATACCGGTTGACTGAGCCACCAAGGAAATTGGAGTAACCGCAATTCGCTTATTAATAATGGGAATGCCATAGGTTTTCTCCATTAAACAGGCGGTTTCAACCAGCTTAGAGGCGAGCCCCATGATTTTATCATAAATTTTTTGAGAAACTATTTTCAGGTCCGGGCCGGCACAATCCAGAAGATTGATACCCATGGTTACGGTTCGGATATCAAAGTGGTAATTTTCAATCATCCGGATGGTTTCTAAAATCTCTTGAGGGGTATATGGCATTAAGTCCACGCTCCGATTGTTAAAGTAGTCAGAAGATAGAAAGTTGAAGTCAATACTCCGATTGGGTAGTAGCCGGAAGACGGAAGCCATTAGGTTTAAGCTAATGCCCCGAGTCTAAAAAACGTCCGGAATTATGTTGGGTTCCGGCTTCTAGCCTTGCGCTTTCCACTTTTAATAGGCCCTAAAGAAACACTTGCGCTACTGTCCCGTCTCCTAAACTTCTGGCCTATTATATCCGATGCATATAGCGGAAAATATCCTCATGTTGAATTACAATTTTAACTCCAATAGCTTCTCCGGCGATTTTGAGCGGTTCTTCTAAATCGGCCAAGTTATATTGGGATTGGGAGATATCAACCAACAGGATCATGGCGAAAATATCATGAAGTATGGTTTGGCTGATGTCTACGATATTAAGGTTATAATCGGCCAAGACCTTGGAGACACCAGCTACGATACCTACCCGATCATGGCCCATCACTGTTATAACCACATGTTCTTTATCTGCCAACAAAATCACCTCGATTTCCGGGTTATATTCTTTAACCTCTAGCTAATTCCTGCTTGTTTCTCCTTATATAACATAAATGTAAAAAATCAATTGGGTAGTGATTTGAGGATTGGAATAGATAAATCGATTTGTTTGTAGCGATGGTTATAGTATAATGTTTAAGAGAAAAGATAGTCCAAGGGAGGAAGGATATCCAATGCCGTACCAATTAGTTAAAGAATTATCACCGGATTGTTTGTTGCTTCAAAATGAAGCGGGTGAGGAATTGATTTTTGACAGGGTCCCATTTGCGGTACTTCCTCGGGAAACCCTTCGAAAAGAGATTCAAAAGGATTTAAAAGAAATTGTTGAAACGGAAAAACCGATCAGGGCCGCAGGCTTAATTAAGTATATTAATATGGAAAAATATCAAGACGGGTATTTTTTGGTAAGGGAAAACAGCCGCCCGTTAAGGATAAAAACCGTAGGCGGCGGAAATGTTGAAGAAAGTTGCCGCGCCCTATTACACATTTTAAAAATAATGCAAGTATACCACAGGGACGGAATGGCGCTAGGTGGTATAAGTATCGGCCTTATTAAGCAGGGAGGTAAAAATAGCTACTATCTTCAAGATCCGTTAATATTCAACTATCTCTGGAAATCGCTTGAAGCGGAATATCAAATCGAACGCTCCCCGGAAATAATCGAAGGGCATAGCTGGAGTATGGAATCGGACATCTTTAGTTGGGGTGTGGCTGCATACTATCTGCTGACCGGGGTGGAACCATATCCGGCCACTACCCCGGAGGAAAAGTCCGCGAAAATCCTAAGGGCCAACGTGATCCCTTTAAACGATCATAAACCGGAGATCAGCCCGTTATTGAATAAATTGTTTATAAATTGTTTAAATAAGGATCCTCTTAAAAGGCCTAAAGTTGAAAATTTGATTTCACAATTGACTAAATTGTTAGAGGATCAAACAGTCATTGTTACGGAAACCGAAGCTAAAAAACACCGGGAACAGTCGGAACGGAATTTAATAAAGTTTAAGTTCCAAGAGTCCCTTTGGCTTTGGTTCCGACAGTATGGGAAAATTACCGGAATTAGCTTAGGGATTATCATTATAGTTATGTGGCTGTTTTTAGGTTCAAAACCGAAGCCCACGATTACGGCTTCATCAACGCCGGATCAAGTTATCAACTACTATTTTGAAGGGGTAACAACCATCAATGTTTTATTAGTCGACGAAGCTATCCATAAGGCCAAAAATGATTTGTCGCAAATGGTTTCCAATATCCATGTGCTTAATACCACAAACAAGGCAGTCTCGCCCGGTACCGCCGAATTTCAGATTAAAATTATGATTGAAGGGCTAGAGCAGGAAAAATTATCTGAAAAACCGGAAGAAGTCAAATACCGGATTGATTATCGGGTTAAGGTTGCCGCCCCCAAAGTAGTTGAGTATCTAGAGCGGAAAGATGTATTTATTTTGAAGCCGGTCAAAAAGGTTTGGCGCATAACTGATATTAAAGTTTTGGATCAGAAAAATTGGAAGGAAGAGATTAAGCCAAAAACAAGCACATCCGAAGACGGAGAATACGGGAGTCAGGAGCCGGGAGCCAGAAGTGGCGTTAATTCAAGGACGCCTATTGGTTCCGATTGATTTGCTTAGGTCAACTAGAAATTGACGTGGACGGCTAATTTGAAATTAATATGAAGCACCCTCCTCTATTGTTGCGCATAAAGTACCAAAGGGATTTTGCGAATTTAAGGAGGGTGTTTCCTTTTGGGTTCAAAGCTTAAGTTGGAGACCTATGAGACAGATTTGTTGATCATCGGTGGGGGAACTGCGGGATGCATGGCGGCAGCAGCGATGAAGGAGGCCGGCCCCGGACTGAAAGTAATGATCATGGAAAAAGGGAATATCGAACGGAGCGGTTGTTTGGCTTCGGGGATGAATGCGATTAACGCTTATTTAAATCCCGGCGAGACGCCGGAATCGTTTACCCGGTATGTACGGTACGATGCTATGGGGTTAATCAGGGAGGACTTGGTCTATTCAGGCGCTCAAGAATTGAACCGGATGGTCGCCAAGGTGGAGGAGTGGGGGCTACCGGTAATCAAAGACGAAACAGGACATTATCAAAGCCGGGGGCGCTGGAATATCAAGATTAACGGCGAATCGTTAAAACCGATAATGGCGGCTAAAGTAAGGGAACTGGGAGTGGATGTGCTAAACCGGGTATTCGGGAGCGATCTACTGATTAATGACGGGCGGGTGGCCGGTGCCCTGGGGTTCGGTGTAAGGGACGGTTCGGCTTACCTGATTAAAGCTAGAGCGGTGATCTGCTGTACCGGAGGGGCTGCCGGAATTTACCGGCCTAATAACCCGGGGTTAGCCGGACATAAAATGTGGTATCCGCCCTTTAACGCCGGAGCCGGTTACGCTATGGGAATCAGGGCGGGGGCCGAGTTTACCAGTTTGGAAATGCGGTTTATCGCTTTACGGACTAAAGACATGATTTGCCCTACCGGCACATTAGCGCTGGGATTTGGAGCCAAACAAGTTAATGCTAAGGGCGAAGAGTTTATGAAGTTACAGTATCGCCATATGGGAGGGGAAGGGGCGCCTACTTGCATCCGTGTCTATGCCCCTACTCAAGAAAAAAAGGAAGGCCGGGGTCCGTGCTTCCTCGATACCAGGCATTTGAACGAAGAACAAACCAAGAAATTGAAAGCGGCTTATTTGGATATGTATCCCGGAATCGTACTCCAATGGGCGGCCAATGGGTTCGATCCTGCCGAAGCCCCGGTTGAGATTTGCGGTACGGAGCCATATATAATGGGAGGCCATTGCCAGGCCGGTTATTGGATTGATGAGGGCAGAAGGACTACTATCCCGGGATTATACGCGGCCGGGGATGTAGCCGGAGGATATCCCTACAAATTCGTCAGCGGTTGTTGGGCGGAAGGATATCTTGCTGCTCAAACGGCGGTTAAAGATCTCCAGATGGGCGGGGAAGTAAAACCGGTGAATCTTGATGACTTGTCTCAAAAATTAGAGCGCCTCACTAAACCCTTATTTAATTATCAAGCTGGAGAGGATGGGGTTCAACCTGAAGAAATGAAGGAACGGCTCCAAAAAGTGATGGATGAATATGCTGGGGGAATCGGTGCGTTTTACGAGATGAACGAGGCGAGCCTGGTTAAAGCCAGAGAGGAATTGAACCGTTTAAAAGGGCAGGAAGCCCATTTGATAGCCGCTGACCCTCATCAACTAATGCTTTGCCATGAAATATCGGATCGGATCGCAGTCGCCAGGCAATTGGTTGAACATTTGCTGTACCGGAAAGAAACCCGCTGGCCGGGTTTTCAGACTAGGACAGATTATCCGGAACGGGATGATTTTAACTGGTTAAAGTTTGTGAATTCGGTATATGATCGGGAAAAAGATGCAATCAGGATAATAGAGCGCCCCTATCGTAAAATAATCTCCGGAGAACGCTATTTGCCTAAGTAGTTGTTTGTTCAGTTGCTTATCATTGCCCACAAGTGGCTTAAAGCCAATATGGATAATGGTTAGGAACGTGAGAGCGGAGAAAAAGATTTAAAGGATACGCCACTTTATTATCAGGTAAAAATATATTTATAATACTTGGAAGGTTAAAACTAAATAGATTGAGAATTTTTTATAAAAAGATTGCGGGGGTGATTAGTTGGAATATCAAGTGGCAATTATCGGGGCCGGTCCAGGAGGTTATGTGGCGGCGATCCGCGCCGCACAGCTTGGGATGAAGGTTTGCCTAATTGAGAAGGACGAAGTAGGTGGGGCTTGTTTGAATTGGGGTTGTATCCCCACTAAGACCCTGGTCGGTTCGGCCAAAGCCTTAGCATTGATAAACAAAGCGGCCGACTTTGGAGTGGTAATTAACGGGGAAGCCCGTCCGGACTGGAACCGAATCTTGGAGCGAAAAGACCAGGTGGTCGCCAGGCTGGTTAAGGGAATCCATTATTTGTTGGAACAGAATCAAGTGGAGCTGATTAGAGGCGCAGCAGTGTTCAATTCCGGGCATGAGTTGAAGATAACCATGGCTGACGGGACCGAACGTTTAATTCTGGCTGAAAAGATAATCGTAGCAACCGGTTCCGAACCCCAGGCGCCGGAGATCTTTGATTACGACGGCGTTAGGGTCATCACCAGCAACGAGGCGTTAACCTTGCCGGAACTCCCGGAATCGTTGGCCATTATCGGCGGCGGGGTGATTGGCTGCGAGTTCGCTTCGATCTTCGCCACCTTTGGGGTGAAGGTGACCATTGTGGAGTTAATGGATCAGCTCATTCCCAATATGGACTCGGAAATCTCGGGGAGCCTCCGGTTGCAATTAAAGAAAAAAGGGATTGATATCCATACTTCAACTTCGGTCAGTAAAGTGATTAAAACTGATAATGCGGTGAGATTAATTCTCTTGGACGGTAAAGAAATCAGCGCCGCTAAAGTTTTGGTTTCCATCGGGAGAAAACCCAATTCAAGCCGGCTCGGCCTGGAAGGTATTGGAGTTAAGGTTAACGCTAAGGGCAGGATCGAGGTTAACCAAAGCTTACAAACCACTCTTTCCTGGGTCTACGCGATCGGTGATGTTAACGACCGGCCTTGGGATCTAGCCCATGCCGCTTCTTATCAAGGCGTCGTTGCTATCGAACATCTGGCCGGTAAACCGGTGGTTTGGTCGGATGAAGCCATGCCGAATTGTATCTTTACCGATCCGGAGGCAGCTACAGCCGGAAAGACCGCTCAGGAGGCAGCCGCCCAAGGGTTGGAGGTCCTTACCTCCAAATCCCCGTTTTTGGCTAATGGTAAAGCATTGGCTCAGGGTGAAGCGGTCGGTTTTGTGAAGGTGGTTACCGATAAAAACAGTCATCGGATTTTGGGAGTCCAAATTATCGGTTCCGGAGCCAGCGATTTAATTGCCGAAGCCGCCTTAGCAATCAAACAACACCTGACTGCCGAACAATTGGCAGAGACGATCCATGCCCATCCGACCTTGGCGGAGAGTCTGCATGAGGCGTGTGAAACCGTTATACGTTGAACGTACCGTATAACATACACCATTTTCCATTGCAATAAAAAATTCACAAGTTGTTACGTGACACTACATCCGGACACCCCACATTGAAAGAAGCGATCGGCAGTTTTGGTTTTTCCGTGAAAAAGTAAGGCAAAAGAGGGGCTAAAAGAAGTTAAACAATTAAATCCCTCGCTTGCATTAATTCGGATTAATCCTCGGCTCCCGGCTTAAGCTGACGGAAGAATAGGTCCGGATGATCGGGGGTCTCCAGAGGAAACTTGGCCGGATATGTTTTTATGCTTACCGGGCCGTTGAGATCGAAGCTATGCCAGTCATTAACTACCGGGGAGCCGAAACAGACCTCGACATTTCCGGCGGTGAGATCGAAGATCATCGACCAGAGAGTGCCGAAGTAGGCATAATAATATTGACAGCTCAAACCATCCGGAATTGGTTTGGTTAAGAGTTGGAGCAATTGTTCCCTGGTTATTTTGGAAGCGGGGTTCTTCAGAACCGACGCTATTTTTTGATAGCGGACCGCCGACATCCACATCCGGTGATCGTAGGGGATCATTTCCGGCAGACTGTAATGATTGGTAGACCAGATAGCTTATTCTTTAGTATTTGGGCCGATTCGTTTTTCCGCCCGCTTGGAACAGAAGATTTCAACCAGCGCGGATTCGCCGTGTTTATCGGTGAGTAACAGGTTAAGATGAAACGAGATCGGGATACTTTGAACAACTTCCAATGCTTCCGGAACCGTTTGGCACCGGTCCAGCACAGTCCGGACCACCGCCCAGAAGCGGCAGCCTTCCTCCACCGGTTGGACTTGAGGGCAGCCAGCGGCGATAGTGACGCAGAGGCCATATTCATTAATTCCGTCAATCCTACCGAATTGTAATAATGAGAAGCCTAGATGGGCTGCTTTTCCCTTGATTCGGGTGGTACAGAGACGGAAATCATCCTGGAGATTCCACTCATAGCTCCGTCCCACATAAATTTTGACCTGTTTCCAGGGGTATTTCCCCGGAAAAGGGCACGGTTACACCCCGCAAAAATCTTTTTGTCTGCCGGCCCTTAGGCACATCACCAGATTGGGGCTGGCAAATAGCAGGAAGAACCGGTTCAAGTTCTTGGCTATTCCGCGATATGATACTTTTGAGGAACTTGGGGCGGCTACAATGGTTGCGTCCACTACCGTCCCACCATGCATTAGGAGACCCGCTTTATCAAGTCTGTCTCGTACGTCGTCAAATATGAGTTTGGCAATGCCGTTGTCTTCAATTAAATGGCGAAAGCGCAGTAACGTGGTTGCGTCAGGCGCTGGTTCCTTTAAAAAGTCGATTCCCATAAAAGTGCGTATGGCTTTAAGAATGCAAATCTTGGTTAAGAAATTTACTTCATCCTAATAGATAAAAAGTTGATTATTGGTTTAAATCATCAATCAAATCCTCCGAATCCTCAAGCCCCACCGATAGCCGGATCAGATTGTCGGTAATCCCCAACCGCGCTCTCTCAGCCGGGGGAATCGCCGCATGGGACATTTTCACCGGATACGAAAGGATGGATTCTACCCCTCCCAAACTCACCGCCACCGACCACAGTTTTACTTGTTCCATGAGCCGGCGGGCTCTTTCCACCGTATCGGTCTTGAATGATAAGACCGCTCCAAACCCGGTAGCCTGGGACTTATTGATATCATAACCCGGATGGTCCGGAAGTCCGGGATAATAAACACCGGTCACCCATAGCTGCCTTTTCAGCCATCCGGCAATCTCCAACGCGGATTGCTGTTGCAGTTCCATTCTGGCCCGGAGCGTTTTGATTCCCCGCAGTAATAACCAGCTGTCCTGAGGCCCCAGGATGGCCCCGAATCCGTTTTGCACAAAGTAGATCTTGGCGGCCATCTCCTTTGATTTGGTAATCACCGCTCCGCCGATCACATCACTATGCCCTCCCAGGAACTTAGTAGCGCTATGGATAACAATATCCACTCCCAAATCCAAAGGTCGCTGAAAATAAGGCGACATAAAGGTATTGTCAATCATCGTAATCAAATGACGTCGCTTGGCAATTTGCACCACTCCGGCAATATCAGTAATTTTCAATAGCGGATTGGAAGGGGTCTCCAAAAATAACACCTTGGTGTTGGGCTGGATTGCTTTTTCGATATTTTCCAACTGGGTCATATCCACAAAGGTTGTCTTGATGCCGAATTTACTAAAAAATCTGCTTAAAATCCGGTAAGAACCCCCATAAATATCCTCGGTGGCCACGATATGATCGCCTTGTTCCAGAATGGATAAAGCCGAAGAGGTGGCTGCCATCCCGGAAGCGAAAGCATATGCGTCGGTACCATTCTCCAGTGCCGCTAATGTTTTCTCCAAAGCCTCCCGGGTTGGATTTCCGGACCGGGAATATTCATACTTGCCCGGATTGTCAACATCATGCTGATGATAGGTCGATGCCTGATAAATCGGAATGCTTAAGGCGCCAGTATGAGGATCAAGCTCGTTACCATTATGTAAAATCCGTGTTCCATATTTCATGATTCTAGTTTCCTCCTTCGATTGCTTGTTCCAAATCCTGAATCAAATCATTAACATCTTCAATTCCAACGGATAGTCGGATCAAATCTTCAGTAACACCGATACGCTCCCGTATTTCCGGAGGAATATCGCCATGGGTTTGTTTGACCGGATAAGTAATTAGAGTCTCCACCCCGCCCAGGCTTTCGGCATAGGTAATGACTTTTACATTATTAATTATTTGTGTAACCATATTCGCATTTTGTACCCTAAATGAGAGCATTGCCCCAAAACCTTGGCATTGCTTGCTTTGGATTTCAAAACCCGGATGTTCGGGAAGCCCCGGATAATATACTTTTTTCACTTTTGGGTTCCGGGTTAACCAGGCGGCAATCTTTCCGGCGTTCTCCATTTGTTTTTCAATTCGTAAGGCGAGGGTTTTAATCCCCCGCAGCATCAGCCAACTATCCTGCGGTCCTAAAATCGCCCCGGTCGAGTTCTGGATAAATCCTATTTTGTCGCTGAGTTCAGGGGAACGGGCGACCACAATTCCCGATAACACATCATTGTGTCCGCCCAAATACTTGGTCCCGCTATGAATCACAATATCCACTTCCAGTTCCAAGGGGCGCTGGAGGTAAGGAGTCATGAAGGTATTGTCAACAACAGTTAAAATGCCATTGGACTTAGCTAAAGATACTATTTCAGGCAAGTCGGTAATTTTCATCAACGGATTAGTCGGGGTCTCAATGAAGATCGCTTTGGTTTTGCCCGGAATGATTACCTTCTTTATGGCATCAAGCTCGGAAGTATCTACATAAGTAGCAGTAAGTCCAAATTGCTTGAAATTCTTTTCCAACACCCGGTAGGTGCCGCCATATAAATCGTTGGAAACGATCAGATGATCGCCGGAGGAAAATAACATGAGTATCGCCGTGATCGCCGCCATCCCCGAGGTAAAAGCAAATCCCCGGTCACCTTTTTCCAACTCCGCCATCACTTTTTCCAATACTTGACGGGTGGGATTAATGGTCCGCGAATAGTCATAACCCGTGGAAACACCTACCGCCGGGTGCCTGAAGGTGGCCGTCTGATGAATCGGGGTGCTAATGGCGCCGGTTGTCTGATCGCTACATAATCCGGCATGAGCTAAAACAGTCTCAATTCTCATAATATTTTCCTCCTCCAAAGATTCTGATCATGAAAAGCCCCTTCCCGTATGGAAAGAGGCTTATCGTTGCTAACGAACCTCTCTCATCTCCCGGGTTGCCCCGCCGGAATTGGCACCTTAATCACGGTATTTAACCGTAAACCGGTTGCCGAAGGTTCATCGGGCCGTCCCCTCCCCCTCTCTTGATAAGAGTTTATTAAATTAGTTTTATTATAAGTAATCCCATTTAAATAGTCAATTATAAATGAAAACATTTTACCTTAACCATTTATTTAATCCCCTACATTATTTTATTTAGTTTTTTCAAATATCTACTTTCCTATTTAACTTGATGATCTATTTTTATTAAATATTAAACCGAAATGATAAGGTGGTCACAAGTCTTGAAGCTGGTAGCAAAAATGTACCAAATCCACATCCAATATCGACTAAACTCCGTATTTGAGCATTAATTTCCATTAGTTTAAAAACTTCACTTGGATTAAAAAAAGTATTCCATAGCTCTTCAATAGGCAGACCCGATTCCCTATATTTCAATTTTCGGTTTCTCCCCTTTATGCCGCAGATAAAATCTTTCAAGCCTATCAATAGCTATTCCAACATGATACCCTATTATCATAGCTTGGTTTATCAACAATGTTCTGAAATAACCCAATTTATCCCATCTTCTTCCGGATGTTTGTACCGATTTAGATGATATCGCAATTCGTCCCAGTTTTTTTAACCGCAGAACCAAGGCATAATCCTCCATGATTGGAATATCCGGAAAACCGCCAACACGTTGAAATTGTTCTTTATAGATAAAGATTGCTTGATCCCCATAAGGGAGCTGAAAAAAAATACTGCGTAAATTGGTAAATAACGAAACCATTCCCAAAGCCCAATTTTTCCCGGTGATACCGAGCCGAAATGCACCAGCAATAGTCTTCGGTTTTGATAAGGCACTTATCACTTCTGCAGCAAAACCCTTCGGAAGAACCGTATCCGCATGCAAAAAAATAATAATTTTACCGACAGCATGAAGCGCGCCTTCATTTAATTGTCTGCCACGTCCACGTGGAGACTGGATAACTTTTACACCGGCTTTAATGGCCAATTCCCGGGTTTCATCGGTACTCCCACCATCTACGACAATGATTTCAACGTGATTGGTTTTAGCGGCTTCTATTGTCTGAAGAATGAAAGACGCTTCATTCAAGGTAGGTATAACAACAGATATCAGCGGCTGCTGGATTCCATCCAAAAGCGGATTATAATAAATTCCGGCAATATCTTGGGGTAGGTCCACATCCGCCAGCCTAGGCAGGAGATGAACCGATAGATTCAGTTTTTTTGTAATTTGGAGTGTTTTTTTAAGTACTGATGAGGTTCCCCATGGTATACTCTCTAAAAAAACCTCGGATATTGGCCGTTTCATTCCAATTAAATAATAACCGCCATCTACAGCCGTTCCAATCACCAGATCGTGTTGTTGCAAATGATTAAACGCATTTTCCAAAAGCTCCATGGAAATATCCGGGCAATCGCTTCCGATAATCACAGCCAATTCAGAACCTTCCATAAAAGCATCTTCTAAAGCTTTATACATCCTTAGGCCAAGGTTCCCTTCCGGCTGGGGTTGGTAATCAGCTTCACTAAAGGTTTTAACCATTAATTCTCTTGAACCCCCGTCATACCTAACCTCAAGATGATCAGTCCGGTTTTTGGCAATATATTCATTGCCTATTCCTATCATTTTAGCTGTCATACGCCGTTGCAATTCAGCAGTGTTTTCAGCACCTAAAAGAGGTATTAACCGGGTTTTACACTTCCCAGCCTCTGGGCAACGGGTAAAAATGATGAGCCGTTTACGTATCATTGTTCTTAATCCTTAAAACGATATACAAAATTGGAGAAGGAAATTTCATTAGAATTTTCAATGATGGTATTAATTGCATCGATAAATACTGATTTACTTTTGGCCATATTTGCATTGAGTATCTCAATGGGTGTATTGATCTCCTTAACGCCATTGGCATAATCAACCCCAAACCCTAACAGTATATATGGGATTTCCAACTCGTTAGCAAGAATTGTTTCCGGTCCGCATGTTTGACTGATAGCATCACAGTAGTTCTTTAAAAAATCGATTTCTTTTTTTGAATTAAACCTAGGTCCATTTATATGTCCATATGTTACATTGACGATATAATCCCCGGATTTCAAAGATTGGGTAACATCAAAAAAAGGATTGGCAAACATCAAATGACCTCGTTTATCTTGCCCTTCTTCCGTAAAGAAACTGCATATTTCACCTGAGGGAAGCCGGTTGTCTATATAAAAAAGGTCATTAAATACCAAGAGTTTTCCCAAGAGTATCGTATGGTTTACTATTCCGCAAATCGTTGTAGCCACGATTGCTTTAGGATGCAACTCATCAATTGCCGCAATATTGGCTTTAAAATTAATCATATTGGGTAAAAGTTTATGTCCCTGCTGATGCCTGGCTAAAAAGGCAATCTGCTTGCTATGATAAATCCCGGTTACCAATTTCACCTTACCGTATTTGGTTGTAATGATTACATCTTTGGGATTTGAAACATCAGGGAAGTCATAAAACCCGCTTCCGGAAATGACACATAGATCAATCATGAGAAATCGCCTCATTATCTATGAAATTACTACTTAATTCGGAAATTACTACTCATGCACTTTCTCTATTGAGTTTACCATATAAGTTGAATTAAATTTCTTATATGCATCATGTCCCTAAATCCGGTCATGATGATCTGAGCAATGAATTTAATTCAACTTATTACTGCTGTAATAGGATGAAGTAAATACCGATTTATTACCATTTACATTCGGCTTTAAGAATGCAAATTTTATATGAGAAATTTACTTCATCCTATATAGAGGGTTTTTCCTACTGATTTTTAGAATCCATTCTTTCAAAAAATTCTTTTTTGGGATGGATCTTCGGCCACCTTGGGGTAAAAATTCTTGTAACCGCGTTTTTAAAATTTCATCGGTAATGACTGCTGAATCAATCACATATTGTTCACAAAGCATTTTATGTTGAGCGGAACCCCATTCAATCGAGCGGGTTAGGACCCGGCAGCAAATTGCCTTATGTCTTGCTTTGAAACGATCATGCAGTTGCTTTACTGCCAATTGGGCAACTCTGTCAGATTCGTATACTTTGGTTCGACCGGCAACCGCACTCAATACAGCCACTGCCCCGGTTACGGCGCCACAAGCGCACCCCGCTTCACCTAATCCCAATCCAAAACCAGTTGCAATTTTTTTAGCGTTGTCCGGTAAATCAAGTTGATAAATCTGGTTAAATGCTTTAATAATAGCCTCACTACAATACAATCCGTTTCTAAAATATCTTAAGGAAAGTTCCACTGCTGGAGGCAATTCATGATTAGTTTCTTCTGTTTTTTCCTTTTTTTCAGCAAGTGAATCCTCGGTTTCAAAATCCTCAAACAGCCAAGTGCTAAGATAACGTTCTCCGGTATCCGGAAAAACTGTTAAAATCCTCTGACCTTGATGTTCAGGACGCTTAGCCAATTCAAGCGCCGCCCATAATGCTGCTCCTGAAGAGATTCCTACCACAATTCCTTCTTTACGTGCAAGTGTCCTGGCAATTTCCCCTGCATCTTCATCTCTTACTTGAATAATCTCGTCGATTAAGCTGGTGTCCAATATCGAAGGAATAAAACCGGCACCGATGCCTTGTAAACGGTGAGGCGCGGCAGATCCTCCCGATAAAACTGCCGATTTAAAAGGTTCCACTGCCACAATTTTAATATTCGGATTTCGTTGTTTAAGTATTTGCCCGACTCCAGTCAAGGTACCGCCGGTACCGACTCCGGCGACAAAGACATCCACTTTCCCATCCGTATCGCGCCAGATCTCCTCTGCAGTTGTCCGGCGGTGAATCTCCGGATTTTCCGGATTTTCAAATTGTTGCAGAATATACGAACCGGGGATTTCCATAGCAAGTTCCTGGGCTTTTCTAACAGAACCCTCCATCCCGTCATAAGCCTCGGTTAAAACAACTTCAGCACCTAAAACACGTAAAAGTTTTCTTCGTTCCATACTCATAGTTTCAGGCATCGTTAAAATCAAACGATAGCCACGAACTGCCGCCACATAAGCTAAACCGATTCCCGTATTTCCGCTAGTTGGTTCAATTAAAACATCCCCCGGCTTAATTAAATTTGCCCGCTCTGCAGCGTCGATCATGGAAAACCCAATACGGTCCTTGACGCTGGATAGTGGATTAAACATCTCAAGTTTAGCAATAACCTCAGCGTTTCCAGTATCTAATTTATTGATTCTTACTAAAGGGGTGTTCCCGATTAGTTGGGTGATATCATTCGCAATTTTCACGCTAACGCTCCTTTACAGGAACTTCCTTTTCCCGCTGTACATCCGAAACAATGATTATCAAAGGTAATATTGGCTTCAATCATATTAAAATCAGAGATATCCCAGATTGTATGAGCTTGGTTTTTTAATGAAGTCCCAATCGCTTGATTAAAGTCACAATCGTAGATTTTCCCATCCCATCCTATGGATAATAACTCACGGCACATAAGATTTTGGGCTGTATCCGGGTTAAAATTTTGGGTCAGAAACCGGATATAGGACTCATATTTTCCTTCTCTGGCGAGCATTTGGGCAAAGCGTTTAATCGGCATATTGGTAATCGCTAAAAGTTGATTAAACTCGATGTTATATGAATTTTTCAGATAGTTTCGGTAATCCGACTCAAGGGTTGCCTGGTCCGGTGGCAAATTATCGCCCAATGGATTATATACTAGATTCAATATAAGTCCGCTATCTTTTTTGCCATATCCTAAATGGTTTAAGCTTTTCAAAGCGGCGATGCTTTTCCGATACACATGACGACCACGTTGTAGGTCAACATTTTCTTTAAGATAACAAGGTAATGAGGCAATAATCTGCACCATGTTACGGGCCAAAAATTTAGGAGTATCTTGCTGTCCCTGCTCAAAAAAGACAGATAAGTTGCTGCGGTCAATCACTGTTTTGTTTAATAATCTCAATTCATTCACCAGATAACGAAAATCGGGATTTAGTTCCGGAGCTCCCCCTGTAATATCCACTGTATGGATACCTGTAGCCCGGGATAATAAATCCAGCGCCCGATTCATCGTACTCCGAGTCATAGCTTCAACCCGATGAGGTCCTGCGTCCACATGGCAATGAATACAGCGTTGATTACATCTTTTCCCGATATTAAGTTGTAAAATGCGGACTTTTTCTCTTTTAACCGAAAGCTGATAATAAAGAAGTATATCTTCAAACCTGATAATTTCTTCATCTAAAACCGGCATCACTTACTCGTAACCCCTTTCTTTTTAAATCGTTCATTAAAGATTGAACGCAACAAAACTGTTAATGCGACAGCTGCGAAGACGATTAAAAGTCCAAAAACAAAATTCTTGGCGCCTCCTCCAAGCATATCTCCGGCATAAGAATAAATAATGGTTGCCGGTAACTGCCCAACTCCGGTCGCCACAAAAAACGGCCAAAATCTGGTTGAAGTAAGCCCCGCCCCATAACTGATAATATCAAACGGCATAAACGGGAGGAGTCTTGCAATAAGAATGGCATTAGCGCCATACTTTTCAAAAAAATCATCTACCGACTTTAAGGTGGTCTTGCCTGTTAATTTTGAAACCACATCCCGTCCATAAAGTCTGGCAATACCATAACATGCGGTAGCTCCGACTATAGCGCTCGACCATGATATTACCGTTCCCCAGATCCAACCGAATATGGCTGCATTTGAAAAAGTAATTAAAAACGCGGGTAATGGCGCTGCAATTGACTGAAAGACCATCAGTAAAAAAGATATTGCAACTGCCCAAGACCCAAACGAACGGATATAGGCCTTAACCGGTTCCGTATCAAACGAGCTAAGTATTTCAATGGTTTTTATAATCCACGTTCTTCCTGCCGGAAAAAGAAAAATGATAATTCCCGTTAAAGGTATTCCAACCATTAATATTAGCTTTAATTTCTTATTCATAGGAAGCCTCCTTTATTTGGATTGCTTTGGAGTTAGGTCGGGACAACATCCACTGAATCCAGCCCAACAAACTAAAAATTGAAACAAAAATTCCAAAAAGCACTGAAACCGTAAGCGCTGATGCGGCAGTATAACCAAAAGGTCGTAAAAGTATTATATAAGCCCCTTCCCGTAGTCCGTATCCATTTAAACCGATAGGAACCATTGCCAACACGGACGTCGCTGCCGTAATGAAAAATAAATCAAATATGCCGGGAATCGTAAGTCCAAGTCCTCCCATGACTGCTGCCACCACCATGGCAACAATAATTTGAAATAGTAACGATATCAATAAATTCATTATCAAGGCCCGAGGTTGCTTCTTCAACATGCCAGCCGATTTAGAAAAGGGAATCCATATATTTGCTATTTTACCATTTTGCTTTTTAATGAAATTGGGAATCCATCCGGTAAGTAAAATAAAGGTAATGATGATTCCCACCAGTAATAAAACCCCGAGCAGTCCCACTGCAAGTGGATAGGGCTTCTTGGCGAAGAATGCTCCGCTAAGCCCAAGCAGCGCTAATGAAATAGTAGCAATCGCACGTTCCATTACCACAGAAGTAGCTGCTGAAGTGGTCCGGTCACAATATTTTCCTGCGAGCGCAATCCGGACCCCATCTCCTCCAATACTGGACGGTAAAAAATTATTAAAAAACAAGGCAATCAGATAAATCCGAAAAAGTGAGTTAAAACCAATCTTATTATTCTGAGCCCCGAGGAGTATCCCCCATTTTATAGAACTAACCAGTACGGATAAGGCTATCAACCCAAAAACCAAAGGTAGCCAATAGGGCTGAAAAGTAAGTAATAACCGGTAGACTTTATCCAAATCAGCGAAAAAAATGAGCATCCCAAGCATTAATAATGACACAAATATACGCAAAACAGTAAACAATTTACGTTTTTTATTATCTTCCATCTTCTAATCCTTCTAACAACTTAACTATAAAGAAAAAAGGGAATGCGCTGACACAACCTTTGTATCATTATCAGCGCATTATGCTCCGGATATATCAATCATTATTGTTAATCTAATGCTTTGTATATTTCAGTATCAATTTTTTGATCGGTTCCTACCCACTCACTGAAACTAACATTATAATTTCGGGCTTTATAATAACCGCCAATACGTAATACAATCGTAGTAAATCCGGAACGAATTCCTCCTGTACAATAAAGGATTACCTCATCAGACGGCTTAAATCCCATAGCTTCCACCTTGGCTCTGATTTGGGCCGGACTTAGGAGTGTCCCGTCTGCATTATAAAAATCTTTAAACCAGATGTGTTTGACTCCAGGGATTCTACCTTTTTGTTTTTCACCATATACTTTTGTTCCGGCATATTCCTCATCTTCCCTGGTATCCAAAACGTTCACGGAACCAAGCTTTCTGGCCAGATATTGAGTATTTGCAAAGAGACCTAAATCCGGTACCGGGTTTGGACCAGTAACAGTTTTAATACTTGGTATATCTTTGGTTAATTTACCTCCGGCTTTAGTCCAGGACTTAATCCCGCCATTAAGTATATATGTATTCTTGAGGCCGAATACTCTGAATGTCCAAAGTTGTCGCCCTTCTTCACCCCATCCAGCTAGAGTATCGTTGTAAATCACCACCGGCTTAGTACCGTCTATTCCTAATGTTCCAAATTTCTTTTTTAATTCTTCGTTGGGAAGAATTTGAGCCCATCCTTTTTCACCCTGTTTCACGTTGACATTCGACCAATCAGTCCAGTGTGATTGAACAGCGCCTGGCAAATGACCTTTGTTATACTCGTCTTTGGTGCGGGCATCAAGTACAATAACTCCTTGATAATTCTTTTTCAATTTCTCTACCGAATAAACATAACTGTCAAAGCGTTCCTTATCACCTTGAAGTTCTTTCCCCTCAATAGCGGGAAGTGGTTTGGCTTCATTACCTTTTCTGATCGTCCTGGAAGCATAGGTAATGTTAAAAAAAACACTGACCAAAATAATTAATGCAAATATTAGAGTTGAAATTTTAAATCTCTTCATTTGAATTCTCCTTCTGTTTTCAATCTCGGGTTTTTATAACTATTCCTATAGGTTTAATATAGATTAAATTATAAAAGGTTTACCAACTTTCTGTCAAGAGATTTTCGAAAAAATATTTCTTGTTTTCCTATCGATTTGGTAGGATATGACTTTAAAAATTTTTCTTTATTCTTGGATAATATTTCTTTTGGATCTGGCTTTTCATGATGTTACAAACTTCACTATGCTATTTACTCAACTTTCGCACCTTGAAAACCGAGTAAAAATGTTAACTTATAAAGGATATCAATCAAAGATGCACAAGAGTTGACAAATTGAGCCAAATAATATAAAAACACCTCTTCATTTGGTATAGTGGATTTGCTACAAACACTACCAACCATAAAGAAGAGGTGTCCTCTCCATGATAGAACAAAACGGTCTTAGCAATCAACTACCAAATGAAATTAAAACAGCTTTCAATGAACTAAGAATCTTAGAGCATCTGAGGAATGCAGGCTTTAAAAAGAAATTTGGATTTACTTGTTCTTATCTGTTTCAAGTCGTTTTTACCTTGGTTTTTTATCATAAAAATTGGTTTCAATTGCTTCAAAGCAATAAGAATGAATCATATCCCGGAAAAGATGCGGTTTATCGCTTTTTAAATCATTACGGTTATGCATGGCGGCGTTTCTTATCTTTCTTAAGTTCCGCCGTTATAATCAAACCGCATAGTTTAACCAGTAAAGATGGATGTTTAATAGTTGATGATTCCATGTTTGACCGCAACCGGAGTAAATCCGTCGAACTGTTGGCCCGGTGCTTTGATCATGCTAGAAATTGCTACTGTAAGGGATTTCGCAGGTTGACTCTTGGTTGGCCGGATGGAAAGACCTTTATTCCTTTAGACTTTGCCTTGCTTAGTTCATCTAAATCCCAAATTAACGGTATTTCTGCCAATATCGATAAACGGTCCTTTGGATATAAAAGACGCTTGGAAGCTTTAAAATCGGCTCCGGAACTTATTCCGGAAATGATTCATCGTGCTTTAACTCAAGGAGTAACCGCTTCATATGTGCTCATGGATAGTTGGTTTACTTTTGCTCCATTAATCCAAAAGATTACTGGCCTTGGCCTTGATGTTATGGGAATGGTTAAGAACTCCAATCAACGCTATTTTGTTGGCAAACGTTCATTATCGCTCAAGGAACTATATGCGGTTGCTACTCCGGTATCCGGCAAAAAAGGAATCTTACGTTCCGTTCGAGTTCGGATGAGCCCTTATATTCCGGTGATTATCGTATTTGTGAGACATCGCACTCACAAGGATGAATGGTTAGCCATCTTAAGCACAGATTGTTCTTTTGCTGGTTTGCCTAATTATATCAAGCTTTATCCGCCTGATTTAAACTGCGAAAGTTGAGTTAGATACAAATAAAATTTAATCTTTTTTTGTCGATAAGTTAAATAAATTCATTAGTTGTTTAGATTCAGTTTTAGAAACTATAAAGAAAGATACTAATTTATTTTCGGGTAATCTTGACATAAATCTGTATTCTGAATATAAAATGCCAAGAAAATATCTTGTTTTATTCATAATGACCTAAATCATTAATGGATTTATAAACGATTTGACTCTAATTATGTTGTTCATTTATTTAAACAAGATACTAAGGGGGCTAACCCTATAAATCTGAGTCAGCCCCCTTAGTATCACTTCAAAAACAAGTCTAAGATGTAATCTCACAGATCAGATTTTGCCAACACCGGCATTATTGTTGACGGTGGATTTTACTGTCGAGACCGATTCTAAGGTATAAGCATAGGACGGGGTGTAAGAACAAGTTGAACTTGTAGGCGTATTACCGGTGCAGTTGGTAAAGGTGTTATTGCGTACATCCCAGTAACCAATCACATCACTATCCAAGGAGCAAATTGGGTTGTTAACATTTACAAAGACATTATTCTCGACTCGTAATTTGGCGTTGATTCGAGAGTTTACAGCGCTGGTGGGAACATCGTAATAATAGTTGTTGTAAATATGCCCTTGACCGCCCCGATACAACGGTAAACGGGAATTAATGTTGATAAAGGAATTATGGTGAGAAGTAAGTCTCCGGTCATTGGTATCGCTTTCCGAAGAACCGCATAAGCTTGCTTTCCAACTGTCATGCAGTTTATTCCAGGAATAAGTTAGGTAGGAGGAGTCAGCTTTAGCATCCAACAAAGCGTCATAATAATCTTTGTCGACACCGTCAAATTGATTATATAATTCACAGTGGTCGACCCAGACATTAGTTACTGGACCTTCGATACTGATACAATCATTGTCACCAGTGAGAACGTGGTGAATTTTTAAGTTACGCAGGATTACGTTGCTGGTACGCATCAGCTTGATACCGATACCGTTAAGTTCGCCTTTGGTGCCAACACCGATGATCGAGATATTGTTAACGTCTTTGACGTCGATCTTGCTTAAACCGCTGGAATTAGAGGTAGTAATCGTACCGTTTACATAGATGATTCTGGGTCCGCCCAATTTGATAGCAGCTTGCAAATCAGTACCGGTAGTTACGGTAACGGAAGTTCCGCCAGTTCCGCCGGTGTTGCCTCCGTTTAAGGTGGCGAATCCAACCAAGTTAAAGTTGGCTGAACCGCTGCCGGATCCGGTTGTGGGAGTCGGTGTTGGAGTTGCCGAAGAACCGGAAGTCGGTGTTGGCGTCGGTGTAGCTGTCGAGCCCGACCCGTCGGTAACGACTACATCGTCAAACTTAACGGCAGTTTTCCAACCAATTAGGCCGGCCACGCCCGAGGTCAGTCCGGAGGCAGTGGTGGAAAGCGCTTGAGTGCCGTTGACATAAGCTGTCAGGGTAGTTCCGACGACATTTAGCTTAATTGTATACCAGGTGCCGGCGGTGAAGGTATAACTGGTTGAAGCTAATACAGTAGTACTACCACTTATTTTTTTACGAAGTTCCAAAGTTCCGCTTTTAACGGCGACTGCATAATAATTATTTCCGTCCGTCATCCGGGCGCAAACTAAAACAGAGTTAGAGCTGTTGAAACTAACAACTTTGACTTTGGCCTGTACTGATTGATCAGTCCAAGTCGTAGAGGTATTTAACCAAGCCCGACCTTCTTCACATTGGCATCAATACCACGGCTGTCACAATCAAACCCCATAAATGGGGCTAAAAACAATTCGCGTATAATGGTTAGCCGTATATTAAAAAGACTTATCTCTTGGCGGTCGTCATTCTTAAAAACTTCCAAATGGGGTTTGGTTCTTTCATTGATTAGCCGTTCAATCTCCCGATTTTCCAGTTTAAATGTATTAACGGGATGTCCGGGGATTTCTTCAGGTTGATTGGCACGATGGATCTCCTCAATTGTATCCAAATTAATCACTTTCATAGCCGAAGAAAATTCTTGGAAATATTGACTTAAACAATCGATGAATCCCGAAGTTATAACAGTTGGATCGGGAAATCCCTTGACCCGGCTCGATCTGAATGATAAACTTTTACTGGATAATAAATTATAGGAGTAACCCATGTACGCCCATATTCGCTTAAGATAAAAGACGCAGAACAAACTTGATTGGCTCGGTCCGGCAATAAATACTTGAGTTTAGTCGTGTTGCATTTTTTTACCTTTAGTAAGTAACACGGCATTCGATTAATTTCAGGTTTAAGTCTCTAAGGTTATAATTCGCTAAAAGGTAACCAAAATACAATCAAGCTGCGCCTTTGAGACAATTAAGTTCTGCACTTATTTCCAAACCCCAGATCAAACATCAGGGTATTTTTTATTGCCTCGATCCTAAAAATGATGATTAATCGAAATGGGAGGAAATTGTGGTGATAGAAAAAAGTTTATTTTAAAGCTTGGTAGTGTCTCATAGAGTCATTCCGACTAACTTTCTAGTTGGTACATAAATTGGGTCAGGTCAATATAACCCAGATAACTCATCACTAATCAGAGCAGGAATTGGAAAACAAATGGCGAAGATAAAAAAGTTTCAATCTAAATTGAGATAGATTTCAACTATACCTACATCTATAATACATTAAAGGTGCGTTCATTAAATGTTCATCAAATCTTTATACCAGCAAAAAAAACCGGTCCTTTCCTTCGAAATCTTCCCCCCCAAGCCGGAATACCCATTGGAAACCGTATTTCAGACCATAGAGGGGTTAAAGGACTTAAAGCCCGATTTTATCAGTGTGACCTACGGGGCGGGCGGATCGAACCGGGGCCGGACCATAGAGATCGCTTCCCGAATTAAGAAAACTTACGGAATTGAGACTGTGGCTCATTTGACCTGCGTGGGCCATTCCCCGGCGGAACTGAATCAAGTTATCGCTCAAATGAAAGCCGAAGGGATCGAGAACATCCTGGCTTTGAGGGGCGATCCGCCGCGGGATCAACCGGATTTTACTTTTCAACCCGGAAATTATCAATATGCAGTGGAATTGGTTCAACATATCCATAAACATAACGGCTTTTGCGTCGGCGCCGCCGCTTATGCGGAAGGGCATGTCGATAGCAGGTGCTGGCAAGACGATTGGAACCATCTCCGTTCTAAAGTCGAGGCCGGAGTGGATTTCTTATTAACACAGTTATACTTCGATAACCGGGTTTTTTATAATTTTAAAGAGAGTTTGCTGCGGATGGGAGTCACAGTCCCGGTTTCGCCAGGAATCATGCCGATTTTGAACCCTAGTCAGATTAAAAGAATGATTTACCTCTCCTGGGCCTCGCTTCCGGCCAAATTATTACTACTTTTCGATAAGTACGGCGATCAGCCGGAGGAGTTCGAGAAGGCCGGGATCGACTATGCCACCAATCAGATTAACGATTTGATTGAAAACGGGGTTGAGGGGATTCACCTTTGCACCATGAACCGGGTGGAACAGACCCGGAAGATTATAAATAATCTGAGGATGGGTAATAGAGTATGAAAAACAGCGATACTAATAAAGAATTAAAAAAACTAGTCGGAACCGCCGCCGCCGGGTTAATCAAAGATGGGATGACTTGCGGGATCGGCACCGGTTCAACGGTTGTATTTCTGATTGAGGAATTAGGCCGGAGAAATAAGGAAGAAAAATTAGAAATTATCGGGGTTCCGACTTCTTTCCAGTCAAAAATCCTCTGTCAGGCTAATGGGATTAAAATAAAAGATCCCCAAGATTGTACGGAACTGGATCTGGCAATCGACGGCGCTGATGAAGTTGACCCTGAACTAAATGCTATTAAAGGCGGAGGGGCGGCCCATACTCGGGAAAAAATCGTGGCGGCAATGGCGAAACAGTTTGTGATCATTGTGGATGACTCCAAACTGGTCCCGGAGTTGGGGACAGCTTTTCCGGTCCCGGTTGAAATAATCCCGTCCGCCCTTGGATTTGTAAGCGAACAAATCCGGGAATGGGGCGGAGAGCCCCAACTACGGATGGGGATCCGCAAAGACGGGCCTGTGGTTACCGATAACGGCCAGTTCGTACTCGACCTTAGGTTTAAGGCTGGAACCGATTTGCGGGAGATCGACGCCCGGCTGCACCAACTGCCGGGAGTAGTCGAAACCGGCCTTTTTTATGGCCTGGCCAAGCAAGTTTTAGTGGGATCTGGAAAAGATATGACGGTGGAGATTAAGACGAGGTGTAACCATGGCTGAATTGACTGATGGAAAGATTGTCCCTGTAATCCTGGAAGAGGAGATGAAAAAGTCCTTTCTTGATTACGCGATGAGCGTAATTTTAGACCGGGCGTTGCCGGATGTCCGGGACGGTTTAAAACCGGTGCATCGCCGGATTCTGTATGGCATGTACGAATCGGGGACGACCCCGGACAAGCCTTATCGAAAATCAGCCCGTATTGTCGGCGATGTAATGGGACGTTATCATCCCCACGGGGATGCGGCAATTTATGATACCATGGTCCGGATGGCTCAGGACTTTTCTTATCGGCATATGTTAGTTGACGGGCATGGCAATTTTGGATCGGTTGACGGCGATTCGGCGGCGGCGATGCGTTATACCGAAGTCCGCATGTCGAAACTGGCCATGGAGATGTTGCGTGATATCGACAAGAAAACTGTAGATTTTAAACCTAATTTTGATGAAAGCATGGAAGAGCCGGTGGTCATCCCCTCCCGTTTTCCCAATCTGTTAGTTAACGGCTCTTCAGGGATTGCGGTGGGTATGGCTACCAATATTCCCCCTCATAATCTGGGTGAAGTCATTGACGGAGCAGTACAACTCATCGACAATCCGGAACTGGAGGATAAAGAATTACTAAAAATAGTGAAGGGTCCGGATTTCCCAACCGGGGGCATTATTCTGGGCCGGTCCGGGATTAAAAACGCTTACTCAACAGGGAGAGGCTCGATCAAGGTCCGCGCTAAGGTAAAGATCGAGGAAATGAGCAATAACAAACACCGGATCATTGTCAACGAAATACCCTACCAAGTCAATAAAGCCCGTTTAGTTGAACAAATAGCGGGCTTAGTAAGGGACAAAACGATTGACGGGATAACCGACCTGCGTGACGAATCCGACCGGAATGGAATGCGAATCGTTATTGAGTTGCGGCGCGATGTCAACCCGAATATAATCTTGAACCAGCTTTTCAAACATACGACGATGCAGCAAAGCTTCGGCGTAAACATGATGGTCCTGGTCAACAATGAACCTAAAATCTCAACGTTACGGGAGATATTACATTATTACCTGGAACATCAAAAGGAAGTAGTTACCCGGAGGACCCAATTCGATCTGGCTAAGGCCGAGGACAGGGCGCACATTTTAGAGGGTTTAAGGATTGCCCTGGATCATATCGATGAAGTGATCAACTTGATTCGCTCATCCCGGACGGTGGAGATCGCCCGGGAAGGTTTAATGGCCAAATTTGGGCTCTCCGAGAAGCAGGCTCAAGCAATTTTAGATATGAGGCTGCAACGTTTGACCGGTTTGGAACGGGACAAGATTGAGTCCGAATATGCCGAACTACAGAAACTCATCGCCTATTATCGCGATTTATTATCTGATGTGCATAAGATCATGCTGGTGATTAAGAATGAACTACTAGAAATTAAGGAAAAATACGCTGATCCGAGGCGAACCGAGATTACCGCCGGGGAGAATGAAGAATTCGCGGTGGAAGACTTAATCGCCGACGAAGATATTGTAGTAACCATAACCCATTTCGGCTATATTAAACGCATCCCGGTAACCACTTACCGGAGCCAACGCCGGGGCGGACGTGGGATTACCGCAATTTCCACCAAAGAAGAAGATTTCGTGGAGCATCTATTTATCACCTCCACTCATCAAACAATTCTCTTCTTTACCAATCAAGGCCGGGTCTATCGCCTGAAGGGGCATGAGATCCCGGAGGCGGGAAGGCAAGCCCGGGGCACAGCTATAATCAACCTGATTCAGGTGGAACCGGGTGAGCGGATTAATGCAGTGATTCCAATCAAAGATTTCGAAAGTGAAAGCTTCCTCTTTATGTGCACCAGAAGAGGGATCGTCAAGAAGACCGCTCTGACTGAATTTCAGACCAGCCGTAAAGGGGGGCTGATCGGGATAAACCTCGATGAACAGGATGAATTGATTGAAGTTAAACTTACCGATGGCAGCCAAGAAGTAATTATCGTGACGGAACACGGACAATCAATCCGTTTCCCGGAAACAGACGTCCGGGCTTTGGGACGGGCCGCGCGGGGGATTAAAGGGATCACTCTGGCGCCGAATGATTCGGTGGTCGGGATGGATATTCCCCGGGAGCGGGCGGACTTACTGGTGATAACCTCTGCCGGGATCGGCAAACGGACCGCCCTCTCCGAGTACCGGATCCAGTCCCGGGGCGGTAAAGGGATCAAAACCATGAAACTCACTAAGAAACACGGATTAATTGTTGGAATCAAGGTGGTATCGGAAAGCGATGAGTTAATGGTGATTACCGCCGAAGGAGTAATCATTCGCACCAAAGTCCAGGACATTTCGGAGACCGGCCGCGACACCCAAGGGGTCAAAATTATGAAGCCGGATGAAAACGACCGGATTGTGGCATTGGCTAGGGTCATCGGTGAGGATAAGGAAGTTGATAAAGAAGCATAAAGGGACTATATCTACTTCGGTAAATTCAGTATTATAAAGCGTTTTAAAAATAATCGCGAACGGTTTAGCGCGTTATTTTTAAAACGTTAGTTCAAATTTACCGAAGTAGAATTATATTAAATTTTGTTTACAGAAAGCTAATCTATTGCGCCTAGAAAACAGTTGCGTTAAAATAAGTGAAAAAAGACGGACCGGAGGATTCTTAACAATGGAGACAGGAACAGTTAAAGTAAAACGGGGACTCGCCGAGATGCTTAAAGGCGGAGTAATAATGGATGTAACCACCCCAGAACAGGCTAAGATCGCCGAGGAGGCGGGCGCAGTCGCAGTCATGGCCCTGGAACGGGTTCCGGCCGATATACGGGCTGAAGGCGGGGTAGCACGGATGTCCGATCCGGAAATTATTATCAAAATTATGGAGGCCGTAACCATCCCGGTAATGGCCAAGGCTAGAATCGGCCATTTTGTCGAGGCTCAAATTTTAGAGGCCTTAGAAATCGACTATATCGACGAAAGCGAAGTTTTGACCCCTGCCGATGAAGCTTATCATATCAACAAACATCTGTTCAAAGTTCCTTTTGTTTGCGGCGCCCGGAATCTGGGAGAAGCCTTGCGCCGAATCGGCGAAGGAGCGGCTATGATCCGGACCAAGGGCGAAGCCGGAACCGGCGATGTGGTGGAAGCGGTACGTCATATCAGAGCGGTCAATGATGAGATTCGGAGGGTTGTAAACGCCCCTAATGAAGAATTAATGACTATCGCTAAAGAATTGGGCGCTCCCTATGAGTTGGTGCTGGAGGTCAAAGAATTGGGCAGGCTGCCGGTGGTGAACTTTGCCGCCGGAGGGATCGCTACCCCTGCCGATGCTTCATTGATGATGCAATTAGGCTGTGACGGTATTTTTGTCGGTTCCGGGATTTTCAAGTCGGATAACCCGGCGAAAAGGGCTAAGGCAATCGTCGAGGCGGCAGCACATTTCCAAGACACCAAATTATTGGCTGAAGTCTCGAAAGGAATTGGAACCGCCATGCGCGGGATCAATGTCGGCGGAATGAAACCGGAGGAGAAGATCGCCGGCCGCGGCTGGTAAAAGTGATGTGGGGCGGGTTAATACCCGCCTGTATAATATAGGTGGGGGCGAGTAGCGATGCTCCCATAGACCCGTATAAGAAGGTGCAGCAGATGAAAATAGGGGTTTTAGCCCTGCAGGGAGCGGTTAGGGAACATTGCAACTCCTTGAAAGGATGCGGAGTAGAGCCGGTAGAGATTAGATATAAAGAACAGCTTCAAGAAGTTAAGGGCTTAATCATCCCCGGCGGGGAGAGCACCACCGTCGGGAAGTTATTGGTCAGGTACGAAATGTTGGGGTTGTTGACGGACATGGGGCACAAAGGCTTTCCGATCTTCGGCACTTGCACCGGGTTGATTCTCCTTGCTAAGGAGATTAACGGCAGCGATCAACCCCGATTGGGGCTGATGGACATCACAGTCGAACGAAATGCTTTTGGGAGGCAGATCGCGAGTTTCGAGGCTGATCTGGACATTGCCGAAATGGGATCGGAAAAGTTCCGTGCTGTTTTCATCCGGGCTCCTTATATTAGTAAAGCCCAAAATAATGTAACAATCATGGCTCAGCTGGATAGGAAGGTTTTAATGGCTCGGCAGGGGAAATTCCTAGCAGCGGCATTTCATCCCGAGCTAACCTCAGATTTAAGAATCCACCAATATTTTGTGAAGATGTGTAAGGAAGTAAATGTTGATTAATTTTTAAAATACAAATTTATGAAAACCAATAGTTATGTTTGAAAAACCCAACGCACACGCTATAGAGCGTGTTATTTTTTTGTTAAAGGGCTTTCTTAGATGTTCAAAATACTGTATTATAGGAAGGGTGATTATTTTTAGGACGAATAAATTAGCAATAATTACCTGCATTAATCTATTTTGTTATAATTTCGATGATAAGTTTTATTCCAATTTAACAAAGTAGAGTTAATTTTTAATTTATTTCTAATAGATAAAGGAGGATATTTATGGCTAGAAAAGTTACTATCGATGGCAACACCGCTGCGGCACATGTAGCTTTCGCTTTTAGCGATGTTGCTGCCATCTACCCGATTACCCCGTCTTCAACGATGGCTGAAGTAATCGACGAATGGTCAGCCCGTAACCGGAAGAACCTGTTTGGTCAATCGGTGCGCGTAGCTGAGATGCAATCCGAAGCGGGCGCTGCCGGCGCAGTCCATGGTTCGCTTGCGGCAGGCGCTTTTACTTCTACTTTTACCGCTTCTCAAGGTTTATTGTTAATGATCCCGAACATGTACAAGATCGCCGGTGAATTATTACCGTCGGTTTTTCATGTTTCGGCGCGGGCCATTGCCACACATGCCCTTTCGATTTTTGGCGACCACTCAGATATTAACGCTACCAGACAGACAGGCTTTGCTTTACTTGCTTCCGCTTCTGTCCAGGAAGTTATGGATCTGGCCTTGGTTGCCCATTTGGCTACTTTGGAAACCAGAGTGCCGTTCTTGCATTTCTTTGATGGGTTCCGGACTTCGCATGAAGTTCAAAAAATTGAAGAAATTTCTTACGAAGATATGGCCAAGCTGGTCGATTGGAAAGCGGTTGAGGATTTCCGGAAACGGGCCCTCAATCCGGAGCACCCGCACCAACGCGGTACCGCTCAAAACCCGGATATTTACTTCCAGGGACGTGAAGCAAGTAATCCTTTCTATGCGGCTACCCCGGGAATCGTACTCCGGATTATGGGCGAGGTTGCCAAATTAACCGGGCGTTCCTATAAACTCTTTGATTATGTGGGAGCCCCTGACGCGGATCGGGTAATTATTTCCATGGGCTCCAGCTGCGAGACTATTGAAGAAACCGTTAATTACTTGAACGCTAAAGGCGAAAAGGTCGGCTTGATTAAAGTACGGTTGTACCGTCCTTTCTCGGCCGAACACTTCCTGTCCGTATTGCCGAAAACCGCCAAGAAGATTGCGGTATTGGATCGGACCAAAGAACCCGGTTCCTTGGGTGATCCGCTTTATCAAGATGTTTGCACCGTATTTATGGAGAAAAAAGAGATCCCGCTAATCATTAGCGGCCGTTATGGCTTGGGTTCTAAAGAGTTTACTCCCACAATGGTAAAAGCAATCTATGACAATCTTGCTGCTAAAGAGCCGAAGAACCACTTCACCGTTGGTATTGTTGACGATGTCTCCTTTACTTCATTGGATCCCAAAGAATTTGTCGACGCCGCTCCTAAAGGAGTACGCCGTTGTAAATTCTTTGGTTTCGGTTCCGATGGCACCGTTGGCGCTAATAAGAACTCGATCAAAATTATCGGCGACCATACTGATATGTACGCCCAAGGTTATTTTTTCTACGACTCTAAGAAATCCGGTGGACTTACCATTTCCCACTTGCGGTTTGGTAAATTCCCGATTCAGTCTCCGTATTTGATCGACCAGGCTGATTTTATTGCTTGTCATAATCCATCCTATGTCACCCGGTACGATGTGTTGGATGGACTTAAAGAAGGCGGTGTCTTCCTGCTTAACTCCCCATGGAGCGCGGCGGAGATGGACGAGAAACTTCCGGCAACCATGAAGCAAACCATCGCCAAGAAGAAACTTAAATTTTATAACATTGACGCTGTCAAAATCGCTGCTGAAGTAGGCCTTGGCGGTAGGATTAACATGGTAATGCAAGCTGCTTTCTTTAAACTTGCCGATGTGATCCCGGTTGAGGACGCATTTAAGTATATTAAAGAAGCAATTAAAAAGACTTACGGCAAAAAAGGCGATAAAATCGTCAATATGAATATCGCCGCAGTAGACCGGGCTGTCGAAGCTTTGGAAGAAATTGAATATTCCGATTCTTGGGCTACAACCACTACCGGCGCAGCAGTGGAAGAGGATCCCAATGAGCCTGACTTCATTAAAAATGTGATGAAACCGATTATTCGCCAGGAAGGCGATAAACTTCCGGTAAGCGCTTTTACTCCCGACGGAACCTTCCCGGTCGGCACCACCCAATATGAAAAACGGGGTATTGCCATTAGTATTCCGATATGGGAGCCGGAAACTTGTATCCAATGTAACCAATGTTCATTTGTTTGTCCTCATGCCGCTATTAAGCCGTATTTAGCCAAATCCGACGCTAAAAACGGCGCTCCGGCCGGCTTTAAGACCAAAGCCGCCACTGGAAAGGAATTCAGCGGTTATGATTTCAGGATGCAGGTATCCCCGATGGATTGCGCCGGTTGCGGAAACTGTGTTGATATCTGTCCCGCTAAAGAGAAACCGTTAAAAATGGTTTTACTGGAAGAAGCCGCCCAAGCGGAAGTGGAGAATTATAAATACGCTCAAGCGTTGCCAATCCCGGATATTGCGATCAACACCGAAACTGTTAAAGGAAGCCAGTTCCTGCAGCCATTATTCGAATTTTCGGGAGCTTGCGCCGGTTGCGGTGAAACCCCATATATAAAACTGGTTTCTCAATTGTTCGGCGACCGGATGGTGGTTGCCAATGCTACCGGATGTTCGTCGATTTACGGTGGTAGCGCGCCTTCCAATCCGTATACAGTCAATGAAAAAGGTCATGGCCCTGCTTGGGCGAACTCATTATTTGAAGATAACGCCGAGTTCGGTTACGGCATGAATTTGGCCTTTACCCAACGGCGTAATCGGTTGACTGATTTAATCAAGCAGGCGCTGGAGTCGAATCTTTCCACCGAACTGAAACAAGCGTTCAATGAATGGCTGGAAGGTAAAGATGACGCAGTCGCTTCCCGGAATGCCGGCGACAAGATTAAAGGCTTAATCGATGCGGAAGTTTCCAAGGCGCCCGGTGAATTGAAACCCATCTTGAGTGAGATTGCCGGAATGAAAGATTTGTACACCAAGAAGTCCATCTGGATCTTCGGCGGCGACGGTTGGGCCTACGATATCGGTTATGGTGGGTTGGATCATGTGTTGGCCTCCGGAGAAGACGTTAATGTTTTAGTTTTAGACACCGAGGTCTATTCCAATACCGGCGGCCAGTCTTCCAAGTCCACACCGACCGGAGCGATCGCCAAGTTTGCCGCTGCCGGTAAGAACGTTAAAAAGAAAGACCTTGGTTTGATGGCTATGGCTTACGGCTATGTTTACGTGGCTGCGGTATCCATGGGAGCTAACAAGAACCAGCTCTTAAAAGCGATTTTGGAAGCTGAAAAATATAAGGGACCGTCTTTGATCATTGCCTATGCCCCATGTATTAACCATGGAATTAACATGGGTAAGAGCCAAGAAGAGGGTAAATTGGCGGTAGAATCCGGTTACTGGCCTTTGTACCGTTTCAATCCGGATCTGGCACTGGAAGGTAAGAACCCATTTACCCTGGAATCAAAAGATCCGACCTTTAGTTTCCAAGATTTCTTAAAGCGGGAAGTGCGGTATGCTTCTTTGGCGAAGCAATTCCCCGACGCCGCTGACAAATTGTACACCAAAGCCGAACAGGATGCGAAAGCGCGGCATGAGATGTACAAACGGATGGCCTCCAATTAATAAGCTAACTTATTGCGGAGCAATGGTTAATTAAGATGATTTATCTGATAAAGTAAAAGAGGCGGATCTAGGGTCCGCTTCTTTTATTATTATGAACCTGTTAAATTTATAAAGTTAGTCCTGATGGAACCCGATATAAATAATGAATAACCGGGTAAGTTTCAGTTTTTTACATCTGAGCCAAATAGAAGGAGAAAGAGGATGCCCCTTCCCAAAAAATCCCCTGTTGGATCGGTTTCGCTACGGAAGCATAACCGCTCCCTTACTGGGCTGTTTTTGTTTTTCTTATTTTTAATAGTTTTACCTGTAAACCAATTAAAGGCCTATGGTAGCAACATTGTTAATGAACAGCTGACTGAAATAACCAGCCTCTACTATCGTGGGCGTTTCACGGAAGCCCTTCAAAAGTTGAGCCGGATTGTGGCCAAAGATCCTAATGACGGCCAAGCCAGATTGAATTTGGCCCGTTTATTAAAAGAAAACGGGAAACAGCAAGAGGCCTTAACCCATCTAAACTATCTTGTTAAGAAAGACCCGGACAACCTAAGATACCGTTCAACCTTGATTGAGACAGCTTATTTAGCCGGTAAGCCGGGTGTGGCGGTTGATTACATTTACCCGGATGAAACCGACCCTCAAACATTATATTGGTCCGGATTGGCCCTTGCCGATTTAGGAAAGATCGATAATGCCCGGGAAGTTTTAACCGAATCAATCAAAAAGCAACCCTATAACCCAATGGCTCATTTTGCCCTGGGTTTATTAGAACAAAAAATAAATAACACTAAAGATGCTTTTACCCGTTTTCAGCAAGCGCTTTCACAAGAGCCTAATTTAGGCCGGAGTTATTTTCCGCTCGCAATCAATTACATAGGGGCCCAAAAGCATAAGTCCTCATATAGCTTAATAGTTAAAGCCGAGTCCACTCAACCTTGGAATCTCCCTGTAAATTTTGATTTTCAAGCGCCTAGCGAAACCGGGATCGTTAATCTTCAGGAATCAACTAAAAATGCAGTCAAACTAAGCGAAACGATCCCTCCGATAGTGGCACCGTTACCGGAAGATCGGGCTTCGGTCCCGGAGATCCGGATTGGTTTGGTTTCTAAAATGCAACGGTTGCGTATTAAAACCGGGAGTAGGTATCAATTGTCGGTTAAAGGGGGGCGTTCGCTAACCGGTGGAGCTAACGAGGCTTTGCTATTTGTCCTAACTTCGCAAGGGACCGAAGTTTACGGCCAAAAAGGAAACTGCTTATTGAAATCATGGCAACCTATCAGCCTCTCCTATGAAGATCCCGGAGCTACTTCACTGATTTACGATGCTAAGTTTACTAGCGGATCCTCTTGGCCAAGTGGAAAACCTCGTATCTACAGGGGAGTAATTGAATTATTACGTAAAAGTAGTGGTTTAACTGTTGTTAACCGGGTTAACCTAGAAGAGTACCTATATGCGGTAGTCCCTTCGGAGATACCTGCCTCATGGCCGGCGGCGGTGTTGGAAGCCCAAACGGTGGCTGCCCGGACTTATGCCTTGGCCAATCTGGGAAGGTATAAAATTCAGGGCTTCGATCTGTTGGCGACTCCCGTTTCCCAAGTATATAATGGCGTTACTCAGGAGACGGCTTCAGTAATTGAGGCGGTTAACGCAACCCGGGGAATGATTTTGACCTTTGAAAGTAAACCAGCTGGCGCTTTCTATTATGATAATAGTGGCGGTTATAGCGAGAGCGGGGCTTTTGTTTGGGGGACAGACCGGCCGTACTTACAAGCTTTACCGGAAAAACCGTTAGCCCTACGTGCCCAGCCGTTAACTCCGGACAATTTAGCAGCTTGGCTCAGTAGCCAGCCTGATTGTGATGCATTCCGGGAGGGATATTTTGTTAGAGGCGCTTACCGTTGGACTCTTTGGATCACTCGGCAACAGCTTGAGTCAAGGATCCATTCCAAAGCAAGGATCGGAAGGATCAAAGCGATTATACCCATGGAACGGGGTATCAGCGGCCGGGTAAAACGAGTAATGGTAAAGGGGACCGCCGGTTCTTATATTGTTACCGGTGAGAGTATTCCTTACCGGCTAGGCGGATTACGGAGCACTTTGTTTGTGGTTCAACCCAAATTAGGGAGGGACGGATTGCCGGAGTCCTTTATATTTAATGGCGGCGGTTGGGGGCATGGCGTCGGTATGTCCCAAAGTGGAGCTGCCGGTATGGCCTTGGATGGGGCGTCTGCGCCTGAAATATTAAGCTACTATTATCCCGGGACGGAATTGGTCAAAAAATATTAGTAAAATTAGTCAAAAGTAAAAATACCAAAGCCCGGCATTGCCATCTTTTCCGGGTATCCATTTGTACTTTTAAGAACGGACTTACGTTAATGGTAAATCTTACTGGTGGGAGTCTCCACTTCCTAAACAAATACTGCCGGGGATAACCAATGGGAAAACAGTAAAGTAAAAAGGTTACTTTTGGAATTGGACAAATTAGATTTAAAAAAGTGGAAAACAAGAGGTGTGATTGCCTTTTACCGTTTAATGGGTTATAATGGATCAAAATAATTATGAAGTCTAGAAGCGACTAAAGGAGTGGCAGTCATGCTCGATATCAAATTGGTCCGCAACGAACCGGACAAAGTGCGCGAAGGTATGGCCAAACGGGGAGCGCAAGTTCCGCTGGACCGATTTATAAGTTTGGATGAAGAACGGCGCCGGAAATTGACCGAGGTTGAGCAGCTTAAGAATAAAAGGAATACCGTTTCAAAGGAAGTGGGCCAATTAAAGTCCCAAGGCAAGGATGCGGCTGGGCTAATCCAAGAAATGCAAGACGTGGGAGGAAAAATTCAGGGACTGGATCAAGATATCCGGGCTATTGAAGAACAACTGGATCAGATTTTGATGGTAATCCCGAATATTCCTCATGAATCGGTACCGGTAGGCAAGGATGAAACGGAAAACCAGTTAATCAGATCTTGGGGCGAACCACATAAATTCGATTTTAAGCCCAAAACCCACGATGAGATAGGGATCGGGCTTGGGATTATGGATTTTGAAAGGGCGGCTAAAATTAGTGGCGCCAGGTTCGTGGTGATGTCCGGCTGGGGTGCAAAGCTGGAACGGGCCTTGTTCAATTTCATGCTTGATTTGCATAGCCGCGAGCATGGTTATACCGAGGTTTTCCCTCCATTTTTGGTCAATCGGGCTTCGATGACCGGAACCGGTCAGCTCCCCAAATTTGAAGAGGACATGTTCAAGTGTACCCCTGGTGATTTTTATTTGATACCCACCGCTGAGGTCCCGGTGACCAATTTACATCGGGATGAGATACTCGATCCGGGGCAGCTTCCGATTAAATATGCGGCTTATACTGCTTGCTTTAGAGCCGAAGCAGGTTCCGCCGGGAGGGATACCCGAGGGATCATCCGTCAGCATCAGTTCAACAAAGTTGAGTTGGTCAAATTTACGAAACCGGAAGAATCCTATCAAGAACATGAGAAACTGGTAAATGACGCTGAGAATGTTTTGAAAAAGCTTGGCCTACCATACCGGATAATGCTGCTTTGCAGCGGGGATCAAGGGTTTTCGGCAGCCAAGTGTTATGATCTGGAGGTCTGGTTGCCTTCCTATGATACTTACCGGGAGATCTCAAGCTGTAGTAATTTTCAGGACTTTCAAGCACGCCGGGCGAATATCCGTTTCCGGCCAGCCCTAGGCGCTAAACCGGAATTCGTGCATACGCTAAATGGCTCCGGATTAGCGGTTGGCCGGACAGTAGCGGCAATTCTAGAGAATTATCAGAATGAGGACGGTAGCGTAACCGTTCCGGAGGCGCTCCGGCCGTATTTGGGAGTGGAGAAACTGACTACCGATCGATAATTAATAATCTGGTCATAATCATAAAATTCAAAGCCTGCAGAGAAAAATCTGTAGGCTTTTTAGTTTGAAAGTCACTTATAATATCGGAACTTTGGGTTAGACTAAATACTCAAGCAACTGCGTTATTTGATAAAAACTTTGAGGTGATGCAATGCGAATACTGATGTTAAGCTGGGAATATCCTCCTAAGGTTGTTGGAGGGATTGCCCGGCATGTTCACGATTTGGCAATCGCGTTGGTAAAAAAAGAAGTAGAAGTCGATGTAATCACATGCGGTGCGCAGGGAGCCCCTGAATTTGAAGTCGATAAGGGAGTAAATGTCCATCGGATTAGCATGAATAATCCGGTAGCGCCGGATTTTTTGACCTGGGTATTGCAATTGAATTTGAA
Organism: Bacillota bacterium; assembly: GCA_023415835.1. Taxonomy (GTDB): domain Bacteria; phylum Bacillota; class UBA4882; order UBA8346; family UBA8346; genus JAAYHS01. Next base: position 61,308 of record JAEZJK010000016.1, read on the forward strand.
CTTGGTTGAAGAAGCGGCTAGATTAGGCGTTAACGGGAAAAAATTTGATTTAATACATGCCCATGACTGGCTGGCGGCTTATTCGGGTAAAAATTTAAAACATTCCTGGCATATTCCCCTGGTTTCAACAATTCATGCTACCGAATACGGTAGAAATAACGGGCTCCATAATGATCTACAGCGATACATCAGCAATGTCGAATGGTGGCTAGGTTATGAATCGTGGCGGGTTATCGCCTGTAGCCGGTATATGGAAGGAGAATTAAAAAGGGTTTTCCAGACACCGGGGGATAAGTTACGGGTTATTCCCAATGGCGTATATCCCAGTGAGTTTCAAAACACCAATATCGATCCTGTGAAAATTCGGAGCCGTTATTCAGCCCCGGACGAAAAGGTCATTTTCCATATCGGGCGGATTGTCCGGGAAAAAGGTTTAGGGGTCCTACTGGAAGCATTACCAATGGTGCTGGCGGTAGAACCGAGGGTTAAATTGGTAATCTCAGGAAAAGGGCAATATTTGGATGAGTTGAGGCACCGGGCCTACCAATTGGGAATCTATAACCGGATCTATTTTACCGGTTACATTGATGATAATACCAGGAATGCTTTATTTCAATGCGCTGATGTGGCGGTATTCCCAAGTCTATATGAACCCTTTGGCATAGTGGCGTTGGAAGGAATGGCAGCCGGAACGCCGGTGGTGGTTTCCGATACAGGCGGAATGAGCGAGATAGTTAAGCATGGAGTCAATGGATTAAAAGCATACCCTGATAACGTTATTTCCTTGGCTGATAATATTATTTGGGCATTACAACACCCAGACCATACGTTACAAATGAAGCGTAAAGCCATGGAAGACATAGAAACCCTCTACAACTGGGATCGAATTGCCAAAAAAACTAGGGATGTTTATCAACAAGTTTTGGATGAGTTTAATAGTTCACCTTGGCGGAGGACGATTTACCGCGAAGGGATAAGTGATATAAATTACACTAATTTTGAAGAGATGAGCCGCTATCGTAATATCCAGTAAAAATGGAGGAATGAAAATGAAAGCTGTAATCATGGCAGGAGGCAAAGGTACTAGGTTAAGGCCGTTGACATGTAATAAACCAAAACCAATGGTCCCAATAGTTAACCGGCCAATGATGGAGCATATCCTTTACTTATTAAAAAAACACGATTTTGACGAGGTTTTGGTAACACTCTTTTATTTACCAGAGTTAATTCGAAACTATTTTGGTGATGGCGCTGATTTTGGGATGAAAATCGGGTATTCACTTGAAGAATCGCCGTTAGGGACTGCCGGAAGCGTAAAAAAGATAATTAATAATTTAAACGATACTTTTTTGGTAATTAGTGGAGACGCATTAACAGATATTAACCTACAAGAAGCGATAAGGTTCCATAAAGAAAAAGGGGCAATGGCAACAATTGTTTTAAAAAAAGTCGCTAATCCGCTGGAATACGGAGTGGTGATTGCAGATCAAAAAGGAGAAGTCAAACGATTTTTAGAAAAACCAGGCTGGGGAGAGGTTTTCAGTGATACGGTAAATACGGGGATCTATATTTTAGAACCGGGAATTTTTAACCTTTTTGAAGCCGGGAAGGAATTCGACTTTAGTAAAGACTTATTTCCAATGTTGTTGAATAAAGGAGAATTAATCTGCGGCTATGTGGCTGATGGATATTGGTCGGATATCGGGAATTTGGAACAGTACCGTGAGGCACATTATGACATATTAACCGGAAAGGCCAAGGTTTCAATTCCGGGCCGGGAAGTCAAACCTGGTATCTGGTTGGGAGATTCGGTGGAAATTGCTCCCGAGGCTCGGGTTGTAGGACCGGTTTTGCTTGGCGATTATTGCCGGGTCAAGGACGGTGCGAATGTTGAAAGTTTTACAGTAGTAGGGAACTATGGAATAATTAACGAAGGGACAAGCATTAAACGGGGGATCTTATGGAACCATTGTTATTTGGGGCCGCATTCCGAGATTAGGGGAGGTATTTTATGCCATCATACCTACTTAAAGGGTAAAAATACGGTCTATGAAGGGGCCGTTTTGGGTGAGGGAGTATCGATGGGCGGCAGGTCAACCATAAAACCCAATATCAAGGTCTGGCCGAATAAAAATATTGAAAGCGGTTCGATTCTTAATGAAAGTATGATTTGGGCTAAAAAAAGCGCCCGGAGCCTCTTCGGCAGTAACGGAATTAGTGGAACAGTTAACCGGGAGATTACCCCGGAGCTTGTGGTTAAATTGGGAGCAGTCTTCGGGGCGCATTTGAAACCCGGGGCAAAGATCGTGGTTGGATCTGATAATTTTAGGGCAGCCAGGATATTTAAACGCGCTTTTATTTCCGGGGTTTTGGCTGCCGGGACCGGTGTTTATGACTTAGGGACTTTACCGACGGCATTAACTAGGCATGCTTTGATTTCATTGGGAGCCCAAGGCGGGGCGCAACTTCGAATAAACCCTCAAGAGCCGGAAGGCTTATTGATTGAGTTTTTGGATCAACAGGGATTAAATATTGACAAAGGTACTGAAAGGGCTATTGAAAACTCTTTTATGAACGAAGACTTTCCCAGGGCGGGAGTGGATAACCTTGGTGAACTGGCGTTTGTCCCACAATTGATTGAACCTTATTTGAAGGGATTGGTAAGCCCGGAAATCAAGGCGTTAATTAAAAAGCGCCACTTTAAAGTGGTCAGTCAATATGATGGCGGGAATATCTCGTTTATTCTGCCAGGCCTCTTGAAGATGTTAGGTTGTCAAGCCCAATCCGAAAATTTTGACGCTAACCGTTCGGGACAGCCAAGATCTTTGCAGGAGTTATTGGCAGCCATAAGTAAAGTGGCTGGTATTGTTCAAAACGAAGGCGCAGATCTGGGGATTGTTGTCGATCAAAACGCGGAAAGATTGCTTCTAATAGATGAAAGCGGCGATTTGTTGAAAGAGGAGCAATTAAACGCGTTACTTTCGTTTCTGATTTTGAAATATAAACCGGAAGCGGTGATCCCGGTCCAAGTAACGGCCCCTCATTATATTGAGGTATTGGCTAAGGAATTTCGGGGGAAAGTAGTCCGGACTAAGGTAAACCCACGTTCCTTGATGGAAAAAACGATCCATGAAAAATTATTCCCTACCGTTGATGGGCAAGGAAGTTACCTGCCCCAGTTCGACTCCTTGTTTTCATTGGTGAAAGTAATGGAATTACTGGCACGGGAAGAGATTTCGTTATCGAAAGCAAAGGCAATGATCCCTATAGTAGAACGGGGTTATCTGGAAGCGGAGTGCCCGTGGAATGAAAAAGGCCGGGTAATGCGTCAGTTATACGAGGAAAATCAAGGGCGGTTTGTGGATACTACTGATGGGTTAAAGATTTTTCATGACCAAGGTTGGGCGCTGGTATTACCGGATGCGGATGAGCCGGTGTTTAAGATTTATGCCGAAGCGAATACCAGTGAAGAAGCAGACGCATTGACCCAGATGTATTGGGACCGAATTAGCGAGTTGCAACTTCAATAAAAAGCTGATTTAAGGATGGGAAATTCAGGAGACAGGAGTCAGTAGGATTTTTGCAGGTGCTTCGACCTCATAATTTTTCGTCTCCTGCGATAACAAATATTGGCAGAAGACAAGAGGTGGAGGGGCTAATCTTATCGCCCCTATTTTAAATTAAAATAGGCGTCAAAGGGTTAGCTATGCAATATTCATGCCTCGCGCCTTTTGCTTCTTGCCTCATTTCCCTTGCCTGGAACCGTAAGATATAGGTAGAAACTTGACATTAATCCTGGGTATGTGTTAAAATGATTCATGCATTCCGAGTGTGCTCGGAGGAGTGTCCGAGTGGTTTAAGGAGGCGGTCTTGAAAACCGTTGTACCGCGAGGTACCGGGGGTTCGAATCCCTCCTCCTCCGCCAGACAAAAAGTGAAAAGTTAAAAGGGTAAAGGGTAAAGTAAAAAATATAAATTTTACACTTCTCTCTTTACACTTTACACTTTATTTATCCGGAGAGGTACCCAAGCCGGTTGAAGGGGACGGTTTGCTAAACCGTTAGTAGGAGCAATCCTAGCGAGGGTTCGAATCCCTCTCTCTCCGCCAGATTATAACGAGCCTTGATCTAAAAAATCTAGGCTCTTTTTGATGGCTCTATTATTTCCAAGCAATGGTTTATTTACTTTTGATAAATTTTATGATATAATTTGAATTCGTAAAACAATGCGCCCGTAGCTCAGCGGATAGAGTGCCTGACTACGAATCAGTAGGTCGGAGGTTCAAGTCCTCCCGGGCGCGCCATTTTTAAAAATAACAGTGAACAGTTTACAATTAATAATATTGAGACTGTTCCTTTTTATATTTAAACTGAAGCCCGCTATTTAAAAAAAGCGGCCTTTTTTGTTTGTTGTTTGGATCCTACTATAAATACAAATTATTTTAGGTCTTGAAAAATTGTTAAAAAAGCGTAAACTCAATGAAAGAGAGATATAAGCCAACATCAGGAACAAATTATTAAAAAGGAGCCTACATATGAGAAAACAAAGCTTTTATCTGTCCTTCTTAATTATTGCTTTGTCCATATCAATCTCGGGATTGGCAGCTGAACCAACTGAGTTGCCACAGAATACTATTGTGATTGAGGCTGAAGCTATGGCCCAACAGAATGGAGAGATTGCGGTTATTGCGAAAGAGGGGGCTTCGGGCCAAGCTGTAAATTGCTCCAGGGGCGCTAAGGCATCTTATGAGGTGGAATTGCCGAATGCCGGAGAATGGTATGTATGGGTGCGCCTCTTTTGCCCAAGCGGAGACGCCGACTCTTACTGGGTGGGTATGGATAACGCCGATCCGATGCCTGCCGATAATGCGGTGAATGAAAAAGGCCTTAGGATATATTCCGACACGGGTGATTCCGTAAATGAAAGCTCTGCGCGGCAAGTGTGGTACTGGGATACCAATACCACCCATAATCAACCCCCGAGTTATTTCATAGTTTATAAGGCCGGTAAAGTTAAGCTTTGGATTAAAGGTAGGGAGGCGGGAACCCTAGTAGACCAAATCCTATTGACTATGGATAAAAGTTTAAACCCTGAAATAGCTTTCAAAGGCGGGATCATTAAGCCAGGAAGCTACAATATTAAGGCTGATCCCAAAAAAGCCGAAATACCTAAAATTACCGGTTTGGTCAGGCCTATGGCTTCGATAACTTGGGATAAATGTTTGGAGATGAGCCCCGAGTGGTACGGCTCTGCCGAGGCGAAGCGGATCGGTGATAATCTCCTGCTTTATCAGAGGGATTCGGGAGGATGGCCTAATAATATCGATATGGCGATGGTTTTATTCAAGGAAGAAATACCGTTTCTATTTAAAGACAAGAGTGATGCGGACGCGACGTTTGATAACGGGGCTACCGTTACTCAACTGAGGTTTTTAGCCAAAACCTACAATGCGACCTTGATGGATCGTTATCGGGATGGTTTTGTCAAGGGGCTCGATTTTTTACTGACGGGAAAAGACAGCGAGGAAAGCGTTACCCAATTATTGCAGGAGATCGGTAGTTCTAAATCCGACTATGGTTTCCTCGATAAAATTCATCAAGCCAAAGTAAAGTTGGCTGTTAAAAAGGGCACCGGCTATCAGGCCCAGGCCAAGCCTCTAGCTGCAGATAAGCTTAAAAAGGAAAAAGGATATGACTTGATTGTGGCCCAGGATGGCAGCGGCGATTTTAAAACCGTTCAAGCCGCGATTGACACGATCCCAAGGAATAATAGCAAAAGGGTTACCATCTTCATCAAGAACGGTGTTTATAAAGAAAAGATTCAATTACGTAAAAATTTAGTCAGCCTAATTGGCGAGGACCGGGATCGGACTGTCCTGACCTACAATGACTTTGCCCTTAAAATCGGGTCTTATGGAAATAGGTTGAGGACTAACGGCACTCCAAGCGTTTTTATAGATGGCAACGATATTTTGGTGGAAAATATCACGGTTGAGAACTCCTCAGGTTCCGGCACAATCTATGAACAAGCGATAGCGGTTTCTGCCAATGGAGACCGGTTGGCCTTTCGGAATTGCGCGTTCCTAGCTTATCAGGATACATTGTATACCGGCGGCGGGATCGGGCGCCAGTATTATGAAAACTGCTTTATTAAAGGGGATGTTGACTTTATCTTTGGTTCGGGCACGGTTGTTTTTTATAAATGTGAGTTATACTCCAATAATAAAGGTGAAGATCCCAACGGTTACCTGACGGCGGCCTCGACTTCGCCAACGCAGCAATATGGTTATGCTTTTATCGATTGTAAACTGAAAACAGGCGCGGCTGCTCTACAAAGCGTTTATCTGGGAAGGCCTTGGGAGAATTTTGCTAAGGTAGCCTATATCAACTGCTGGATGGGAGCGCATATCAAAGCGGAAGGCTGGCATAATTGGGATAGGCCGAAAGCTGAACAAACAGTCCGTTATGTTGAATATGGGAGCACTGGTCCGGGTGGCGCCTCCAAGCTGAGAGTGACATGGGCTACGCAACTCACTGCCGATGAAGCCAAGGAATACACAGCCGAGAAAATCCTGGCCGGGAAAGACGGCTGGAACCCTAAGAATCGTTGATGAGGATTAATAAAAAGGCCGTTCGCGAGAGCGGCCTTTTTCAGTTATTCAGTTATCTTAAATTTATAAAACACTCTAGCCATAGTAAGCAGGTGCTCCCTACAGGGGAATCGAACTATCGGCTTTACCGTCCTTTTGATATTAAGTGGTTGGTTGGAGAGAGTTATAGGATACTCCGGTGTTGGTTTCCGGCGCCAGCCTGCTTTGGAACTTGCGATGTTTTAACAAATCGATGAACGCTTCCAATCTGGTTTGAATTCCGGCTTCACCGGAGTGTTCATCGATGATCAGATGAAGGGTTGGAATAGAAAAATCCTTAGAAATTGTCGAAAGTGCCGTCATGGCGATGATTTCAGGCATACAGGTAAAAGGAGCCAGTTGAATGATGCCGTCCATCCGGTTGACGCCAGCTTCGATCCCATGGGCTACCGATTCAAGGCCATGTCCGCCGACATGGCTATCCAGGTAAGGGTTAGCCAGCTGAAGTAGGTGTGATCGGGACCTATTATTAATGAGGTTGAGATAAAAATGCTCTTCGATCCACTCGCTTAGGTAAATGCTCCGTTTGACCTCAACCCCCATCATTCCTAGGAATTCCTCGATCCGAAAGTTGATTCGCGGCTCAAGCACCATGTAAATTTCACCGATCAACATTATTTTTAAGGGTTTGATCTCGTGAATAACCGGGATGGACTTTAATTCCATTAATGAAGCGCCAAAGGTTTTATGGATTTCTTTCAGAGTAACGGCATTGTCGATCGCCTGATAAAACCGATCCTGGGCTAGGCTCGTGGTTCCGGGTTTTTCTTCCTTAGCCCGGATTTGGTTGGCTAGCCGGTCGAAACTGTCTATGACCCGGGCCTTTCTCCAGAAAAGATAAAGAGCGTGGATCAGGTCGGTAGGGCTATGCCGGGGAATGAATTTTTTGATTTTACGGTACAATTCACCTAGATCGGCGTTAGGTGCTTCCAGAGTAACCAGCTCCACATCGTACCCGGCTTCGATCAGGGCTCCCCGTTGTACTTGGGAGTAATATCCGAAGCGGCAAGGGCCGACTCCCCCAGCCATAAAGATTAATTCTGCCCCCTTGGCGATAGCCTCAATATAGTTACCCAAATTCACTTTTAGAGGCAGACATGCAAATTCGGGAGCCAGTTTGGTTCCCAGCGCAATGGTGCTTTGAGAGGTTGGGGGTGGAACTATCGGTTCGAGGCCTAAGTTTGAAAACAGAGACTTTAAGGGTATATAAAAAGTTCCCATATGCGGGAAGGTTGCTTTAAGCATAATTACACCTGCATAATTAAGTATATTTAATTATTACCTAATTGCGCTGGGATTATGATGATGTATTAATGAAGTTTAAAGTTGGGAAAATAATCATTGGTGATGATGATGGAAGATTTGACCCGAGAGATGATTATGGGTGAAGTTCCCGGGCCGAAGTTAGACCACTGGGTGGCTGAGAATATAATGACCATCCCGCAGCTTTATGCTTATACCCATAGCGCCGGAGATACTAAAATCTATTTTTGGAGTGAGGATGAGGAGGACGTAGCTATTCGGGATCATGCCCTTTCAGTCGGGTTACCGAACTATTCGACGGATATAGCCGAGGCTTGGAAGGTGGTTGAGGAATTAAATTCAAGGGGGTTATCATTTAGCCTGGAATTGGATTCAATGGGCAAGGTTCAGGCCAAAGGCGGCCAGATAGGGCTGGACTGTTCAGGCGCGGATTTTGATGATCAGGGATACCTGTGCACAGTCCCGGAAGCTATCTGTAAAACCGCTTTATTGTTGGCGTTGGAGAATAGAAAGGCGCAAAATAACTTTGTAAATCGGGATGCCGGAAATTTTGGGATGGAATACAAGTTGTAAAAGAGCGAGGAGTTTGTTATAATATTAATGCTTAAAATAACGGCCCCGTAGCTCAGAGGATAGAGCAGCGGTTTCCTAAACCGTGTGTCGGATGTTCGACTCATCTCGGGGCCGCCATTATTAAAAAAGAAGTTTGAAGAGTGAAGTTTGGAGTATGAAGGAGACCTCGCCGGTGGCGGGGTTTTTGTTTTATTGGATCAAAGCGTTTGTAAAAGGTTGGGACTGTAAAACCAAAAAGAAGGATAGGTGTGAATTTAAGACGTGGCTATTATTATGAATTCAGATATTATGGTATAATAATGTTCTCACTCATAAAAAGATAGGGTGAGGTTTTAAAAAGCGATTTTCAAATATATTATAAAATAAAAGGGCGTGTTTTTTTGGAAAAATGGGAATACAAAACAATTAATATCGAATCAAAAGAACTTGGGGAAGGAATGCCTGATATCAGTAATTTTAATATGGTCATCAACCAACTTGGCAATGTGGGATGGGAATTGGTATCTTGCTTTACTACTAATCAAGAGCAGGGGCACACTCGAGCGGTTATCGCGGTACTAAAGAGGAAAATCGGTAATATTGCGACAGAACATGGAAACCAGTCCTCCAACATTCTGGGTAGAGCTCATGGGGCTCGGACTCGCGAAGAAGCGCCTCGAACCTTCGGGAAGAGTAGAGGATATGCTGAGAATCGGGCCGACCATCCAGGGAAGAGTTCCACCTATACAGATAAAGGCCATGGGTATAAAGGGAAGGATTCTGGATTTAAGGGAAAAGCTTCTGGATTTAAGGGCAAGAGTACCGGAGATGCCGGAAATGGATCGAGAAAAAAAGGAAGAGTTCTGGATTGATATAGACATTTTTGATTACAAAATTCCTAAACCGTGTGTTGGATCTTCGACCCATCTCGAGTCGTCATTTTTTAATAATTGTGAAGTATGAAGTTTAATATATGAACTGTGAATTATTTAGAAACCCCTGACATTTAAGAAGTCAGGGGTTTCTTTAGTTGGCGGTTACTCACTGGTTGCCGCCGCCTCTTTTTTCCGAGGGGTAAATCCGGCCGATCGGGCCAGGATGCCTAGTTTCTCCAGGTAGTCTGGGGTGTCGGCCAGGGCTACTTTGGTGATGCCGCGCATTTCAGAGATGAAGACGGCCAGTTCGTCCAGTTTTTGGTCCCGGGTCCGGGTGGCCTGTTCGGATTCGCCCTTTTCTTTCTTTTGCCGCAAGTCTTGCTCGACTACTTGTTTGACCATGTCATACTCCTGCTTGAGCCGGTCCTCGGGGTAACCATAACCGGCCATGGCCTCTAGTAATTGGGGGTCGTTCAGAGTGTTGGCGTAAAAGGAGACGGCTTGTTCCTGCCAACCGTTAAAGCTTTGTTTGCGGACCCCATAGAGCATCGCCGCTTGATCGGCCTTATAGAGATTTTTTAGGACGATCCGGGCGACTTTGAGGGTTTTCATGTACTGCTGGTCCGCTTCGGCCCAAAGGTTGTTGAACTCGGTGGTGGCCGCCACCTTCTCGCCGGACTCTCTTTTTTGGGCGAGATCAAGTTCAAAGGCTTCGTCATAGAGGGCTTTCCCGGCCTGAAGCTTGGCCGCGTCGTAACCGTAACTAGCCAGCGCTGTTTGGACCGTGTTGTCGGAGAGGGAGTTTTCGATCATGGTTTTGGCGGACATGAGGAAGTCTTCGGTTTTGGTTTTTAAATTGGTTGGCATTTAGATCACTCCTTTTATTTTTTATGAAGACTTTTTTATTGAGGGTCTGTCAATAATTTTGTGTAAACTTCATTTCTACTGTAAATATTTATTAAACCTATCTTCAAAATAAATAGAAAAGTGTGTAACAATCGAAGTCCAGTATTGAACCCGGCAAGTCCACTGATC
>JAEZJK010000023.1 GCA_023415835.1 Bacillota bacterium
TATTAGTAAGCGCAACGGTTTGTATCGGCGCTCCGCCAAAAGTAAAAATATCGTTTTGGGATGAGAACGCCGGCCCGAACCGTACTCCGTATCTGCAAGAGTTGATTAAAAAGTTTAACCAGGCTAACCCCTCCATCGAAGTGGAGTATGTAGGTTTACCCTGGAGTTCCTCAAAGCAAAAGATTGACGTCGCTATTGCCGCTAATAATACTCCCGACTGTAGCGGTGTTTCCACCAACTGGGTTTCCGAATTTGCTTTAAACGGCTCGATCATTCCGCTGGACAAGTACTTTAACAAACTGCCCGATCGTAAGCAATTCGCTCCGGTACATATTAATGCTCTACGGGACCTGACGCCGGATAAAAAATTGTATCAGCTTCCCAATACCTTTAATGCCAATCTTTTCTGGTACCGCCCCGATTGGTTCCGGGAGGCCGGAATAAAGCCGCCTCAAACATGGGACGAATTCTTTTCCATAATTCCTAAAATGACCGATCTTAGTAAAAATCAATACGGTTATTCGATCCGTGGCGGTTCCGGCAGTGTTAATAACTTGGAAATGTTGTTGTATGCCTATTCCGGAATCACCAACTACTTTGATAAACGCGGTAAATGTACCGTTAACGATCCGTTACATGTGGAATTCTTAAAGAAATTCGTTGCGCTTTACGGTAAATATACGCCGGAGAGCGATATCACCAGCGGATACAAGGAAATGGTCGCTAACTTCGATAATGGTATTGCCGCTATGATTATGCATAACATTGGTTCCTATGGCGAGCATGAGAAGACCCTCGGACCGGGGAAATATGCCGCGGCCGCTTTCCCGGTGGGAAAAAACGGCAAACGTACCGCAATCACCGCGCTAAAAGGTTATGTAGTCTATAAAGGGAGTAAATACCCGAAAGAATCATGGCAATTCATCAGTTATCTCTGTTCCTATGATAGTCAAAATTATTGGAACAAAACCATCGGCCAATTACCCACCCGTCTGGATGTAATGAATGAATCATGGGTCTCCGAACAGCAGCACCTGAAGCTAATGGGAGAGATCTTTGCCGCGAAAAATTCGGTATCCCTCAAGAACCCTCAACATCTACCGGACTATTCGGCGATTCTTACCAGAATGGATCCGTTGTTCCAAGAAGTCTTGCTGGGCCGAAGGACTGCCGAAAGCTTTTTGAATGAATGGGCGAAGGCGATCGAGAAATCCCAAGACGAGTATGATAAAATCTTTAAGAAATAATCGAATCTGCTGGATTAGAAAGGCCGGAGCAATCCGGCCTTATTGCACTATCCCGAGGCTTGATTTATTTTTAAGATAATTAGCGGTGTGGCTTATCTAACTAAAACAAAAAGGATGAACCGATATGGGAAAGATGGTTTTATTTCAAGAAGACTTTCAAAGTTTTAACAGCGGCGATTTTCCGTATGAACCGTTTCTGGGGGCGATGGGGGAATATCATTACCGGCCCAAGTATTGGTATGGCGGACAATGGTACGACCCGACCCCGATCATGGGGACCGGCGGGGTCAAAACCTGGATGATCCTGGAACAGGACGGCCAAAAGTTCATCGAATACTCTTCCGAAGTCAAGTCCAACTGGGACGAGCTGATTGTTTTGGCCACCGGTGAACCGGATTGGAACGATTATATAGTCTCTTGCCGGTTACGATTGTTGCTGACCTCAAGCGCAGCCGGGTTAATTTTTAGGTACAACAACAGTCTATGTTTTTATTGGTTCGGTTTTAATCATGGGGTCTTGGAGTTGGCGAAGCGGGATCAACAAAGCCGTACCGTTCTGGCGAAAAAGGATCTTCATTATACTGCGGACGATTACTATGAACTCACGGTCGCTTGCTCGGGTAGTAAAATTGAGTGTTTTATCAATGGCGAAAAACAGTTTGACGTGGTCGATCCAACTTATCAAGGAGGAAGGATCGCCATTAGCGCTTTAGCTCCGGCTCAGTTTACCGCGGTTCAAGTTGAAACCGAGGTTGAATCCTATCAGAAGGTTCTGGCGGAACGGAACCAAAAAAGTACGGAATTGGCGGCAGAACGGTCTAAGTATCCCCAGCCGCTGCTTTGGAAGGTTATTAGCCTCCATGATTTTGGGGCTGGTCGAAATATCCGTTTCGGCCATCTTACCGGGAACAAGGACTGGCATATTGTCGTCGCCCAGTGCCAGCGGCGGGTCAGACGGGACGCTTATGCCCAAATTAGCTGCTTGACAGCGATTGATTTGGAAGGTAACATCCTTTGGCAAATTGGCGAACCCAACCCGGAACACGCCTACTTAACGGCGGACTTGCCGTTTCAGGTATTCGATATCGACGGTGACGGTTATGATGAAGTGATTATTGCCAGAGATTTCAAGATCATGATATTGGACGGAAGAACCGGTAAAGTCAAGCAATGGACCCACACGCCAAAAATGGAGCGAAAAGACTATCCCTTTGACCGTTTGAATGTGGATTCGATCCGGCTCTGCGACTTCTCCGGCAAGGGAAGGCCAACCGATATTTTGATTAAAGATCGGTATGCCAAACTTTGGGCCTTCGATGGCAACCTTAATTTTCTTTGGACTTACGATGCGCCGGTAAACACGGGTCACTTTGCTTATACCAAAGATCTAAACGGAGATGGCCGGGAAGAGATGTTTGTCGGTTACGATCTGGTAAACTCCGCCGGACAGAGAATCTGGTCCCTGCCAGTCCATACCGATCATACCGATGAGATTGTGATCGGTAAGATTGACCCGGAGCGGGATGAGATCATCGGGATTGTTTCCGGGTCCGAAGGTTTTATGCTGGCAGACCTTGAAGGAAATATCCTGACCAAACAGATCATCGGCCACGCCCAACGGATTAGTGTCGGTAACTACCGCCCGGAATTACCCGGATTGGAGATTTGCGTCTCAACTTACTGGGGTAATCAGGGAATCATTTATTTATACGATTGCCACGGGAAGCTCCTCTGGTCCGATGAGCCGTCGACCAATGGGAATGTAATTACCCCGGTTAACTGGATCGGAGACGGGAAAGACTTGATTTTGCTTAACGCCGATGTCGAACGGGGCGGTTTGATTGACGGATGGAACCGGCAAGTGGTTCGGTTCCCAAATGACGGCCATCCGGAACTTTGCGCCGAAGTGATTGACCTGACCGGAGACGCCCGGGATGAGATCGTGGTTTGGGATGAGAAGATGATGTATATCTATACTCAGGATAATATTGTGGCAGATGCGGATCAACCCCGGAAATACCCGCATTATAACGCCTCCAATTATCGTGGGGAGTATTCGTACCGAAAAGGATAGGAAGAGTGTGACGTTGGATCCTTGAGTAAGAATGGATTTTAGAATTATGGTTTAAAATAAAGCTATGTTATTAAGAATGGTTGATTGAAATATCTGTTTGATAAAACTTTAAAGTTAAAAAAAATATCTCGTGCAGCATTCCTGTAATAAAGCAAAATGAGAATTGCAAAAAAGAGTCGCTCCCTGTATGCTGGGTAAAGAATGACAAGCAAAGCATTCAATCCCTAAAAAAGGAGGACTCTCAAAATGAAGTATAACCAAAAACAAAGAAAAGATCAACGAATTCAACAAATTACTGACACCACCTTAATCGTTGGATGCGACATGGCTAAGAATATTCATGTTGCCAGAGCGATTGACAATCGCGAGATTGAGCTTGGAAACCGGTGTAAGTTTACCAATGATCGACAAGGATTTCTTCTTTTTCTTTCATGGATTAGGCAATTACAGGCCAAATACAAGAAAGATAAGATAATTGTAGGCATTGAACCCACCGGACATTATTGGTTTCCTCTGGAACGTTTTTTGAAAGAGGAAAATATTCAGCTTGTTCTTGTTAATCCAAGCCATGTCAAAAGAACTAAGGAATTTGATGATAATTCACCGACTAAAAACGACACCAAGGACGCGAAAGTCATTGCAGAACTCGTAAAAAACGGTAAATATAACTATCATATCTGTCCGGAACAGGAGTTTGCTGATTTACGCATTCTCATGAACCAGCGGGAACGAATTAACATTAGTCTTACACGAGTTAAAAACCAAATCCATCAATGGCTAGGCCGCTTCTTCCCGGAATACTCGGAGGTTTTCAAAGACTGGGAAGGAAAAGCTTCACTCATTGTCTTGCATTCGTTTCCTCTTCCTTGCGAAATTGTGGAACAAGGCCCATTGGGAGTCCTAATTCAGTGGAGGAAGACTATTCAACGCGGCATCGGAATTAAACGAGCCACTCAACTTGTGGAAGCTGCGTCTAAAACGATAGGACTTCAGGATGCATTGATCTCTGCCCGGTTGGAGCTTAAGCTGTTATTAGAACAATATGACTTGCTTCAAGGGCAAAATGATACTATCTTAACTGAAGTATACCAACTGATCGATAAGATTCCTTATGCCGCCTTTTTATTGACTCTTTCCGGTATCAGTAAAATCTTAGTAGCTGGCTTTCTGGCGGAAACCGGGGATTTATATCGATATTCAGACGGTCAGCAGATTATCCGCCTAGCCGGATTGCACCTTAAAGAGAACAGTTCTGGGACACATAAAGGAAAAACTAAAATTACTAAACGAGGACGCCCTCAATTGCGTTCACTATTGTTTCGAAGCGTTCTGGTTCTTGTACGAAATAATCCGGAATTTCGGGCTTTGCACCATTATTACACAACAAGAAGCCAAAATCCGTTAAAGAAAAAACAATCAATTATTGCGTTATGTGGAAAACTCATCCGTGTACTTTATACCTTGGGAACTAAACAAATTACTTATTATCCCGAAGCTATTGTGGGTCCTTACATGCAAAAAATGGTAAAAGCATCTTAAATTGTTATAAAAGATTGGGGATCGGTAGGGCGCCTCTGTTAGGGCTATGACCCAGTACCGCAGCATAATCCGGTCCCCAATTTCCCTTGAAGGAGAACGAAGGAATGTTAGGGCATTGACCCAGTGTGACATGGGAGAGTTACCTCATGGGAAGCTTTTTAAAAACGTTAGTCTGGTCGAGATAATTAAAGCATTTTTTAATTTTCTGTGGGAGAGGCGC